>DATECS010000196.1:0-11311 GCA_035286785.1 Thermoguttaceae bacterium | reverse complement strand
CAGAGTTCTTGGATCGTATTTTTGGCCGTTGTTTGTGTGCCACTGGCTTTGCCAGTGCTGGAAGAACGTGGAAAACACGACACTGGCAGAGCCAGTGGCACACCCAGAATAATGTTCCATCTGGCTGACGCACTACACTAGCGACGCTCGCCGTCGTGACAACTTGGGGCCGCGAATTAGGCAAATCGAGGAGCCGCGAGAATGGTGCGTCCGGGAAAACCTGAACGAGGCTTTACGCTCGTCGAGCTTCTGGTCGTCATCGCCATCATCGGAGTCCTGATCGCGATGCTGCTGCCGGCGGTGCAACAGGCCCGTGAGGCGGCCCGGCGGCTCCATTGCACGAACAATCTGGCCCAAATGGCCAAGGCGATGAACAACTACGAGAGCGCGCACGGCCATTTCCCGCCGGGCGAGATCCACTCGACCGGACCGGCCGCCGATTTTTACGAACATTGCCGTTGGCACCAATTCATCGGGATCTGGATGAACGCCATTTTCCCCCAAATGGAACAGCAGGCCGATTACGACCGGCTCAATTTCAAGACGGGCACCTCTGCGGCGTCGATTCCTCAATACCCGGGATACCTTGACGATCCTTACGCGACGGTCACGGAGCCCAACCTGCTGATATCGCGAAAGAAGTATTCGTTCCTCCTTTGCCCTAGCGACCCTTACGTCGGATTCACGAATTGGTGGTCGCGGGTGCGCATCGTCCACTACTACGCTTGCGCCGGCGACGTGGAGTATTCTAATTTGCCGCATCACGATGGATTTAAATACCCCGGGACTTCCCCGAATGACTGGTGGCACTGTAACGCGACGAACGGCGTGTTCTATAACGATTCGTCGACCAGGATGGCGGACATCACCGACGGCGCGTCGCGGACCGCCTTGCTCGCGGAGACGTGGGGACGCAACATGCAATATCCTCCTAGCGACGTTCCCCCTTTCGATGCAAAATATGAATTTCGGGCTATGAATCTGCACGCGTACGCCTATTTCGATTGGCCCCCGAATAGCTGGCGGAACTACGACGCGAGCGACCCCGGCCCCACAAACGGCGTCATGGACCCCTGGCGCGTCAATAGTTTTCACGCGGGAGGCTGCCACGTGGCCTTGTGCGACGCATCGGTCCACTTCGTCAGCGACTACGTGGACATCCGCGTTTTCAAGGCACTGGCCTCCATCGACGGCGGCGAGGTGTTTCAGATGGATCAGCTCAACGGGCCGTAAAGTTGAGAGTCCAGAGTCGAGGGGGTAAATCTACTGCCCTCTGTCTGCCGCCCTCTGCCTACTGCTCTTGCCCAGGCGGCGGAGGCCGGTCATAATGGCCCAGCGCTGTTGCGCCGTCCTTCGGGAAAAGGGCCACCCATGACCGGCAAGGCATCGAATGAGCAATCTCGACGAGAATCCACGTCGCGCGACGCGAACGGAAGTTTTCGCGTGGGCCCTATATGATTGGGCCGAGAGCGCCTATTCGACGCTGTCGATCACGATCCTCTTGCTCTACATCCAATTGATCTCGCCGCCCAACTGGGGGCCAGTTGTTTGGGCGTGGGGTATTTCGCTGTCGATGCTCGTCGCGGCCGTGCTCTCGCCCATCATCGGCGCCATGGCCGATGCGCGACGCAACAAGCGGACCTGGTTGGCGGCGACTGCCCTGGGAGGCGCCGTGGCCTGTGTACTCATGGCGGCCTTGCCTTCGACCGCCACGTGGCCCATCATCGGCCTGTTCGTCCTGGCCAGTCTGGCTTACGAGATCGCGCATGGGGTCTATAATGGATTTCTCCCGGAAATCGCCGACCAGAAGACGATGAACCGAGTGTCGGCCTGGGGCTACGCGCTGGGTTATCCTGGCGGAGCGTTCGCCCTGGTGGTGGCGATCGTACTGATGAAACAGGGAGCGGCGATCGGTCTTCCCGACGAGCCGAGCCAGCTTCGGGCGGGCATTCTGGTGATGGGGCTTTGGTGGGGCCTCTTTGCGCTGCCGACCCTGTTGATCGTGCGCGATCGCGGCCCTCGGCCCGAGCAGCGCCCGCCCCTCGGCGTGATCGTCGCCGGGGCCGTCTCCGAGGTGGGACGCACCCTTCGGAACGTCCGACGTTATCGTATGCTCGCGTGGTTCTTGCTCGGGTTCTTGCTCTACAACGACGGCATCCAGACCGTGCTCACTCAGGCCTCGCTCTTTGCCAAAGATGTGCTTGCGTTCAAGCCCGAGGAACTGATCAGCCTGATTCTCATGATCCAGTTCGTGGCGTTACCCGGCGCCATGACCGTTGGCTGGCTGGCGGATTGGTTCGGCCAGAAGCGTGTGTTGATGGGCTGCCTTGCCGTTTGGGTGGCGCTGGTGACCGTGGCCTTTTTCATCACGACGAAATCGCAGTTCTGGATCCTCGGAATCGTCCTGGCCCTGGTGATGGGCGGCACCCAATCGGTCAGCCGCGCGATCATGGGCGCCATGACGCCCGCGGCGCGAACGGCCGAATTCTTCGGGTTTTTCAATCTGTCGGGCAAGGCGACCAGTTTTCTTGGGACGTTTTTGTTCGGGGCCATCATCGCGACGGGCAACAGCGCTGACTGGCCGGCCTCGCGCAGCACTCGCTGGGCTGTGCTGAGCTTGTTAGTCTTCTTCGTGCTGGGATGGCTGATCGCCGGGCGAATCAACGTCGCCCAAGGCCGCCGCGAAGCGGAAAACACGCCGTGAGTTTAAGAGCCTATCTCAAAACGGGGACAGGCGCCCTACATCAAGCGGCTATGTTCCATTCCATGGACAATAAACCGGGAGCCAGTCCCCGTTTTGAGATAAACTCCAAGCCTCCGGGACGCCGTGTTTTGAGTAGGCAAATCATGATTGCGCATTCGATACGACCGCGCCGATTGCCCCGTCTTGGGCATGGCGGGGGTTACCCGTCGCGAGGCATTGACGGCACAATTCCCCAAAATGACGCTTGGCGCTTTTGTAGACCGTGACTATGGTGAACGTATTGGGGCTGCGTTATCCTGATCCCCATACATTCTCTCCCTTCATTTCATGTTGCGTCTCTTTTCTCTTCGGCGAAGAACTGTCACGGCAATAGGAGCGTCTTCGGACATAACCTCGCGCGGTGCTTTCTCTTGGCTGACTAATCCCGCTTGGATGCACCGGGGCTCGGGGCGATAGGTTCTTCGTTCGTTCCATGGTGAATGCTCACGCAATTGATCGAGTGTCACCCCCGGTGATCCGCCTTTGGCCCGTGTAATACCCGTCGCGCGCGATGCGGCTGGGCATCTCATTGCGCCGGCGGTTCCGAGAAGAAGACAACATGAGGGGGCCCGTTTCGTAGGTTATTCGACTAGGCGACTTTGGCATGAGGGTTGTGGCGATGAATCGGTTTTTCAACATCGGTGTTTTGTGTCTCTTGGCGTGCGCGGCGTCGGCGCCGGCGTTCGGACAAACGTACTACGATTGGGACGGGACCACGGGCGACTACAACACGGCCGCCAACTGGAATCCCGACTATCCCCTGACGCCCACGACGGACGATTCCATGCGCGTTAACAACGGCGGCACGTGTCAGATCACGTCCGACGTCGTTTTGAATTCGCCCGCATTCTTGTATGCCGCCGTCCTGGCGCCGGGTGGCGTGGCGAACACGGGAACGGTCGAACAATCCGCGGGCGCGCTGACCATAACAGGCGGCCTGCGCGTCGGCTTCCAGGGCGGCATCGGCGCCTACAACATGACCGGCGGCGTGCTCAACGCCACGGGGACAGGCACCGCCACCGGTTTGGCGGTGGGCTATGACGATGATCCCGCCGCCGTCGGAACGTACGGAAACGGCACGTTGTACTTGAGCGGCACGGCCCAGGCCAATTTCGCCAATGAATCTCGAATCGGCTACGCCGGGGGAACCGGCACCGTCGACCTGAGCGGCTCGGCGATCATGAGCACCGGCGGGCTAACCTATTTCGGCACCGGCACGGGCAGCAACGGAACGCTCAAAATGTACAACAATTCGAGTCTGAGCGTCACGGGAACAGGCTATGTCGGCCGGTCGGGGGCGATCGGAAACGCGACCCTCTACAACTCCTCCGATTGGAGCGTTACCGGCACGCTGTACGTGGGCGTGAACGCCCTGGGAACGGGAACGCTGAAGATGTACGGGGACGATCTGGCCACGGATTCGACGTTAAGCACCGCGAACCTCTCCATCGGCTACGCCTTGAGGGGAACCGGGACAGTGGAAATGTACGACAGCACACGCGCGACGGTCGTCAATCTGACCGTGGCCAACTCCACCACTGGAGCTCCCACGGCCGGCTACTACGCCACGGGCACGCTCAATCTGCATGACAACGCCAGCCTCACGTCGAGCGACTACTCCGTCGTCGGACTTTGGAGCAACTCCAGAGGTTACCTGAATCTCTATGACGACTCCTCGTTCACCGTGGAGACAGGCGGAACCAGTCCCTATTTCGTCGTGGGCGACTCCAATTACTCGGGCACAACGAACCCGCGCGACGGCGGAAGGGGTTACGTGACGATTAACGACAACGCCACCGTCACGGTCAAGACGACGTCGTCCTCCGGCGCGATCATCGGCAATCTCAACGCGGGCCACGGCGTCGTCACCGTCGGCAACGGCAACGGCACGGCAACGCTGAACACCGCCGGCCTGATCACTCTCGGTTACATCGGAGGCGAGGGAACGCTCAACATCAACAGTGGCGGCGTGGTGGTCGCGCCTCGCATTCGCGTGAGCTACAGCGGCGGCACCGGCGCCTTGAACTTCAACGGTGGCACTTTCAAAGCCACCATGAACCGCAACGACTTCATCTACAACGGAGGCGGCGCCGCGGGGAACGTCTATATCCAAGCCGGCGGGGCGATTATCGACAGCAACGGCTACAACGTCGTCATCAAGACGCCGCTGTTGGACGGCGGCGGAGGCGGCGGGCTGACCAAAAACAGCGAGGGCACGTTGGTCCTGGCCAGCGACGCCAACACCTACACCGGCGCGACCCAAATCAACGCGGGAACCTTGGCCGCGTATGGCAACCTGGGGCCGATCACCACGGCCGCCGGCGCGAAGCTCATGGCCGCCAGGTGGGATACGACCAACACGATCTTCGACATTACCTCGACGGGCGGCGTCAGCCTTAACACGACGGCACTCACCGTGGCCGACGGCAGCTACCTGGACTTCGTTGTGACGACGCCGGGGTTATTCGGAGGCGGCATTAGTTCCATGACGACCGGTTCTCTGGCCGCCGCCGGCGATAGCGCCACGGTTGTCATCGACCTGTTCGGCAACACGCCCAGCGCGGGTTACTACAATCTCATCAACTACACAACCAAAACCGGAACCCTTTCGTTCCTGCCAGTCTATGACAGTTACGATACCCTGGCGATGCAAGTGATCGACACCGGATACTCCATCGCGGCCAATTTTGGCGGCCTGGACAATTACTGGACCAGTAGCGGACTCGATAATAACTTCAGCAGTGTTGGGAACTGGACGAGCTACGTGCCCAATGGGACCGATAAACGGGCCTATTTCCAAGGCTCGGGAGAAACCGTCAACCTCGACGCTGACGCCACGGTGAGTTCGTTGATTTTCAACGGCGGCGGATTTCACCTGAGCCCGACCGGCGCCAGCACGCTGACCTTGGATTCGACCATTGCGGCAAACACGCAGATCACCAACGTCGCCGGCTCGAACACCGTGAGCGCTCCGATCGTGATGAACAAGGATACCCGAATCACGGTCTCCCAGGACGGCGACACCTTGACGCTCGGCGGTTCGATCAGCGGAGCACACGGCATCCTCAAGCGGGGCATGGGCAAATTGACCCTATTGAACGCGGGGAACAGCTTTTCCGGGCCGCTCGTCGTGGAGTCCGGCACGCTCGAAGCAGGAAGCGCCGGAGCACTGGGTGTCGGGACCGGCGCGGCCGGAGACCTTGTCATCGGCGGCTCGCTCAAGTTCGGAGACGTGGTCCACGGCGGCCTGTTCCGCTACACCGGCGCCTCGGGAACGACCAACCGCGGACTGACCATCGCCGGCGCGGTGACCGCCGAAGTGAACACGCCCGACGCGACCTTGACCATGGCCGGTGCCGTGGCCACCAAGAGCGGATCGCTCATCAAGAAGGGGGCAGGCAACCTCGAATTGAAAAGCCCCTCGGCCACGAACGCGCTGGGCAGCTCCTTGACGATCCATGAAGGCGGCCTGACACTGAGCAGCTCCGCTGGCACGACTCAGTACGACGTGACCGGCGCTATTAATATGGCAACGCCCGAGGTCGAGGGTGGAAGCGGCGCCACCGCCGGCCTCACCCTCAACGGCGACGCCGTGCTCAAGGCGATGGGCCACGCGGCCTTCGCCCAATACGGCGGCGCCGCCTCGCTCACGATGAACGACAACGCCTTGTTCATCGGCACGTCCGGCCGCGTCGGCGGTCAGTACGCCGATCCGATCACCAGCGAGCGCAATCATGTGGACATCGTCATGAACGACGCCTCGAAGATCCAGTTCTCGAACTTCTTCAATTTCGGCGAGCAATACTCCGACGCCTCGCTCGCGATGCATGATTCGGCCTCGATCACCGCCTCGTCGGTCGACATCGGCTGGGGCGCCTACGCGAATTCGACGGCGACGTTGAACGGCACAAGCTCCCTCGTTACCGCGGGCGAAGTCAACATTGCTGTCAACGGAGATTACGCGACCGGCTCCGTTACGCTCAACGAGAACGCCCATCTGGGGGCAGGACACATCAATATCGGCTCGGCGGGAGTCGGCATCGCGGCCGAATTGATCATGAACGGCTCGTCCACCGCGACGGTCACCGGCGCGGTCGCCGTCGGCAACTACCAGGACGCCAACGGCACCCTCCGCATGACGGGCGACAGCGTGCTCACCGCCGCGAGCTGGATCTCCGTCGGCAACGTCTTCCGCGGCGGCGGCGCGGGCGAGGCTTTCCTCTCCGACAACGCCAGAATGGAAACCACGGCCAACGAACTCGAGGTCGCTTGGGGTGGCACGGGCATCCTCCACGTCGGCGACGGCACGCCGACCGACAACGCCGTGGTCGCTTCCTACCTGCCGGTCATTCTCGGCTGGGGTGAGCGGATCAATCTCGGCGACGACATACTGCCGATTTGGCAGAAGGTCGACACCAATGCAAGGATCGACCTGAACGGCGGCGGCACCCTCGCGGCCCCGGGAATCACCAACGGCAACTCGGGGGCGGGATTCGAGGTGGTTTCGTCCATCTTGAATTTCAACGGCGGCACGCTCAAGGCCACCGGCGCAAGCGCTGACTTCATCACCAATCCCGGCGCGGCCGCGACGTTCCTGGTCAACGTCCAGGCCGGCGGCGCCAGGATCGACACGAACGGCCACGCCGTCGCGATCAACGTTCCGCTGACCCAAGATCCGCTGTCCACCGGCGGCGGTCTTACCAAACTCGGCGACGGCCGTCTCACTCTCGGCGGCGCAAACTCGTACACCGGCGACACCACCGTGGCCGCCGGCCGACTGGACGTCGCCGGCTCGATCGCCAGCGACGTCACCGTCGACGCCGCCGGCACGTTGATGGGCTCGGGGGTCGTCACGGGAAACGTGGACCTCAACGGCACGCTCGCCGTTGAGTACAACGGCGACACCGAAACGATGGACCTGTTGACCATCGCCGGCCAGCTTGACCTGACCGGCGGGACGATCGGCTTCGAAAACCTCGGGACGGACCCGCTGGCCCTCGGCACGTACGTTTTCGCCGCCTACACGTCGCTGTTGGGCAACCCGACCGCCACGACCGGCTTGTTGCCCGGCTGGTCGATCGATTACGCCTACGATTATGCCGGCGGCGAAAACAACGCCCTCGCCTTGATCGTGGGCACACCCGTCCAAATTCCCGGCGATGCCGACGGCAATCTGATCGTCGACGCCGCCGACGCGGAGTTCATGGCGGCCAACTGGGGCTTGACGTCGGGGGCGACTTGGGCAATGGGCGACTTCAACCGCGACGGCGCGGTCAACGCCATGGACGCCTCGATTCTGGCGGCCAACTGGGGCGACCATCGCGCCGAAGGATTGCAAAACGTGCCGGAGCCCGGCGTCTTCGCTTTACTACTCGGACTGAGCTTGGTGCTCCTGAGACGACGGAATCGGTAAATGGCGTGAATAAAACCCTCTGTGTCTGGGCCGCTCGCCACGGGCGGCCCGGACGTAGGGCGGATGCTGTGCGACCACTACGTGTTGCGAAGTAGAATCCGGTCGCCCAACGCGGGCCAGAGTTGGGACAGGGCGAACAGCAGCCGCGCCTTGAAGGGGACGATCAGATCGGCTCGCCGCTCTTCGCACGCGCGAAGAATCTCATTCGCAAGCCACTGCGGATTGATCGTTCGCGTCTTCGCACCTCCGCCCGGTCGCCGCGCACGAGTCGGGAGACCCTCTAGACCTTCGAGCGGATAAAGACGATCGTCCTTCCTCGCCACGGGGCCAGGACAGACCAGCATCACATGAACACCCTTGGGCCCCAGTTCGAGACGCAACTGCTGAGAATAGGCCGCCATGGCGAACTTCGTGGCGGGATATGCCCCCATCCATCGTATCGCCACTTTCGCGGCCAGCGACCCGATGTTCACAATGTGTCCTTGGCGTCTCAGCAAATGAGGCACCGCGGCGCGCGTGCATCGAACGGCCGTCAGGAAGTTCAAGTCCCAGAGCTTCCGAAACTGCTCGGGCGTCGTGTCGAGCACTTTGCCGCGGTCGGTGCGGCCGACGGCGTTCACCAACACGTCGAGCCGGCCGAACCGCTCGACGACGGTCCGCATGACCCGATCGACGTCTTCCTGCTGAGTCAGATCGGCCGCCAGGGCGAGTATCTCGACGTTGCCGGGAATTTCGTCGGCCACTTGGCGGACAGCGTCCGTTTCCAGGCCGACGATCGCGAGCCTGGCCCCGGCCGCGGCGGCCGCTTCGGCAATGGTACGGCCCAGCCCGCTCGATCCGCCCGTGACGAGTATCACTTTGTCTTTGAAGTATTGCATGACGACAGGGTACCACGACGGGGCGTAAATGAACAGCCGTAGGGTGGGCACCGCCCACCAAATGACGGAAAACAAATCGTCTCTTGGTGGACGATGCCCACCCTACGTTTGCAGGGCCTCCAGTAGTTCCCCGACGTACTGGTCGATTTCCGCCAACACCGCGTCGCGGGGACGATCGGCGGCCTGAGCCACGCGGCGAACGATCGCCGAACCGACGATCAACCCGTCGGCCACGGGGGCCAAGAGCCGCACGTGCTCGGGCCGGCTGATTCCAAACCCGATGCAGATCGGCAGCTCCGTTTGCTCGCGGAGCCAAGCCACCTGATCGAGCAATTCGGTCGGCAACTCGGTCCGCTCGCCCGTGATGCCCGTCACCGAAACGTAGTAGATGAATCCGGTCGTTTTTTCGGCAATTCGCCGGGCACGGTCACGCGGCGTGGTCGGCGTAATGAGTTGAATCAGACTGAAATCCTCGTCGCGGCAGATCGCGGCCAGTTCGTCCGATTCCTCGACGGGCAGGTCGGGTACGATGGCTCCCGCCGCGCCGGCCGCCTTCGCTTCCGCGACGAAGGCGCGCAGGCCGTGGCGATGAATGATCGCGTAACTGCCCATCGTGACCACCGGTGCGTCGATCTCGTGCGTGGTCCGGCCGAGCATGGCGAGAATATCAGCCAACTTCACGCCGCGATCCAACGCCCGGGTATACGACGCCTGGATAACCGGCCCGTCGGCGATCGGGTCGCTATAGGGCAGACCAACTTCGAATAAATGGGCTCCCCGCCGCGCGAGACGTTGAAGCACCTCGCGCGTGAAATCCAAGTCCGGATCGCCCGCCGTGACGAACG
This sequence comes from Thermoguttaceae bacterium, assembly GCA_035286785.1. Taxonomy (GTDB): domain Bacteria; phylum Planctomycetota; class Planctomycetia; order Pirellulales; family Thermoguttaceae; genus UBA11386. The sequence continues at coordinate 1,432 of DATECS010000196.1, read as the reverse complement.
GCATCAGGGCCTTGCGCCGTTCGGCTCGAAGTCGCGCAAAAAGTCGATCAATCGCGGACATGGGGGTACGGATCAGTTGTTAGCCGCCGCGCCTGCGCGGCGATCAGTTGAAATTACGTGACGGCGTCGAGCAGGCTCGACGGCTAACCGATGTTTTGTTCGCGTTAAAACTCCACGCCGCGTAGCCGCGCAATCTCAGCCGCATCTTTGTCGCCGCGGCCCGAGAGATTCACCACGACGATCTGGTCGGCCGGACGCCGGGCGGCTTCTTCGATTGCCTTGGCCACGGCATGGGAACTTTCCAGCGCGGCGATAATTCCCTCGGTGCGTGCCAGGACGTCGAACGCTTCGAGCACCTCCTGGTCATTCGCGCTAATGTACCGGGCGCGGCCTGATTCCTTCCAAAAACTATGCTCGGGCCCCACGCCCGGATAATCGAGCCCGGCCGAAATCGAATGCACCGGGCAGGTCTGGCCGTCTTCGTCCTGCATCACGTAACTATAGCTTCCGTGGAGTACGCCGGGCCGGCCGAAACTCAAGGGAGCGGCGTGGTCGCCGGGCGCGTCGGATCGTCCGCCCGCCTCGACGCCCAGCAACTCAACCTGCGTATCCTCAATAAAGGGATAAAACATCCCGCCCGCGTTGCTTCCTCCGCCGACGCAGGCGACGATCAAGTCGGGCAGCCGGCCAATCTGTTCGAGGCATTGGCCCCGAGCCTCGCGGCCGATGATCGACTGGAAATCGCGGACCATCATCGGAAACGGGTGCGGACCCATCACCGAGCCGAGGCAGTAGTGCGTCGTTTCGACCGAGCTCATCCAGTCGCGCATCGCTTCGTTGATCGCATCGCGCAGAGTGCGCGATCCACTCGTGACCGGGCGGACTTCAGCGCCGAGCAACTTCATGCTGAACACGTTGGGCCGCTGGCGGCGAATGTCCTCCTCGCCCATGTAGACGACGCACTCCAGGCCGAAATGGGCACAGGCCGTCGCGGTGGCCACGCCATGCTGGCCGGCGCCCGTCTCGGCGATCACGCGGCGTTTGCCCATCCGCAGGGTCAGCAGGGCCTGGCCCAGCGTGTTGTTGATTTTGTGAGAGCCGGTGTGGTTGAGGTCCTCTCGTTTCAAGTAGATTTGCGCACCACCCACCCGGCGGCTGAGCCGCTTGGCGTGATACAACGGCGAGGGCCGCCCGACGTAGTGACGATAGAGGTCGTCCAGCTCAGCTCGAAACGACGGATCCCGCCGCGCGGCAGCATATTGCTCCGTCAACTGGTCCAATGCCCGCATGAGCGTTTCGGGAACGTAGCGACCGCCGAACGGACCGAAACGGCCTCTATCATCGGGCATGCGGCTGGTGGCGGACATGGCTGTACTTATTCGCGTGGCTGGATGAATGGTGGGGCGACGACCGGCCCGGGTAAGGGTTAAAC
>DATECS010000195.1:0-10474 GCA_035286785.1 Thermoguttaceae bacterium | reverse complement strand
TAAGGGAGCGGTGGCGAGTGTTATGGGCCGCAACCGCTCCCTTACGGTCGCGGCTCGGATTTTTGGAACCGAACCGTGCCATCCGAACAGAAACGACTTTTTGACTTCGACGAGCCGGCCCCTTGGGACGACGACGCTCAGTCCGAGCGGCTCGTGGCCACGGTGGTCTTCCCCACCGGACCGCCGGGCGAGTTCGACTACGAGGTGCCCGAGCCATTGGCCGAGGCGGTCGAGGTGGGCCGCCGGGTGCGGTGCCCGTTGGGGCGCGGCAACCGGCCGGTGATCGGTTATTGCGTGGACCTGGCGACCCGACGAGTGGGCGGCCGTTCGCTCAAGCCGATCCGCGAGGCGGTCGATCGGCAAACCCTTCTCCGCCCGGCCATGATGCGCCTGACCCGGTGGATCGCGGAGCACTATCTCTGCCCCTGGGCGAGCGTTCTGGAGGCGGTGGTTCCGGCGGGGGTCCGTTATCAGGCGGGCACGCGCGACACGGTGGTGCTCACGGCGTCGGAGTCGGCGGCCGAGCAAATGGACAAGCTCGACCTGCCCGAGAAACAAGCGACCGTGCTCCGCGCGTTGATCGCCGCCGACCGTCCGCTTGCGCCGGGCCAACTGGCCCACCTGGCCGGCTGCACCCAGGCCCCGATCGCGGCCTTGCGCAAGAAGGGTCTGATCACGTCGCGGCGCGAGCGGGTGGCGACCGATCAGCCCGAGGAACCGCCCCACGCGCGCCAAGCGAATCTCACGCTCAACCGTGACCAACGCGCCGCATTGGACAAAATTCTCTCGGCATTGCACCACGGCCGGCACGAGACCATCCTGATCCACGGCGTGACGGGCAGCGGCAAGACGGAGGTTTATCTTCAAGCGGTCCAGGAAGTGGTCGGTTTCGGTCGCCAGGCAATCGTGCTGGTGCCCGAGATCAGCCTCACTCCGCAGACGGTCGCCCGATTCCGCTCGCGGTTCGACCACGTGGCCGTGTTGCACAGCCACCTGACCGACGCCGAGCGGCACGCCCATTGGCAGCGGATCGCCGACGGCCGGGTCCAGGTAGTGGTGGGCGCCCGCAGTGCCATCTTTGCCCCCACGCCGCACTTAGGGCTGATCGTCGTGGACGAAGAGCATGAATCGACGTTCAAGCAGGAATCGGCCCCGCGTTATCATGCCCGCGAAGTAGCCATTGCCCGGGCCAAAATGGAGGGCATTCCGCTGGTGCTCGGCTCGGCCACGCCGTCGCTGGAGAGTTGGCGCCGAGCGAAAACGGGCCAGTTCACGCTGGTCGAGATGCCGCGCCGCGTGCTGTCGCGTCCGTTGCCGGTGGTGGGCACGATCGACCTGCGCGAGCAGATCCACGGTCGGCACTCGCGCGGGATGATCAGCCGACAATTGCACGCGGCCATCCACGAGGCGCTGGCCGACGGCGGACAAGTGATTTTGATGCTCAATCGGCGAGGATTCTCGACTCACATCCAATGCCCGGCGTGCGGCCACGTGGTGCGATGCCCGGCGTGCGACATTGCGTTGACCCATCATCGCACGAAAGAAACGGCCTTGTGCCATTATTGCGACCACGAGATTCCCGCGCCGCATGAATGTCCCGAGTGCCGTTTCGCGGGCATTCGCTACAGCGGGCAGGGCACCCAGCGACTCGAGGCGGAGGTCCGCGCCCGATTCCGCGACGTGGCGTGCCTGCGGATGGACACCGACACGATGCGCACCCGGGGAAGCCACCAGAAGGCGCTCGATGCGTTTCATCGGGGCGAGATTCAAATTCTGGTCGGCACGCAGATGATCGCCAAGGGGCTCGACTTCCCGAACGTGACGCTGGTGGGCGTGATCAACGCGGACACGGCGCTGCACCTGCCCGACTTCCGCGCGGCCGAGCGGACGTTTCATCTCGTGACGCAGGTGGCCGGCCGCACGGGCCGGGGCGACAAGGGCGGCCGGGTGCTGGTCCAGACGTTCAGTCCCGAGCATCCGGCGATTTGCGCCGCGGTGCGTCACGACTATGCCGCGTTTGCCGCCGGCGAGTTGCCGCTGCGACGGTCGCTGCTCTATCCGCCGTTCGGCGGCATGATCCGGTTCGTCGTTCGCGGCGCGAGCGAACCGTGCGCGGCGCAGTTCGCCGACCAACTGGCCGCGCGACTCCGCGAGGCGCTCGACGCGCAGCCGTCGAAAACCCGGCTTCTGGGACCGGCGCCCGCGCCGCTGGCGAAACTGCGGGGCGAGTATCGTTTCGCGATCCACATCCAGGGGCCCAGCCGGCACCGTCTGCGTACGGCCGCGCGAACGGCCACCGCCGGACTGAAGCCGCCGGAGGGCGTCCAGTGGATGGTGGACGTGGATCCGTTGGACATGCTATAAGCAATGCCCCCCGATCTGGCTGTTTGCACTGATCTTGGCGAAAGTGCGGAAAACTTCGTAGAATAGGTGATTCACGTTGGCGACCATAACCACTGCAACACGACGAATGTAGGGTGGGCACCGCCCACCAAATCACAACACGCTCCTCCGGTGGGCGATGCCCACCCTACCTAGCTCCACGGCCTGGGGCATCGCGGATTTACCATGTCCTATCGATCGTTCAAACGCGTGCTGGGCGAGACGAGTCTCGAGCGGAAGTGCCGTTATCTGTTCGGCGGGTGCCTGTTTGCGCTCCTTGCGGCGAGCTTTTCGTTTTATCATTTTCAGACCCAGAAACTCGTCTTCGAGCGGAACAGCGACCAGGCGGCGCTTCTGGTGTGGCAAAAGTGGCTGGAGTTGCATGCCGACGCGTTGGCGATGAAGAAAGGAGAGGCGGGTTTCAGGGAACACCTGCAACAGGTTGTCCAGATGATGGAACAGCCGGACTATCAATGGCGAGCTATCATTCCCGACCATCCCGATCAGTATCCCAATCAATCGCATTTGTTGGGACCGGAGAATCATCCTCGCCCTGGCGATGAAAAGGAAGCGCAGTGGCTTGCCGACTACGAGCGCGCCAAGCCGAATGAAGCGGATCCTTCGGCTCCGCTGCGCTTTCACGAGCGGCTGACCGGGGGCGTGTATGAATATTATCAGCCGATCTATTGCGGCAAAGGATGCAATACGCTGTGCCACCAGCTCCTGCAACCGGATACGCTCTTGCCGCCGCCCAATCCTTATGACTTGGCCAGGTTGCGTAGCTCCGGCCGTTCGGCGGCCTACGAGGTGGGCGACCTGATGGCCGTGATCCACGTGACCATGTCGAACGAAAACACCCAGGCGGCCATGGATTGGAATCGGGCCATCCTGCTCGCCACGGCCGTGATCACCGTCTCCTTGGCCATGACCGCCGCGTACCTGATCGTTCGCTACGTCATCGTCAAGCCGCTGACCCACCTGCGCGACGTCAGCGACGCGATCAGCCACGGCAACACGTCGCTTCGGGCCGAGATTCACACGGGCGACGAGTTCGAGGCGCTCGGCGTGGCGTTCAACCGGATGTTGCGCCACCTGATCAACGCCCAGGAAGAACTCCGCCAGGTGAACGCCGACCTGGACAACAAGGTCGATGAGCTGGCCCAGGCGAACATGCAGCTTTACGAAATGAACCGCCTGAAGAGCGATTTTTTGGCCACGATGAGCCACGAGCTGCGCACGCCGTTGAACAGCATCCTCGGCTTCAGCGAAGTGCTCGGCGCGATCGAGTCGCTCAACGACAAGCAGCGCCGCTACGTCGAGAACATCCAGAAGTCGGGACGCACCCTGTTGGAAATGATCAACGACATCCTCGACCTGGCCAAGATGGAAAGCGGGCGGTTCGACGTCCGGCCCAGCCAGTTCACCATCGAACAGGTCGTCGGCGCCCAGTGCGACATGGCCCGGCCGCTGGCCGAAAAGAAGAACATCGACCTGGAAACCGAGATTCAAGCGGGCCTGCCGCCGTTGTATCAGGACCAGGCCCGGGTGCAGCAGATTCTCAACAACCTGCTGTCGAACGCCATCAAGTTCACGCCCGAGGGCGGGCGGATCTGCGTGGCCGCAAGCCGCAACGACGACGATCAATTGGTCTTGCAAGTGGCCGACACGGGCGTGGGCATCGCGGCCGAGGAACTCGACGCCATTTTTCAGAAATTCCGCCAGGGCGGCAACGCGCTGGCCGAGGGCGACGCCATCACGCGCGAATACTCGGGCAGCGGCTTGGGACTGTCGATCGTCCGCGAGTTGTGCAAGCTGCTCGGCGGCGAGATTACGGCCGAAAGCCAGTTGGGCCACGGCAGCGTCTTCACCGTGCGGCTGCCGTGGCGGCTGGAGCCGCAGCCGCGACTCGATTCGTCGATGTCGGAGCATTTCGACGAGTTCGTGCAGGACCGCGTCCGTCGATTGCACGGGAAGCCCAACATGGCCCTGCCTTTCCCCGCGGCGGATTAGTAGTCAGTAGTCAGTAGTCAGTAGTCAGTAGTCAGTAGTCAGTAGTCAGTAGTCAGTAGTCAGTAGTCAGTAGTCAGTAGTCAGTAGTCAGTAGTCAGGCATTGATAGCCCAGGGCGGAAGTCCGGGGAGAACGTACTCCTCACGCTCCGCGTGAGGTCCAAAGACGCCAACAACACGGAGTCATCGCCGCTCTTGCCGACCTTTTCCTCGATCGCGTCATCACGTCTTCGATCCCCAAAGTATAATCCTCATGTCCAAAAGCCGTTCCACCCACGACGCGGAAGTCATCCTGTTCACCGACGGCGCGTGCAGCGGCAATCCGGGGCCCGGCGGATGGGCGTTTATCTTGCGTCATCCCTCGTCGGGCAAGGAAGTCGAACGCGCGGGCTCGGAACGCGAGACGACCAACAATCGCATGGAACTCATGGCCGTGATCCGCGGCCTCGAAATGCTCAAGCGGCCCACGAGCATCGAGCTGGTAACCGACAGCATTTACGTCGGCCGCGGCCTGTCCGAGTGGATGACCAAGTGGAAGGCCGCCGGCTGGCGGCGCGGCAGCGGCGGCAAATCGTCGCCCGTCAAAAACGAGGACCTTTGGCGGCGGCTCGACGAACTGCTCGGGCGGCATAAGCTCGCGTTCACCCACGTCCGCGGCCACAACGGCCACCCCGAAAACGAACGCTGCGACACGATGGCTGTGGCCGCGTATCAGAAGTATCGATAACGCACGGCCACGGCGTGCCACCTGGCGAACATCTCGATGCGACTGGCCCGGAAGATCGCCTGGAACCCCGTTAAGGAGGAAATCGTCGGCGACGAGGAGGCCCGCGCTTGGCAATCGCGCGAGCAACGCAAGCCTTACGTGATCCCCGTTTAGAGTCCGCAAATGTCCACAAGAAGAGGATCGCATTTCACATGCCCTTGGGATACGATTCCATAACGTCGGCGTTTGTTTCGCGTTTCAACGGTCCGCCGCGCTGGGTGGTCCGCGCGCCGGGCCGGGTGAACCTCATCGGCGAACACACCGACTACAACGACGGGTTCGTGCTGCCGCTGGCCATTGATCGGGCCGTGTGGATCGCGCTGGCGCCGCGCGACGATCGCCGGGTCGAGGTGTTTTCGCTCGATTTCAACGATCTGGCGGACCTATTTTTGGACAACCTGACCCAAGGCGACGGACACTGGAGCGAATACGTCAAGGGTACGGCCTGGAGCTTGCGGGAAGCCGGCTTTGCGCTGACCGGTTGGGATGGCGTCCTGGCGGGCGACGTGCCCGTGGGCGCCGGGCTGTCCTCGTCCGCCGCGCTGGAGTTGGCCGTGGCTCGGGCGTTCGCGGCGGCCGGCTCGTTCGCCTGGGATCCGGCCACCATAGCGAGGCTCGCCCAACGGGCCGAGAATCAATGGGTCGGCGTCCATTGCGGCATCATGGATCAGCTCATTTCGGCGGCGGGCCGGGAAAACTGCGCCCTGTTGATCGACTGCCGCGGCCTGGAATGCACCCCCGTGGCGTTTCCGCCCGGCGTGGCCGTGGCCGTGCTCGACACCTCGACGCGCCGCGGGCTGGTCGATTCGGAATACAACCAGCGGCGTCGGCAGTGTGAAGAAGCGGCCGAGTTTTTTGGCGTGACGGCCCTCCGCGACGTGGACGTCGAAACGTTCAACCGCCGGGCCGGAGAATTGGATGACGTGACTTGGCGACGCGCGCGGCACGTCGTCACCGAGAACCAACGCACACTCGACGCCGCCGAGGCGATGCGCCGGGGTGATCTTGTCGCGCTGGGTAAACTGCTGGCGGCGAGCCACGAGAGTCTGCGCGACGATTTCGAGGTGTCCAGCCCGGCGCTGGACGCAATGGTCCGCGCGGCGTTGAACCACCCGGCCTGCCACGGCGCGCGCATGACCGGGGCGGGCTTCGGCGGTTGCGCGGTCGCCTTGATCGACGCGGTGGCGGCCGACGCCTTCGTCGAGGCGGTCGCGGCCGACTATCGGAAAGAAACGGGCCTCGTGCCGGCGGTCTACGTCTGCCGTGCCACGAACGGGGCGGAAGTGGTGGGACACGAGTGAACAAGAAGATTCCGAGAATGGGACTTGCGAATGCACGGGTTTTTCCGAGCCGCGACCGTGAGGGAGCGGTTTTGAATGTAACGAACTACAACCGCTCCCTCACAGTCGCGGCTCGGTTTTTCTTTCCTCTCGAATTATCGTATAACTTCGGTCAACCCAAAGGAACCTCGCCGTGAAACCGGTTGCTTATCTGCTGGCGACGCTGTTGGGCGGGCTCGGACTCTTGTTCGTCACGGGAAACCAAGGCTCGTCGATGCGGATCGTCGTGGGCGTCGTCTTGTTCATCGCCGCCGGGGCGCTCGCGTGGTTGGCCATGCACCGCGTGCCGGAGTCGACGACCACGGTCGTGCAGAAGATCGACCTGTCGGGCAACGTCAACCTCCAGGATCTGACGTGCCGTTCGTGCGGCGGCTCATTAAGCCAAAAGTCGATCGCCGTCCGCGCCGGCGGCATTTTCGTCACGTGTGAGTTCTGCGGCGCCGCCTACCAGATCGAAGAGGATCCGAAATGGTGAAACCGTCGCGCGGCGGCCCTTGGCAGCGGATTCGCTCGGCGCTGGCCAAGGATCTGGCCCGACTCGGCGCGGCGCTGCGGCCCGGCTCGCGCGGGCGAAGCGGTTTGCATTGTTATCGAATCTCTTCCGACGGCATGGAACGGCGTCTCCACCTGCGAATCGCCGGCGACGGCTCGGCCGTGCTCTTGATCGACGCGAGCGAGGCGGTCCACCTTAACCCGACGGCCGCTGCGGCCGCCAAACTGGCCTTGGAGGGGACGTCGCTCGCCCGGGCTTGGGGCGTGCTCCGGCGCGGCGTGCCCCGGCCGTCGCTCGACGAAGCGCGGCTAGGAGTGGAAGAAGTCTTTCGGCTCGTTGAGCATCTGCGCACGCAAGGCGACGGCTGTCCGACGTGCGGCTTGACGAACGTCGGCCGCGTGCCCGTCTTTTCGCAACCGGTCCATGCGCCCTACAAGGCCGACCTGGCGTTGACCTATGCGTGCAACAACGCCTGCGGCCACTGCTACAACCCGCCGGCCCGCCGCACGATGCAATCATTGAACGTCAAGCAGTGGCGCCGCGTCATTGCGCGGCTGGCCGAGATCGGCGTTCCCCACGTCGTTTTCACGGGCGGCGAGCCAACGCTCCACGACCCCCTGTTGGAGCTGATTGCCCATGCCCGCCGGTCCAACCTGATCGTCGGCCTGAACACCAACGGACGGCGGCTGGCCGAGCCGGGTTTCACGCGGACGCTGGCCGACGCCGGGTTGAACCACGCGCAGATCACGCTCGAATCACACCGGGCCGAGACGCACAACGCCATGACCGGCGCGGCGTCGTTCGACGAGACGGTCGCCGGCGTCCGCCGGTCGCTCGACGCGGGGCTCCACACGATCACCAACACCACGCTGACCCGGCGGAATATCGACGAAGTGGAATCGCTCGTTGATTTTCTCCACGGGCTGGGCCTATGCACCATCGCCGCCAACGGCATGATCCACGCGGGGTGCGGCCACGACTCGCCCGAGGCGGTGGCCGAGGACGAACTGGCGCCGGCGCTGACGCGGTTGCGCGATCGGGCGGGGGAACTCTCGATGCGGTTTTTGTGGTACACGCCGACGGCCTATTGCCGTCTCTCGCCGCTGGAGTTGGACCTGGGTCCCCGCCGGTGCAACGCGGCCGAGTATTCCATCTGCGTCGAACCCAACGGCGACGTGCTCCCGTGCCAGTCGTACTACGAACCGGCGGGCAACCTGCTGGCCGATCCGTGGAACGCGATCTGGAACAGCCCGCTTTTCAAGCGTTTTCGCCGCCGCGCGACCGACCCGACGGGCGGCGGCCTGCCCGAGTCATGCCGCGCGTGCCCTGACCTGTCCGTCTGCGGCGGCGGTTGTCCGTTGGAAAGGGAAAGCAGGTTTCACGCGGAGGCGCGGAGACGCCTGTTCATTTGGAGAGAGTCGCCGGGAAAGGTGAGGGGCCGTATGGCCCCGTCCTCCGCAGCATATAGCTCGATAGATTCCAGTGTACACCGCCTGCCAGACTTCGAGAAGTAACAGACGATGCGGTCTACGACGGTTTTGAGGGCCTCGGCCTTCTGCCGGAACCGACCCTCTTGGTTTAATATGGTAGTTGCCCGCTGGAGGGCCTCCTGGCGGGCCTTGAGATCGGTTTTTAGCCATTCCCAGGGAACCCGGAGGTCCACGAGGTCTCGCTGGAGCCTGTCGATGTCCCTTTGGAGGGCCTCGCCTCGCTTGTTGGCTCGTTCTATGAGCTTCGGCGACAGGCCGGCGAAGCCGTCGAGGAGGGCATCCAACTCGGCCTCCTTCTCGGCGATAGTCTTCTCTATCCGGGGTTTCACCTTTTTGTAGAGAAGGTCGTAGATGCTTTCGTCGCTCATCCGTTTGGTGGCTTTGCGGCGTGCCTTGCTCGGCAGATACTTCTCGGCAAAGACCGCCATGTCGAACGACGTGAAGTTTAACTCTCTTTCTGTTGCGGACAAAGCATCCAGAAGGGGCCGGGCTGCTTCCAGATCAGTGGCCTCGGTCGCATCCAATAGGGTTTTGATCTGCGGCGCTACTTCCACGAGATAATCGAGAACCATGGCCTCAATCAGATCGTGTTCCACACGGAAGTGGCCACAACCGCTTGGTGCGTGCGAACCCCAGCGCCCATACTCGGCGCAAATGTAGCCGGGAGCAACGCCGTTCCTTTTGTTGCCAAACTGTGCCCGCATGGGCTTGTCGCATTTCGAGCACACAAGAAAGCCCTTGAACCACAAGCAGGCGGTTTTCGGGGCCCGGTAGGCACGTTTCTTCGTAGCGGCCAGCTTGGCCCGGGCCTTCTCGAAAACCTCTGGATCGACAATGGGCGAGAATTCGTCCTGATCTGGTGATATCTGGTCGGCCTTATCGCGGGGCCGATCCGTTTTACGCTCAGCCGTCCTGACTTGACCACCGCTGAATTCCATGAATCGGCCGCCGCTTTCCTTATTATACGTGGGGCGGCCGATGTAGACCGGATTCGTCAGCATGTATTTGATGACGCTCTGATGCCACAGCGGGCCGTAGACCGTCGAGACGCCCAGATCGTTCAGACGCGAGGCGATCTGTCCGGCGCTGATCGACTCGGTCGTAAACCACTTGAAGATCAGCTTGACGTATTTGATTCGTTCGGCCACGATCGACGGTCGGAATTTCAGGGTCTCGCGGGGCGCTTTGGGCGGGACGTTGCCCTTGCCGTCAAAGCGTTCTTTGTGGCCATCGGGATAGACCTTGACCCGCTCCTCGTGGCCCTCGTAAACGCATCGCCACCGCTCCTTGTTCTGAGCATCGAAGCAGACGATGTCCGTGCCGTAGGGAACGTGCCCGCCCATAAAGTGGCCTTCGCGGGCGAGCATCACCTTACTGGTTAGAACGCGACCAGATTTTTCCTTTTGTTCGCGCGTACTGGTCAAGGCCCCGATGGTGCTCGTCAAAACCGTGGCATCGTCCTCGGCGTTGAGATGCTTACCGTTGGCGTCCAGCAGGCGGCAATCATGATCCCGAAGGATCGTGAAGAAGCTGCCCATTTCGTAGGCGTCTTTGACCCCAAAGCGGTCCAAGGCGGCTACGACGATCGTATCGACCTGCCCTGCGCGAACGGCCTGCAATAGCCGCTGAAAATCGCGCCGTTTGTGGGCCTTGTCGCGCGATTCGTGGTCCTCGAACCAACGGTCGATTTTGATACCGGACCGCTCGATCGCTTCGTGCTGGCGGAGCGTGTCCTGAGCGTCCGTGGAGCATCTGAGGTAAGCGACTGTTGCCATGACGCAGGCCCTTTCGTGGATATTCATTGTAGCGTTGGTGCAAACCGGTGCCAACGCCGTTTCTGCTACTTCTGTTGGTTGAGGGTGCATGTCAGCTTTTGCATGGGCTTTGAAGGCTGGAAAACGGCGGTAGGAGATTTTGCATTACTTCGGTTAAAATGGGAGGCATGAAGGCGCGCAGGGAAGCGTTTGCCTGGAGTTTTGCCCTGGAGTCAATGTC
>DATECS010000194.1:0-5374 GCA_035286785.1 Thermoguttaceae bacterium | reverse complement strand
CGTGATGATCCGTCGCCATGTGCCCGGCCAGGCCGAGCCCGTCACCATCGTCGCGAGTCTCCGCCAGGCCATTGATGGAAAGGACAACGTTCTGCTGGCGCCGGGCGACACCGTCATGGTGCGTCAGACACCGGCCACCGTGGTGGTCGACGCCGTCAGAACGTTCTTTCACGTCGGCATTGGGAGCACGTTTACCCCGTTCTAAATGGATTTAACCGCGAGAATGCACGAAGCCGCCGCCGGGCCGCCTGTTGCGGGACGAAATCAATCATGACACATGAACCCACGACGACCGTCGCTTCACCCGAGACGCAATCGAGCCGGCTGGTCATCCACATGTTGCTCCAGTTCCTGCTCGCGGTCCGCTATCGCAAGAACGTCGTCATCGCCGCCTTGGTGGTCGCCGCCTTGATGGGCGCGGCGTACTTCGTCACCGCGCCCCGCTACTATGGCGCTACCGCCGAAATGTTGTTGATCCGGTCGGGTGTCGAAGACCCGGATAACTCGATTGCCAATTCCGCGTTCGCCCAGCAAAACATGATGAAGACGTTCGAAAAGCTGCTGCAGAGTCCCGCCGTCCTGGAAGTGGCCGCCGGCGAACTGAGGCCCGAGGACCGTGTCGACCTGGAGTGTACGCCAAGGGAGAAATGGGTAGACGTGCTCAAGAAGCACGTTGCGACGCGGGCGACGCCCTCGACCAATCTCCTGGCGGTAAGCTACTGCTCGAAAGACCCCGCCGTCGCCGTGAACATCGTGAACGCGATCGTGGACGCCTATCTGAAATTCCTCGACGAAACGCACAAGGGAACGATGGGTGAAGTGCGAGACATCTTCTCGCGGCAACTGACCGACGTCAATCGGGAACTGAAACAGAAGGAAGAGGAACTGATCGCCGCGCGGGCCCAGTGCGGCGTGCTTCAAGCCGGCAAGGACAACGACGTCGTTGATCCCGTCACCAAACGCGCCATGTATTTCGCCGACGAACTCAGCGCTGTTCAGCGCCGGCGAATTGAACTCCAGGCGACCCTGGGCGCCGTGCAAGTCGCGGTCCGAAACAAGGAAGACCTCCGCCAGCACCTCATCACCGTGGCGAACGTCGTCGGCAACGAGTTGATGCTTCGCAGCTTCGGCATGAGCAACCGCGACAGTCAGACGCAGTCCGTGCTCGAAGAAACGCTCCTGCAGGATCGCGCCAAGATCGAATCGATGCGCGGACGCATCGGTCCGGCCCATCCCGTCATGATCGCCCAGCAGGAAAAAATTCGCCTGGCCGAGCAGTACCTTCGGGAATACCAGCAGCGGGCCGCCGACAGCGTCGGCCGGCTCCAGAACGATCAACTAGGAGCGCTCTTGGTCCAGATGGTCCAGCAAAAGCTCCAGGAAACCATCGAGCAGGAGAGGGCCCTCAGTGGGCAATTCAGCACCGCCCAGTCCGAGGCCTCCCAGCGCGTCGGCCAGGTTGCCCGCCTCGGAATGCTCGAACGCGACGTCAAACGCCTCTATGGACTGATCGACGTGCTGGTCGGTCGCATCGCCTCGCTCGACCTGAAACAGGACGGCCCCGAGGTGCGAGCCACCGTGACCTCCCCGCCCGTGGCCAACGACCATCCCGTCTCGCCCCGTTTGAGCGTGGTCGGCTTGCTGTCGCTGTTTTCCGGCCTGGGAATAGGTTTTGCGATTGTCTACGTGCTCGACGTGCTTGACGACCGGTTCCGCAATATCGAAGACATGCAAAATCAGTTGGGCGTGCCGGTCCTTTCGCTCGTCCGTCGGCTGAACGTTCCGCAATCAACCGGCCTGGACGCGATCCAGTTGCACGTCGCCCCCAGTTCGACGGAAAGCGAGGCATTCCGAACCCTGCGAACCGCGCTGGCCCTGGCCGATCACGATTTGCATCGCATCGTCGTCACCAGCGCCGAACCCGGCGACGGCAAAACCACCGTCCTGGCGAACTTGGCCGTCTGCTATGCTCAGTCGAACAAGAGGACACTCGTGATCGACGCCGATCTTCGCCGCCCCGGTTTGACCGACTTAATGCGGATGCGGCGAAGCGAAGGACTCTCGACTTTATTGCGATCCGGCGAAAGCCTTCCCGAAACGTGCGCCAAGCTTATTCAGCCGTCGGGCATCGACGGTCTCGAGGTCCTGCCCTCCGGTCCGCGGCCTGCCAATCCGGCCGAACTGCTGGCGAGCCCTCGCTTCGTCGAATTGGTCGATTGGGCGACGTCCGTCTACGACCAGGTCCTGATCGACAGCCCGCCCACGTTGGCCACAAGCGACTCGGCCATTGTTGGACGGCTGGTCGACGGCACGATCCTTGTCGTTCAGCCCGAGAAAAATCGGCGCCGCGCCGTCATCCGCGCCGTCGAAGGACTGCTCAGCCTGAGAATTCCGCTGTTGGGTCTGGTGGTGAATCGAGTCACGCAGGACGACCGAAGCGGCTACTACGGCTACGGCTACGGCTACGGATATGGCTACGGTTATGGTTATGGACACGACGAGGACGCCAACGATCCGGCGGACGAGATGCTGGATGAGACGCTGGACGAAGATGCCTGGGACGACGATGAACCGCCGGCCGGACCCATCACGAGTCGCCGATCCGGAATCGTCCCACGCCGCGCCGCCTGACCGCGGATACCAACCTGAAGCGCAAGCGAGAGAACAGACGTTCACTCTACCCTCGATTGCGCTTCGGGTTGGCATCCATCCATGAATAATCCGGGTTAGCCCAAATGGTCCCCGTCGATGACGCCTCCAAATTCCACCCGCCGTCAACATCGACACCGCCATGAACGGTCTCATAAGGGCGGGCTCCAGGTTGAGCACGCGGAGGCATCGCCGCACGGTCGAATCGAGGCGATCCTGCTCGGCCTGATGGACGCCGGTTTGGCCGGGTGCATCATTGTCGTCCCCTTCCTGCTCGGGGGGCGTCATCCGATCGGCCAGACCGCACTCCTTTTTCTTACGTCGATGGTCGTCGTGGCGTGGGCCCTTCGCCAGACGCTCGCCCGGCACGGCCGATGGCGACCCACCTGGGCGTCGTGGCTTTTGCTGGCCGGCGCGACGTTGGTCGCCTTCCAATGGGTACCCCTGTCCCATGAGTGGCTGGCGTGGTGTTCCCCGGAAACGACGCGTCTATTGCCCTTGTGGTCGCCCAGCGCCGAGACGTCGAGCCGGCTGGGAACCTGGAATTGCATTTCCCTCGCGCCCGAGGAAACCCGCGCCGGCTGGATGCTCTTCATCAGTTACAGCGCACTGTTCTTGGCGACCGTTCAGCGCGTGGATCGAGTGGAAGACATCGAGCGGATTCTACGTTGGTGCGCGCTGGCCGCCGTCTTGATGGCCGCTTTCGGCTTGATCCAGTATTTCACGTCCAACGGCAAATATTTCTGGTTCCACGAGGCGCCCTATTCGAGCACTGAAGAGTGCGTGAAGGGCGGGTTTACGAATCGCAACCATTTCGCCGATTTTCTGGCCCTGGGAATCGGTCCCCTGATTTGGTGGCTCTGCCGCGCGAACGTCCGGCGCGAGCCGGCGCGTGGATCGGTTTCCACTCGCCGCGGTGACGCGAGCAACGTCGCCCTGGTCGTCGCCGTGGTGGCGGTCGTTTTTGCCGCCCTGTTGAGTCTTTCACGCGGCGGCAATACGGCCCTGTTGCTGGCGGCCATGATCGCGGCGGTCGTCTGCGGTCGGGCCGCTGCTCTGCAAGGCCGATTTCTATTCGGCGTCGTGGCCGCCGGCGTATTGGTGATCGTCGCCCTAAATTGTTTCGGCTACGAGAAAGTCAGCCAACGCCTGAGCGATCTGTCGGCGGGGTCGATCGAGCGGCTCGACCGCGCGGGGGGCCGCCGCCGAGTCTGGCGGGCCGTCGCCGGCGCCATTCCCGACTTCGCCCTCTTTGGCTCCGGCGTCGGCAGCCATCGTGAAGTGTGCCCAGTCTATCTTAAAAATCCCGTCGATGGTTGCGTCTTCACGCACGCCGAAAACAGTCCGCTGCAGGAAGCCCTGGAGACGGGACTAACCGGCGGCGCGCTGCTGGCGGCAGGGATCGGCTTCTGCGCGTTCTGGTGCGTCGGCGGATTGCGACGCGCGGAATCCGCGCGGTTGCGGGCATGTCTGGGCGCCGTCGCCGCCGGACTCGCGGCCAGCCTCGTGCATTCCCTCGTCGACTTCGTTTGGTACGTGCCCGCATGCATGGCAGTGGTCGCGATCCTCGCGGGCCTGGCGTGCCGCGCTTGGCAACTGGGCCGGCCATCGCGTTCCGACTCCGCCGCCTGGCGTCTTCCACGCGTGGCGGCCGTGACCGTGGCCCTGTTTGCGGTCGTTTTGTCGATCGACATGATCGGCAACCGTTTCCGTGCAACCGTCGCCGAGCATTATTGGGACCGCGCCTGCATCGCCGTCGAACGGGCCGCAAGGACGCCTCCCGAGCAGCGGGACGTCAACGTGCCCGAAAACCGGCGGCGCGAGATGGACGTCGAAAAGCGAATTCTCGCCGACTTGGAACAGGTCGTTCGCTGGTATCCCGAACACGCCGCGGCCCATCTGTCGCTTGCCCGATGCCGCTTGCACCTGTTCGACATGCTTCAAATGACGTCGGCCAATCCCATGTCCTTGCCCCAGATCCGCGACGCGGTCATCGCCTCGCAAGACCGGTTCCCGTCGCCCCGGGCGAGAGACGAATGGATGCGCCGCGCGCTGGGCGACCACTGCGAACACCTGCACCACGCGCTGGTTCACGTCCGAACCGGATTGCGACGGAGTCCGCTGCAGGCAAAGGGTTATCTCTATCTGGCCGAGCTTTGCTTTCTCGACAAAGCGGCGTCCGCCCCGAAACAGGCCTATCTCGAACAGGCCCTTCGAGTTCGGCCTTACGACGGCGACGTCTTGGAAACGGCTGCCCGGGAAACCTACGAGGCAATCCTCTCGGGCGACTTGGAATCCTGGCTGACGTTTGCCCGACGAACAGTCCGATCCGAAACGCGCTGCAAAAAACGGCTCATCGAAGACCTCGTCAACGTCACGCCGCCCGAGGGAATCGGGCCCGTCATCGAATTCATCGTCACCCAGCTCCAGCCCGACCTCGAAGGCCTTGTCTTTCTCCATGGGGCGAGCAAACCGCGCGCGTCCGCCGAACAATTGAAGCCGCTGCAACAATTTCTGGCCCAAACCGCCGAACGTGACGCCCGGCGAGCTGCCAATCGCGAGGCGGCCCCGCTGTGGAGATGCGCCGCCGGCGCCTATGTCGACCTGGGCGAACCCAAGGAGGCAATCCGCTGTCTGCGCGGCGCCCATGCCTCCGACCCGGGCAACGTGGACGTCCGATATCGGCTGGGCTGCCTCCTGCTCGTATCAGGCGACGCCGAGGAAG
>DATECS010000193.1:0-4837 GCA_035286785.1 Thermoguttaceae bacterium | reverse complement strand
CACTACGCCGCTCTCGCCCCACCTACGTCGCGGGACAACCGTTTGAGCCTTTGGGAGGGTGAATGCCAGGATTTGCAGGAACCGCGGGCCGCGCATAAAATGGGGAAAGCAGATCCTGCCACACAAGTCCCCCTCCCGGAGATGGCCCTTGCGGACTTTCTTTCCCATGATCACGGCGGCCGTTCTCGCGGCCGGTTGCCCCGTCGGACCGTTGTTTGCCGGCGCGTTGAATGGACCAGACGCGGCGTCCCTGGTCCGGACCATCGACTTGAACGTGGGCGAAGAGCGGACCGTTGAACTGGCCGATGGCGCGACGGTTCGCCTCAAACTGCTGGGCGTGAAGGAGCGACGCGACACGATCCGCGGCGCCCTGCGCGAAGCGATGGTTCGCGTTGAACTCAACGGCCGACCGGTCACGCTCTCGGCCGGCGCGTACCATTTGCCCCGGACGATCGGCGGCGCGCAGATCGACTGTCCCGTGACCAAAGGGTTCGTCCAAAAAGGACGCAATCCGTGGTCGCTCGATCGCGACGCGCGGTTTCGGCTGTGGCCGAAGGGCTCGCCATGGATCGAGCCGGGCACGTTCGGCTATCCGCTGAACCAACGATGGTTCGCCGGCCGAACGCAAATGGCCAACGAAATCGCGGATGACGAGCGGGTTGAGCGGAAGGTCTTCTATTATCATTGGGGTCTCGATTTCGGCGGGGCCGAGGGGCTGGTCGACGTGCTGGCGGCCACCGACGGCACAGTCGTGTCGGTTGCCGGCAAGAAGCTCGGACCGGGGCCGTATCCCGGGACGTTCCAGCCCCGATACGACGTCGTGTATGTGCGAGACAACCGCGGGTGGTATTATCGCTACTCCCATCTCAAGTCGATCGATCCGGCGGTGAAGCTCGGCGTCCGCGTGAAGCGAGGCCAAAAGCTCGGTACGCTCGGCAAGGAAGGGACGAGCGGCGGCTGGTCGCATCTGCATTTCGACGTGAGCCGTCCGCAACCGAGCGGACGCTACGGCATCGACGACGCCTACGCGTTCGTCTGGCAGGCCTATCAACGGGAACATCCCACGAAGCTGGTCGCCGTCGCCCGGCCGCATGAACTGGCCGGAGTTGACGAACCGGTCACGCTCGACGCGGGCCGCTCCCATGGCGAGCCCGGCGAGGAGGGCTTGCGCTACCAATGGACTTTCGACGATGGCGCAACGGCCGATGGCCCGCGAGTGACCCGCCGCTATCCGCGGCCGGGCTACTACCGCGAGACGGTCAAGGTGACCGATGCGGCGGGCCGCGTGGCCTACGATTTCGCGGGAGTCGTCGTGCTCGATCGCAAGAACCCCCAGCGGCGTCCGCCCAACGTTCACGCGGCCTATTGGCCGACGCTCGATATTCGACCGGGTGATCGTGTAACGTTTAAGGCCGTCACTCGCGACGTCGGCGAAGGGGTCGAGGTCTGGGACTTCGGCGACGGCAGCCCCACGGTCACGACCCAATCGAAAGCGAAGCCGCCCACTTATGCGGCGACCGAACACGTCTACGAAAAACCGGGCGACTATTTGGTCGCCGTTCGCCGAACGAACGCCCGCGGCGAATCGGGCGTCGA
This sequence comes from Thermoguttaceae bacterium, assembly GCA_035286785.1. Taxonomy (GTDB): domain Bacteria; phylum Planctomycetota; class Planctomycetia; order Pirellulales; family Thermoguttaceae; genus UBA11386. Next base: position 3,241 of record DATECS010000193.1, on the reverse strand, counting down.
TCGATTACACGTTCGGGTTGAACCGTAAGTACATTCTATCCTCCCAACCCTTCCACCAGCCGATTCGGCTTGTTCCACCCGACCCGTGCCAGCAGCATGTCGCCTTGCCAGTGGTTGGCCCGAAAATTCTCGCCCACCGTCACCCACGACTCGCCGGGCGTGACGTTGGTCGTGTGAAAATTGCCCATCAGCGCCACGCCGCCGGGCTTCTTGATCCCGTCGCCGATCAACGGAAAAACGACCCGTTCCGTCTCGCGCAGAAGACATCCCCGGTCGGTATCCACCTGGGCCAAAAACAGTGGCGCCCTCCAGCGTACGACCCGGGCGTTGTTGTCGGCTCGCAGAGTGTAAACCAGAAACAATCCGTCGCTGTGCGTGAGCCAGTGCTGCTGGGTCGTCGAGGTGACCACGGGCGAGCCGTCGTCCCACGCCCACGCCTTGATCGGCGACCAGTGCAGCCCGTCGTCCGACGTGGCGAGATAACCGTGATCGTCCTCCGCGCGAATGGTCATCCAGAATCGCCCGCCGAACGTGGTGAGCGACGGTTCGAGCAGCCCGCGCCCCTTGGCCAGTTCGAGCGTGTTGCCCACCTGCTTGATCGCGACGGTCCGCCCGTCGAATCCGCAACGGACGGACGTCACCATGCGGTCCATGCGGCCCAAGGGCGTCATGCTGATGGCGATCACCAGATCGCCGTCGTCGAGCGTGACCCGCTGCGAGCAGCCGCACGTGTAGATCTCCGTTCCACGCGGATTGTCCCAGACGAGCCGGCCCAAGGGCGACCATTGCCCGGCCGCGTCGCGCACCGAGTAGACCGGCCACCGCGGCCCCTGAGGTCTCGCCAGGCGGCCCTTTTCATAATACACGTTGTGGCCCATCGCCAGCACGGTGTTCGTCCGGCGATGGAACTCGGGCACCACGTCGCACACGCCCTCGCTCAGGCCTGGGCGAATCTGCTCGGCCGAATGTCGTTCCATGCCGGGAATCGGCACGGGCTCGGTCCACGTCCGGCCCAGATCGCTCGACGTTGTCCAACAAACCGGATGAAAATAGTCCGACCCGCTCATCCGCTGCATGGTCATCACGGCCAGCGGCCCGTCGGCCGTCGGCAAGACGCACGCCCGCGGATGAAACCAAGCGGCCACGCCCTTTTTTCGTCGGCCCGGAAAAGGAATCGACCGGCGAATGCTTTTGATCAGGTCGTTGGGAGCCGGTTCGGCGGCATTCGCCCGAGCCAGCGCGGCCAACACCCCGCCGCTCGCCGCCGATACCCCAAGACATGCTAAAAACGAACGACGATCGAGAGCGTGAATAGACATGGAAGATAGTTCCTGGCAAAGGGTGCGTCTGGACGCACCTTACCTTTTAGTGTTTTTCGCGTCTTTCGTGGTTTCCCGCTTCACCCCCACCAGCGGCGTCAACTCGCGGACCCAGATGTTGCGGAAGCGCACGGGGTCGCCGTGGTATTGGATCTTGATCGGCAGCCGGTCGGCGTGCGGTTTATACGCGGGCGGCTGGTTCCAGGACGTTTCGCCGGCCAGCTCGAAATGGTCCTGGACCACCACGCCGTTGTGCAACACGGTCATTGCGGCGGGCCGTTCGACGCGGCCGTCGTCGGCGAACCGCGGTGCGTGGAAAATAATGTTGAACGTCTGCCACCGGCCCGGCGGCCGGCAGGCGTTGACCATCGGCGGCGACTGCTTGTAAATCGCCCCGGCTTGCCCGTCGTGGTAAGTGTCGTTTTGGTACGAATCGAGAATCTGCACCTCGTAGCGGCCCATCAGGTAGACGCCGCTGTTGCCGCGTGCCTGGTCCGTTCCGGCGATTTTCTCCGGCGCGGCCCATTCGACGTGCAACTGGCAGTCGCCGAAACTTTTTTTAGTCGCCATGTCGCCGCCCCGGGCCGTCGCCACGCCGTCTTGGACGAGCCAGCGTTCGCCGCCGTCCCATTGGGACAGATCCTTGCCGTCGAACAGCACGACCGCGTCGGACGGCGGCCCGTCGGCCGGGCCCGGATCGACGACCGGCGGTTTGGGCCAAAGGATGCCGCTTGTCCACTCGGTAACTTGAGCGGCGGCCATCGCGGCGGCCACGGCGAGGAAGAGGAGCAGCGAGACGAGAGGCATCGAACGTCGGATCTTGGCGTTGGTCGTGGCTTGCATGATGGTCATCGTGGGTCGAGAGTCATGGGGTAATAGTTTCAATACGGGAGCCGTCGGCAGGGAGCCTGGGAAGGCAGGACGTTAATCGTTGGGAACAAAAAGTCCTTTGACGGAGTCTTTCATCAGAAGGATGAGTGGAAAGCACGCGAACAACCCGGTCAGCCCGCCGACCACGTAGTGGAAAATAGCCAGCAGGTCGAGGTATTTTTCGTCTTCGGTCATGGCGGCCATTTTGGGGTAAAGAAAGGAGTGGCAAAAGGGACTCTTGGCAGAATACCGTATTTTCCATTATGCTTCACGCCGCTAGGTAAGGCAACGTCGTAGCGCGAGCCATGATTGGGCGACTGAAGTTTATGATTTTCCCTCAATCCGCTTGATGCTCGGGTGGTCCGTGAGCAATCGCATTTGATGGATGGCGATCTGGTTCAACTTGCGAAGCCGATCCGCTTGCAAGACGCCCTCCCGGATAAACTGGGCGTTCAAATTCTCGAGGTTGGAGAGACACACAAGTTGCGACACGTCGGCGTCGTCGCGAACGTTGCCCTTCTTGCCGGGATTCTTGTCGCGCCAGTCCTTTGCCGTCATGCCGAACAGCGCCATATTCAGCACGTCCGCCTCCGTGGCGTACACCAGATTGACTTGACGCGCGCTGAGTTCTGGAGGGATAAGGTGTTGCTTGATCGCGTCGGTGTGAATTCGGTAGTTGATCTTGGCCAAGTTGCGCCGAATGTCCCAGCCAAGTTGTTTCAGTTCTTCGTCCTTGAGTCGCTGGAATTCCTTGATCAGATAGACCTTGAATTCCGCGCTGATCCACATCCCGAACTCAAAAGCGATATCCCTGTGGGCATAAGTTCCACCGTAGCGGCCGGCCGTTGCCTTGAGGCCAATGGCATTGGTCTTACCAACCCATTCTTTTACGCTGATTTTGTAGCTGTTCAGGTAACCGTTCACACCCTGGGGAGCAGTGAAGGGGCCGATTGATGGGCGAGATGCGATTCGACGGCGGCGGTGATGAAGGCAAAGGCGTTGCGGCGCTGTTGCCGGCAGGTTTCGATGACCGTCAGCATCGTCTCGACGAA
>DATECS010000192.1:0-22209 GCA_035286785.1 Thermoguttaceae bacterium | reverse complement strand
CCGGCCCGCCGCAACCGACCAGCGTCGAAAGAGCCAATCCAGCCACCACGGCCAATAGACCGCTTCGGTTAAGAAGAAAACGTCGCATCTCGACGGCCTCCATGCACAAGAACGAGGATTTCCCCAAGGGCCTAAAAGTCTCGCAAGTATGGCCGTTTAGGTCAAGGTCAGCGGGCAGCGGGCAGTAGGCAGTAGGCGGAGGGCATGTATCAGGGTCAGGGGGCAGGAGAAGCCGCCCATGCGTCATCGAGGCTTTCGCACTTCACACTTCACAAATCGCCCTAGGGCCTTTCGCCGCTCCGTGATAGAATTGTCCCGAAATCCAACCTACAAGAGGGGGCGCCGATTCGCCACCTCGCTCGACCTTTGGGAGGGAACCCATGACGTTGAGAACCGCCTCATTCGGGCTCGTCATCCTGTCGTTGCTGACGGCCGGCGCGGCCGTCGCTCAAAATCAGCCTTGGCGATCGTCGTCAACCGGCCAAACGCAACAACCGGCCGCTTCGCCGACTCAGGCCCAGACGCCTTACGGCCGGCAGCCTTATGGTCAACAGCCCTACGGCCAGCCAAACCAAGTCTATGGTCAGCCGAACCAGGGCTATGGCCAACCGAATCAGGTTAATGGTCCGACGAACACTCCGCCCGGTCAAGGCCAGCCGCCCGGCTCGCCGGCGCAAGGCCAACCGATGGTCATGCCGCCGGCCCAAGGCCAAGCCGCGCTGGCGGCTCCCCAGGCGCCACCCTGGTGGCCGCCGTCCGCCGTCCAGCAGCAATATGTCGACGACGTGCTCAAGGCCTGGGAACAACGCGGCAATCAGGTTGAACTGTTCGAGTCGAAGTTCGTTCGTCGCTCCTTTGAACCTGACTCGCTCACGGGCACGATCAAGTTGGTATGCACCGATTATGGTCAGTTGAAATACAAGAAGCCGGACAAAGGACTTTACGAAGTCATGGACGACGGCAAAGGCGGCCCGAACGAGAAATGGATTTGCGACGGCCGCTCGATTTATGTATACGACTTTGTGGGGAAAAAACTCATTGAAAAGCCATTGCCGCCGCAAATGCAAGGCAAGATGCTCGGCGAAGGCCCGGTGCCGTTCATCTTTGGCGCGAAGGCCGATAAAATGAAGCAGCAGTACTGGATTCGTCCCTTGCCCGCTCCCCAAGGCGTCACGAACCAAATCTGGCTCGAAGCTTGGCCACGTACTCAAGAAGGCAAAGCCGATTTCTGCCGAGCGATCGTGATTCTCGGCGCCAAGGATGTTTTACCTATCGGCGTACGACGCTATAAGGACAATGGTCAGTCTCGTGATCGCAACGGCCAAACTCGTCAACTGTCTCCAACCTACGACGAATACACGTTCTACGAGACGGTCGTCAATCCCAAGGATTGGTTGGCGGTTCTCAAAGGCGACCCCTTCACGCCTCGCATGGACCGCGGCTGGACCAAGGAAATTGAACAACCGCGGGTGGGCCGCAGGCCACCGGCAGCAGGCGGCAGGCAGTAAGCAGCAGGCAGAGGGCGGTAGGCAGAGTGCAGCAGGCAGGGTGCAGCAGGCAGGGTGCAGCAGACGGAAGCGTTGATAGCCGTCGGCGGAAGCCCACGGAAACAGCAGTCGATAACGCGGCGTGCTTCCGTGGGCTTCCGCCGACGGCTATTAGGCTATTAACGGGTGCGTCGAGCAGGCTCGACGGCTTACTATCTCATTTCTGCCTGCTGCAGCACTCTGCCTACTGCCCGCTGTCGTCCGACGGTTCCGTCGCCATTTCTTTCGCCGCGCGGCCCAGCACTCGAACCATGCCGCGCATGAGTGTGCCGGAGAAACTCTCGCTCGTGAACTCGGGCCGCTTCTCCGTTTTGGCCACGGTGACGGCTAGGTCGGCCGTCATTTCAGAGACACGTCGGATGCCGTTGTAGTTGAGCCATTCGGCGTCGTCGCTCGGCCCGTGGTAGTCGCCCCAGCCGGCGGTCGTGGCGAAGAAGATCACGGGCACCCCGTGCGCGTGAAACGGCGCATGATCGCTGCACGGCAGGCTCAGACGCACCGGCAGGAGTTGCAAACGATGTTCCCGCGCGATCCGCTCGGCCGTGTCGGACAGCATGGGCGAACAGCCCGTGCCCATCGTGATGAGCGAGTCGTCCTGCAACCGGCCGACCATGTCGAGGTTGATCATGGCGATCGTCTTGTCCAGCGGCACGACCGGATGATCGACGTAGTGCAGGCTGCCCAACAGGCCGAGTTCCTCGCCCGAGAATGCCACGAACACGATCCGCCGAGGGAGTTTTTCCTTGCGGCTTGATAATATCCGGGCGACTTCGAGCAAGGCGGTCGTGCCCGAGGCGTTGTCGTTGGCCCCGTTCATCACGATCGTTTCGCCGTCGTCCGTGTGCTGCTCGCCCAGATGGTCGTAATGCGCGCCGATCACGATGGTCTCTTCGGCCCGCGGCCCGCGGCCTTCGAGCGCGGCGACGACGTTTTTGATTTTCGCGGTGCGCGGCTCGGCGTTTTTCAGCGGAGCGGTCGAATTGTTGGACAATGTGCCCGGGTCGCGATGGAGCGGCGGTTCAGGCCCTTTATTTTGATTGTGTTTCGCGTCCTTGTCCGCGTTTTGTTTCTTGTCGTCCGCCTTCACGCCGATCTGACGGAGTACGCCGAGCCAGTCGATCTGCTGCCGCTGATTCTTGGACCGGACGCGGACGGTGAACGTCTGAAACGTTCCGCCGTCGCACAGATCGGTCTTGAGACCCAGCCGCATGAACTCCTGGCCGATGAAGCCGGCCGCCCGATCGAGCCCCTTGGTCCCCAGTCCGCGGCCTTGCATCTGGTCGTCGGCCAGAAATTCGACCGTCTCTCGAATTCTCGCCGTGGCGGCTTTCTCTTTCTCGCCCGCCGCCGCGCCGGCAGATGTGATTGCCAGCAGCCATGCAACCAGCGAAACGACAAGAAAGAAGATTTTTTCGCCGCGATAAGAAGTGAGCGAGATCCGTCGGCGAGAGAGACATTTCCAGGGCATGAATATCATCCATTCAGCAATTGCGGATTCATTTTCTTGACGACGAACAGGTTTGAGCAGTCACGTCATGTCTTTATCTTACCATCCTGTCAATCTTGTAAATCCTGTCCACCGAATTTTTGACAGGATTTACAAGATTGACAGGATAAAATGTTACGCCCCGTCCGTCTTCCACTCCTCGCGAGAGAGTCGGTAGAGGCAATGTTCGCGCAACGGGCTGCCTTCCGGCACGCGCGGATGCGGGAACGTCGCGGCGTCCTCGTGCATGCCGAGCCGCAGCATGACGGCCCGCGATCGGGCGTTGCCCACCGCGGTGAACGCGACGATCTCGTCGAGCCCGAGCGTCTCGAATCCCACATGGAGCGACCCGCGCGCGGCCTCGGTGGCGAAACCCTGTTCCCAGGCGTCGAACGCAAGCCGCCAGCCGATTTCGACGCACGGCGAAAACGGCAACTCGGCGGCCGGCACGTTGAGCCCGACGAACCCGATGAACCGGCCGGTGGCCTTCCGCTCGACCGCCCAGAAGCCCCACCCGCGCTCGGCGAGGAGCGATTCAAACCGATCGGCCGCCGCGTCACTTTCCGCCCGACTGAGCAGGGCGGGAAAGAATTCCATGACCCGCGGATCCTCGCCCATCGCCGCGAATGGCTCGCGATCCGCCGGCCGCCACTGACGCAGGAAGAGTCGCTCGGTCTCGAATTGGATCAGGTCGGGCACGGTATTTCACCACGGAGACACGGAGACGTTGGTGATGTAGTAGTAGTAGTAGTAGTAGTAGGCCGGGTCGTGACCCGGCAACCGCACTCGCCGGGTCACGACCCGGCCTACATAATACCCCTCCTAAGGTTCCACGACCACCACGGGCATCTTGTAGGAAACCTTTCGCTTGTCTTTCGACAGGAGGTCCACCAACTCCAGTTTGAGCGTGAACTCGCCCGGTCGGTTGAGGAAGAACTGCTGTCCCGTGCCCAAAGGCCCTCGGACGTTGGTTTCCTCGTTCGCTTTCGGTTCGATCGTGCGGGACACCGGCTTGCTCACCTCTTTACCAGTCTTATCCTCGACCGACGCCGTGATGCGCACTTTCGCGCGATCGTCGATAACCGTTTGATTGACAATCGCAAATAACCAACCAACGGCCTGGCCGACCATCACGTGCGTGCCGGCCGGCTTCTGACCTTGCGGATCATTGCAAAGCCGCTGGCCCACCGCGCCGAAAGTGTCCATGGGAAGCACGGTGATGGGGATCGACTTGGTGACTTTTTCCGAGACGAGATTATCGAACGTCGTGACACGAACTTGATAATCGCCCGGCGGAGTCCGCAAGGGAATGGTAGGACCGCCGGCGGGACCGCCGAGAGTTGCTAATTGCAAGTAAACCGTGGATCCGCCGAGCGAAGGGGCATTGCGGAAGAAAGCGTTCCCCCAGTTCTCAACGAAGTTGCCCTTGCGATCGCACAAGGCCATCGTATGGTTCCAATCCACCTCGCCGTTTTTCCGCGTTTTCAGGCCGCTGATCTTGAGGGTCGCGTTGAAAACGTCCCCGGCGATGTACACCGGCTCGCGCCGCGGACCCTGCGGGCCGATCGTCGGAATGATTTCGACCGACAGACCCTTGTACTTGTCCTTATTCGTGTCCGTGGGTTCCTCGGCAAGCGCGGCGACGCACGGAACCACAACGCAAACCGTCCACGCAAGAGCAGCCAGAATACGCCGCGGGTTCCGCGACATGGCGAGGTCTCCGTACCAGACACAAGGGTATGAAATGGTTTCTACTTCACTACGTTTGGATCGTAAAAAGGTTCATGGATAGTGCGGCTGCCGGGTCGTGACCCGGCCTACGTAATATTAGACTCCGGCAAACGCCTTCAAATCCGTTTCCATCGCAAGAAGACGCCACGACTGGGTCTCCTTCACGGCCGCGAGGTTTTGACTTGCTCCCGGCCCGTCGTAGGAGAACATATAAAACTTCACCTTCGGCTCCGTGCCCGAGGGGCGCACGGCCAAGTAGTTGCCCTGCTCGGCCAGGTCGAGAAGGACGACGTCGCCCTTGGGGCCGGCCAGCGGGCGCGGGTGGCCGCCGAGCGGGGTGACGGTTTGATTCAGGTAGTCGCGCGACTGGGCCACGGCGATGCCCGCCAGGCTTGGCGGCGGCGACTGGCGGAGTCGGGCCATGAGGGCTTTCATGCGGTCCATGCCCTCCGCGCCGGGCATCGTGACCGACACGGTCCGCTCGCCGTGGCAGCCGTATTTGACGAACAGAGCGTCGAGTTTCTGGTGCAGCGAGAGGCCCTCGGCTTTGGCCCGGGCCGTCAGCTCGGCCAGGATCATCGAGGCGACCGCCGCGTCCTTGTCGCGGGCGTGGTCGCCGATCAGGAAGCCGTACGACTCCTCGGCGCCCATGATGAACTTGGCCGGATCGCGCCGGTCCATCGCGTCGCCGATCCACTTGAATCCGACCATCAGGTCGCCGATCGTCGTCACGCCGTGCGCGTCGCCGATCCGGCGGATCAACTCGGTCGTGACCACCGTCTTGACCAGATAGTGCTCGGGCGTGTATTTCCCGACAGTCGGGCCCATTTCAAGCAGATAGTCGGCCAGCACGGCGCCGATCTGATTGCCGGTCAAAATGTCCCACGGCCCCGTCGTGTCGATCGTCGTGGGCGCGGCGCAGCCCACCCGGTCGCAGTCGGGATCGGTCGCCAGGATCAGATCAACGGCGTCGCGACGGGCCTCGACGACGATCGGATCGAACACCCGGGGGTTCTCGGGATTCGACACGTGGCCGGGCACATTCGGGAAATCACCGTCCGGCTCGCTGTGAGGGCCATAGGTCGAGACTTGCTTGAAACCGGCCCGCGCAAGGGCCGGCAGCACGGCCGACGCGCCCACCCCGTGCAGAGGCGAGTAGATGATTTTCAGATCACGTGGCCCGGGACGGCTCTGCCGCGCGACCGCGTCGAGAAACGCGCGGTCCACGTCGTCCTGGCAAAACTCAATTTGTCCTGAAGCCAGCGCCTCGTCGAACGGCACTCGCCGAATGTCGGCCACGCGGGCCACGCACTCGACCACGCCCTTGTCGTGCGGCGGGACCATCTGACCGCCGGTCGACCAGTAGGCCTTCACGGCGTTGTCGCTCGGCGGGTTGTGGCTCGCGGTGACAATGATCCCGCAATCGCACTTTTTATAACGCACGGCGAACGACAACTCGGGCGTGCTGCGGAATCCTTCGAGGAACCAGACCTTGAACCCGGCGGCCGCCATCACCTCGGCGCAGAGTCGCGCGAACTGGGGACTCCGGTGGCGCGTGTCGTAGGCGATCGCGCAGGACAACGACTTGCCGCCCGACTGACTGATCACATAGTCGGCCAGCCCTTGGGCGCTCTCGCCGATCGTTCGGTCGTTGATCGCGTTGCTGCCGATGGGGTACATCCGCCCGCGGCGTCCGCCGGTGCCGAAGGGGATGACCGTCCAAAACACATCGTCCAACTCGGCCCAGCGTCCCTCGGCGACATGCCGAAGCACCTCGGGCACGTAGTCCGCGTAGCGCGGCTCGACGAGCCAGCGGCGAAGATTCTCGACCGCCCCAGGCGAAAGCTTCCCCTGCTCGCCGGCCGCCGTGATTTGTTCCAGGGCGTTTGTGATGTCGTTTGGGGAAGAAGCAGCCATGACGACCTCAAATGATGTGAATATAGGAAATGTGTACATGTTGCGGGAAGCCGCGAAAGCCAATCCGTGTCACGGACCGTGCCCAATTCTAACAAAGCGGCGAGACACCGAAAGACGGGAATCGCGGGTTATCATGCCCTCAGGCATGGGAAACCGAGCCGCGACCGTTAGGGAGCGGTGAAGGCTCGGATACACTCTCGTCGGCAATGCCGCAAAAGGGGACAGGCACCGTCGCCGGAGGGCATATTGGCGGGGCAGACGTTCAGCGGGGCGACGGAGCCAGTCCCCTTTTGCTGGGTCAACCACTCCCTCACGGTCGCGGCTCTGTTTTTTTGTTTTTTGCGGAACCGGACTTTCCCACAAGCGTGGGATCGCACCCACCTTTACACCGCCCACCGCCTACCGCATACTGCCTACTGCGTACCGACTACTGCCTACCGTCTACCACATACTGCCTACTGAAGAAAATGGAACCCATCATTAGCGTCTCCGGTCTGCGTGGCGTTGTGGGCGAGACGCTCACGCCCGACATTGCCGCGCGTTACGTGGCTGCCTTCGCCTCGACCGCGCCGTCGGGCGTGATGCTCGTGGGGCGCGATAGTCGCCCGTCGGGCGCGATGCTCGCCCAGGCCGTCCACGCCGCCTTGCGGGCCGTGGGCCACGCGACGATCGACCTGGGCATCTGTCCCACGCCCACGGTCGGCCTGTTGGTCCGTCATCATCAGGCCGCCGGCGCGATCCAGATCACGGCCAGCCACAACCCGCCGCCCTACAACGGCCTGAAACTGTTCTCGAACGACGGCCGCGTTATTCCCGCCGCGCCGGGCCAGAAAGTATTGCAGCAATATCGCGCGGGCAAAATCTCCTGGGCCCGCCACGATCGGATCGGCGCGACCAGTGTGTGCGACGACGTTTATTCGGCCCATCTCGAAGCCGTGCTCACCACGGTCGACGTCGAGCGAATCCGCAAGAATCGCTTCGCCGTGCTGTTGGACTCGAACCACGGCGCCGGCGGGCCGCTGGGCCGGCTGCTGCTCGAAGCGTTGGGCTGCCGCGTGACCATCCTCGGCGAGGCGCCTGACGGCCAGTTTGAACACAAGGCCGAGCCGACCGCTGAAAATCTGGCCGAAGTTCTCTCGGCCGTGCCCGGCTGCGGCGCGCAGATCGGTTTCTGCCAGGATCCCGACGCCGACCGGCTGGCGGTGATCGACGCGGCCGGACGCTACCTGGGCGAGGAATACACCGTGGCCATCATCGCCCAGCACGTTTTGAACGGTCGCCGCGGCCCGGTGGTGACTAACTGTTCGACCAGCCGCATGACCGAAGCGATCACCAAGCAGCACGATCAGCCGTTTTTCCGCTCGGCGGTGGGCGAGGCCAACGTGGTCGACATGATGCTGGCCAAGGACGCCATTTTCGGCGGCGAAGGCAACGGCGGACCGATCGACCCGCGCGTGGGCCTTGTGCGCGACAGTTTTGTCGGCATGGCCCAACTGCTCGACGCGATGGCGGCCCGCGAGTTGTCGATCCGCCAACTGGCCGACGAGCTGCCGCGCTACGCGATCGTGAAAACGACGATCACGCTCGCGCCCGACCGGGTCGCGGCGGCGCTGGACGCTTTGGAAAAGCATTTCGACACGGCGCGGGCCGATCGGCTCGACGGTCTTCGGCTGGACTGGCCCGAGAGTTGGTTGCTCGTGCGTCCGAGCAACACGGAGCCGATCGTCCGCGCGGTGGCCGAAGCCCCGACGGAGGACGAGGCCCGGCGGCTGTGCGACGAAGCGGCCCGGGTGTTGCAGACGCTGGCGTAAGGAACTCCGTAGGTCAGGCTGTGCCTGACAATCATGGTCACATTCAGATAGCGGATTATTGTCAGGCACAGCCTGACCTACGACTGACCTACGACTATGGCTGATTCATCCTGACAAGGGAGGCGTCCCGTGAAGCGAGAGGAACTCTTCGACGTGGCCGTGCGGACGGTCGGTTTGCTCGTCGTCCTTCCCGCCCTGTATACGGTGGTTTTCGGATTGTTGGGAGTGGCGTTAGGAGGGCCAGGCGAAGTCATCGGCCTATTGTGGTTCGGCGTTCCCGCCATGGCGGTCGGCCTGTGGTTGATGCGAAGAGCGGATGTCGTTGTTTCCTTTGCGTACAAATGGGACCGCCGTCCACAATACACCCCTTCTTACGCCTCGCGGAATCAACATCGTGAACCGCCGAGTCAAGGCGAGCAAAAGGAGCCGACTGAATAATCCTTCTCGGGTGAGCCCGCGCCGCCACATCACCGAAGGCCGAAAACTCTGCCTGATTCGAAATGCCGCGCCATACCAACCCGAAGCGCAAGCGAGGGCAAGCGGTTTGGTCGTCCTCGCTTGCGCTTCGGGTTGGTATGATTTTCTAAACCGTCCCAGGCGGGATCCGCCGCTTTGCCCCGCCTTTTCCACCGCTTGACACCGCCTTATGGGGTGGTATTCTCAATGGATGAATTCTCTTGCGTTGAACTGACGGATGACCAATTCAAGAAACCCGGCGGTTCAACGAAGAAGCTTTATGCGGTGGCGATGATCTAGATCGATTGAATGGCAGGAGCCGTTATTATGTTTGCGATGGCTTATTTAATGGCAGGCCCCTGTGAGCTGTTTTTTGTCGTTCTCATGTCGATTGCCATTGTGTTTCCGTTTTGGCTCATTTTTCAGAAAGCCGGTTTTCCGGGAGCGTTAGCATTGCTCATGTTGATTCCGTTGGTCCAAATCGTGATGATCTTCTATTTGGCCTTCGCCGACTGGCCGGCATTGCAGGATCAAGAAGCGAACAAGATCGATGACCGGACATAATCCATTGCGCGTATGCCAAAGCGACATAAGTAATTGGACAAGTGATGAGTCGAGTCGGAAATAGAAAAGGATAGTCAACCATGTGGTTGCGGATGCGTTTTGACATTGGCTGGAGCGACGTGGCTTATGGCGCGAGGACCCTCTTCGCGCGGCTCGATCGCAAGTCGCTTTTGAGCGAAGTGGCCGCGTGCTGGCCCGAGCCCGAGCGGATGTTTCCCTGCCTGTCGGTTCGCACCGGGTTCGATCTGCTCTGGCGGTCGCTCGATCTGCCGGCCGGCAGCGAGGTGCTCATGTCGGCCCTGACCATTCCCGACATGCCGCGCATCGTCCGGCATCATCAGCTCGTGCCGGTGCCCGTCGATCTCAACGTGGCCGACATGGCGCCCGATTTGAACGTGCTTCGCCGCGCGATCACGCCCAAGACCCGGGCGATCGTCGTGGCCCATTTGTTCGGCGTTCGCCTGCCGTTGGATCCGATCATTAAAATCGCCCGCGAGCACAACCTCACGATCATCGAGGACTGTGCCCAGGCGTTCGAGGGCTGCCACTACGCGGGCCACCCGGACGTGGACGTCACCATGTTCAGTTTCGGCCCGATCAAGACGATCACGGCCTATGGCGGGGCCGTGTTCTGCGTGCGCAATCCCGAGTTGCTTGCGCGGATGGAATCGCTCGAACGGCTTCATCCGGTGCAGAGCCGTTGGTCGCACCTGAAACGGTTCGCCAAGTACACGACGTTGACGGGCCTGGCGTGCCGGCCGGCGTGCGACGTGATTCTGGCGGTCAGCCGCGCGGCCGGCTGGGACTACGACCATTGGATCAACACGGTGGCCAGGGCGTTTCCCGGCCCATTGTGGCTCGACCGGCTTCGTTTTCGGCCGTCGGCGCCGCTGTTGGCGATGTTGGAACGGCGGCTGCGGACGTGCGACACGTCGCAGATCGCCGCGCGGGCCGCGCGAGCGCGGCGGCTGATCGCGGCGATGCCTCGCGGCGCGGTCCGCCCGGCCCATCAAGTGGCCGAGCACACGCATTGGGTCTTTCCGATTTTGACCGAGGATCCGCACAGGGTGATCGCCGAGCTGGCCGCGGTGGGCTACGACGCCACGCAAGGGACGAGTCTCCGCGTGATCGACCCGCCGGAGGACCGCCCGGACCTCGACCCGAAAACGGCGCGCGAGGCACTGGCGGGCATGATCTTCCTGCCGCTGTCGCCCGCCATGCCGCGCCGCGAGATCGAACGGCTGGGCAAGGTGCTCCACGGTCTGACCGACTACCTGGTGATGGATCCCAGCATTGTCGATCCGCCGGCGACGTTCCCGCGGATCGTGCTCGACCTGCGCTCGGGTTAGCCCGTATTCATCTCGCTCCGCGAGATGTCATCTGAAAACGTCAACCAGATCGTAAGTCAGGCTGTGCCTGACGGATACGCAGGTTGGCCACGAAAAACACGAAAAGACACAAAAATGTTTCTTTCGCAAGCAATAAAGAACAGTAGACTTGTCCGATGGGCGGCTATCGGAATACTAAGGAAATTGTCGCGCCGTTTAGAAAACGCGGCCAAGAACAGAAATGATCGGCAACGGGCGAGCTATAGCAGCCGTAGGTTAGGCCGTGTCTGATACGCGGTTATGGTTTTGAATGACATCTCGCGGAGCGAGATGAATACGGGGGCTATTGTCCGGTTTGTCCGCCGCGGAACTGTCGGCCTTGACCCATGCCTCGTCCTTGACCCATGCCCGCGCCGTGGCCGGGCCCCGCCTGTTCGCCAGCCGCTCCGGCCCAGTAGCCGTTGATTGTCCGCTTAAGTTCAAGGAACGATCGAAACGGCGGCACGTTCAACACGGTTCCGCCGATGAACAGCGCGCCGATCACGAGGGCCAGCGCCAGCTCGACCTTGAGATTGAGCCCGGCGGCCGCTTTCTTCTTGATATAGCACCAGAACACGCCCCAATTCCAAATCACATGGAACACGGCGGCGATCAGAAACAGCAGGGCGCTGGTCATGTGCAGGCTGGTCCACTGGCCCTTGGCGAGTCCCAGAAAGTTCCAGTCGGTCGTGAGCGCAATATGACCGTGCGGGCCGACGTAGAGTACCACGCCCGAGACGCCCACGACCAGAAACGCGATCATGAGCACCAGCGAGGTGAACCCCTTCACATTGAAACACCGCCGTTCTTCCGCATTGGCCATGACGCCGGCTCCTTGTTATCGAGGACGGGAAACCATATCGTCCCTCGGCGTGATCCCTTCCATTTAACCCCGGCGAAGAGCAAAGGTACCGCGCGCCGTAGGTCAGGCTGTGCCTGACAAAGACGCAGGTTGACCACGAAAAACACAAAAAACACGAAAAGTTCAATAGCAGCGTTTTCGTGTTTTTTGTGTCTTTCGTGGTTATCTTAACGGACGCAAGAGATTGTCAGGCACAGCCTGACCTACAAACTGACCTACCAACTACCCGCCCAGCCGGTCGCGATGGGCCCAGAGCCCCAGCGCCGGGTTGCTGATGTAGTAGATGCGTTCGCCGTCGGGCATGGTGTTCCAGCCGTCGGTCAATCGTGTCGGATGATAACGCGACTGCATCTCGGCCAGGTCGCCCCAGCGGTAGCCGACGCCCTCGATCTCGCCGCGCGACAAGCGGCCTGGGCAGTACGTGATCGTGAACCGTCCTTCCGACGATCCGTGGATCAGATGGGCCGCCGCCGAGAGATTTTTGCGCAGATCCTCGTTTTCCTTGACTGCCTGCATCGTGGCCGGCGTTCCGCGATAGCCGTATTTGCGAATCAGCGCGTCGATCTGCGGGTCCTCGCCGAACGTGCCCACCGCCGGGCCGAGCACCACCAGTTCGCCGTCGTCGGCAATCGCCATCCGCGTACGGTAAATGGCCTTGTTGCCCAGCCACGTGCTGTGGAACTCCTCGGGATCGAGCCACGCGACGACCTTTTTGGGCGCCTCGTCGAGCACCGTGAAATTCACCTCGACCGAGAGCTTGGCCGCCTGAGTGAAGCAATCGTGGTCGTCGCCGAGGTAGAGTCCCCGCACGGCGAGCGTGCCGTCGTCGCGCGGGCCGATCACCGTGAGCACGAACACCAGCGGCAGACGCTTGCAAAAATGGTCCTGGGCGTAGTTCAGAATCCGTCGCAGCGGCGTATCGGCCCGGCCCATCATGCGTTCCATGCCATAGGCCGCGCCGATGAAGTGGCTTTCGTTGATGCCCGCGGCCCCGCCCGTGCCGACGAATAGATTCTTGTTGTAATTGGCGATGCCGACCACTTCGTGCGGCACAACCTGGCCGATCGAAAGAATCAAGTCATGGCCGCCTTCCCAGATCAACCGGTTCAACTCGACGGGCCACGGTTTGTCGTAGATGCCCTCGGTCGCTTCGGCGACGAACTCCGCCGGCACGTGGCCGATCGTCACGACGTCGTTGCGGAAATCGTGCCGGCGGATCAACGCGCGCGGCACGTCGGGAAACATTTTGGCGAGCTGCTCGTCCGACATCGCCGTGTGCGTGCCCAAGGCCGGCAGCACGTCGACCAGCCGCGAGCCAAAATAGTCGTGGACCATGCCGGTCAACGGCCCGGCCATGCTGTTGGCCCGCGTGTGGTCCGGCGGAATGGCCAGCACTTTGTGCTTTGGACCAAGCCGCTCGAACGTGGCACACAGCGCCGCGCGCAAATCGTCGGCGGACAGATCGGTCGTCGACGAACCTTGGGCGAAATACGTGGTCATAAAATCACTATTCCAACGGATTGATAACCAGCCCGCTGAGCAGCTTCGGATAGAAATACGTGCTCTTGGCCGGCATCCGTTCGCCCGTCATGCTGATCTGGCGGATGTCGTCCACGGTGGCGGGCATCACCACGGCGGCCAGCGGATACTCGCCCGTCTTGAGCCCCTCGACCACTTCCTCGACCAGATGGACGTAGTTCGGCTTGGGCATGTCCTTCACGCCCAGCAATGTCTCGACGACCAGACGATGTAACAGGCTCACGCCGAGCCCTCGCCAGGCCTCGTTGTGCTCCTTGGCGACTTCGGCCATTCGGGTCGCACCGGCCGGTGTGAGCCGCGCGAGCACCCAGCGGTCGTCCTTCGCCGCGTACAGGCCGATCGTGCCCTGGTTGTTTTCCGTCTCGATTTCTTCCCATACGGTCGTCGCGTAATCAGGCCCCTGGCCGGCGACCTGGGTCTTAAAGCACTCGCCCAGCTTGGCCGTCAGTTCCGCGGCCGTCAGCTTCGGCACGCCCGTGAACAACCGGTGCGTCGGCATCACGGCCAGGCCCGGGTCTTCCATCGCCACGCACATCATCAGCACGAAGTTGGCCGGATGCTCGGGCGTGAGCAGGCCCATCTGGGCCACGTGATCGCGATAGTTGCACGCCGTCTCGTAGCGATGGTGCCCGTCGGCGATGAACATGGGCTTGGGGCCCATCACGGCCGCCACGTCGGCGACCACCTTGGGGTCGGTCACGGGCCACACGCGGCTGAGCACGCCCAGATGGTCCGTCGCTTCCAGGGGCGTCGCGCCGGCCACGGCTTTTTCGAGCAGATTCTGCGCCTCGCACCGTGCGTCGGGATAAAGACCGAACACCTGACTCAGGTTGGCCTTGCACGTGGTGGTGAGCATCAACCGGTCTTGCTTGGCCGCCGAATGGGTCTCTTCGTGCGGAAAGACCTTGCCCTCGCCGAACCGCGACAGCCGCAGCCGGCACATGAACCCGCGGCGATTGTACTCGGCCCCCGCGTAGGAAAAATGTTGGTGATAGACGTACAGCGCCGGGTCGGCCTCGGTGAACAGCACGCCCTGCTTGCGCCACTGCTTGAGGAAGTCGCGTGCCCGGGTATAGCGGTTGTTCGACTCGTCGTCGCCCGGCTCCTGGCGATTGAGGATGAGCCGCACGACGTTGCAGGGATGCTTTTTGTAGAGGTCCGACTGCATCTCGGGCGAGATGACGTCGTAGGGCGGAGCGATCACGTCGCTCAACTGGCCGACCTGTCCCAAGTTGTACCGAACCGCGCGAAAAGCCTGAATCTCGGGCATGGTGGCGAATCCCTCTGTAGTATGGAGACTTGAGTTCAAACCCGTATTTTCCCGCGCGGGGGGAGGCCTGTCAACGGGCGAAAACCCCGTAGGCCGGGTCGTGACCCGGCGGAATCAGGCAGACCGTTCATCGGCGCCGGGTCACGACCCGGCCTACGGGTGCTGCCCGCTGCCTACTGCATCAATACCGATAATACTCCGGCTTGAACGGCCCCTCGGACGAGATGCCAAGGTACTCCGCCTGCTTTGGCGTGAGTTTGGTGAGCTTCACGCCCAGCTTGCCGAGGTGCAGCCGGGCGACTTCCTCGTCGAGCGTCTTGGGCAGCACGTGGACGCCCAGCGGGTACTTCTCGGGTTCGGTCCACAGGGCCAACTGGGCGAGCACCTGATTGGTGAACGAGTTGCTCATCACGAACGACGGATGACCGGTGGCGCAGCCCAAATTGACCAGCCGTCCGCCGGCCAAGAGAATAATCGCGTGCCCGTCGGGGAACGTGTAGTGCTCCACGAGCGACTTGACTTCCTTCTTCTTGATGCCCGGGATTTTTTCGAGACCCGCCACGTCGATCTCGAGGTCGAAGTGACCGATGTTGCACACGATCGCGTCGTTGGGCATTTTGGCCATGTGCTCGGGCCGGATGACGTCGCGGCAACCGGTCGCGGTCACAAAAATGTTCCCGCGCGACGCGGCGTCTTCCATCGTGGTCACTTCGTAACCTTCCATGGCCGCCTGCAGGGCGCAGATCGGGTCGATTTCGGTGATCAACACCCTCGCGCCGTAGCTTCGCATCGACTGGGCGCAGCCCTTGCCCACGTCGCCGTAGCCGCACACGACGACCACCTTGCCGGCCATCATGATGTCGGTCGCCCGTTTGATGCCGTCGGCCAGCGACTCGCGGCAGCCGTACAGATTGTCGAACTTGCTCTTGGTGACGGAATCGTTCACGTTGATCGCCGGGAAGAGCAGCGTTCCCTTGGCGGCCCGTTCGTACAAACGATGCACGCCCGTGGTCGTCTCTTCGCTCACGCCGCGGATGCCCTCGGCCATTCGGGTGAAGCGGGTTGGATCCTCGGACAAGCTGCGACGGAGCGTGGTCAGGAGGGCCTTTTCCTCGGGATGCGTGACGCCGGCCGGATCGGGCGAGCTGCCCGTCCGCTCGCACTCGACGCCCAGGTGGATCAGGAGCGTAACGTCGCCGCCGTCGTCCAACAACATGGTCGGGCCCTGACCGCCCTCGAAGCTCTGGATCTGGGTGAGGATGTTGTCCCAGTAGTCGGGCAGCGTCTCGCCCTTCCACGCGAACACGGGCACGCCCGACACCGCGATGGCCACGGCCGCGTGGTCCTGGGTCGAGTAGATGTTGCAACTCGTCCAGGTGACTTCGGCGCCCAACTCTCGGAGCGTCTCGATCAGCACGGCCGTTTGGATGGTCATGTGCAGGCAACCGGCGATTCGCGCGCCGGCCAGCGGCTTCTGCTTGCCGTACTTCTTGCGAAGCGACATCAGACCGGGCATTTCGTTCTCGGCCAGCGAGATTTCCTTGCGGCCCCAGTCGGCCAGCGTCTTGAATTCCTTGGGACTGACGTCGGCCACTTTGTAAGACGGTTTGGTTTCAACCTGCGCCACGGCAAATCTCCTTCGATCAATCGGCGAACCGGAATTTGTTTTACTCAAGGGGTTATGATAACACGGGCCAGGACGCCTGGCAATTCAAGGCGTGCCACTGCTTGCGAAGTCTCAAGATAGCCTGTACTTGCATCGCGGCACTGCTTGCCGGGAAGCGTTAGCCTTCCGGAAAGCCGCAAGCAGCGCGACCCGCCACGACTTGGAACGTCTTCTCCGGCAAACAGTGGCACACCACGGGTATCTTGCCATAGCGGATTGTTTCTCATGGAGTGTCCTCCCATGCCGCCCGGGCCGCGGCGGCGAATGCTCGAACCAGCCTGGCGTCCTTTCGTCCGGGGCTCGCCTCGACGCCGCCGGCCACGTCGACCGCCGCGGGCCGCGCCGTCTTGATAGCCTGGGCCACGTTTTCCGGCGTCAGCCCGCCGGCCAGGACTATCGGCGGCAGACTTTCGCGGGGCAGCTCCCGCACCGCCGCCCAATCGGCTGCCCGACCCGTGCCGCCGTAGCGGCCCGGCTCGTAGGCGTCGATCAGGATCATCCTCGGCAGGCAGCTCAGTCGGTCACACGACTCCAAGTACTCGAGGATCGACCGCCCGCCCTCGGGCCCCAGCCGAAACGCCCGCATCACGGGAATCGACACGGCCCGACCCAACTCGGCGAGAAACTCCGGCGGTTCGTCGCCGTGCAACTGGATCAGGTCGATCCGGATGTCCGCGACCTCGACCAACTCGTGGATTATCGCGGCCGACACGTTGACAAACACCCCGACCCGGAGCACACCCGGCGGCAGCGTCTGGCAAATATGCCGTGCCACGGAGGGGTCAATGCATCGGCTGCTTTGGGAGCAAAAATTCAGCCCGATCGCGTCCGCCCCCGCGACGGCTGCCGCCTGGGCATCCTCGACGTTGGTCAGACCACATATCTTCACTTGGAACATAAACAATCTCGGTCCCCTGGAAGAGTGTCAGTATATCTTTCCCTGTCCCGATATTCCACGCCACCTCCGTAGGGCAGGCACCCCGTGCCTGACAACACCGATTGCCCAACGGCGTGAATACAATCGATACGGGCAATAGTTCATGTCAGGCACGGGGCACCTGACCTACGGGGGCAATCAGGTAAATCTTGCGGCTGATGCAGGCAGAGAGTGACAGAATAGGTCGCTTGGGGGTATTTGGGGACTTAATGCCCCAAGCTCACGGTCCTTTAGCGTCGATCTCGTTTTAGGAGCCTGGCCCATGAACCACACGATCTTTCCCGCCGCGAACCGCCGAACCGCGCGATCGGCCCGAAGCAGCCTTGTCGTGCTGGCCGTGTTGTTTGTCGCGTTGGGGGCGCCCCTTTTTCTGATGGGGACCCGGGCGTTGCGGACCGAACCGCGGACGGTCGAGGCCCTGGTACGGCTTCCCGCCGGCGCGACGACCGAGTCGGACGCCAAGAACCAAATTCTGGCCGAGCCGAACGTCCGCCGCGCGATCGGTGAATTGGGCCTCGATACCCCATCGGCCCGCGAACGGCTGGCCGTGGGGCTCTCGGCCGATAGCCCGACCGTCGGTTTCTCGGGCACGCTGCACATCGCATGCACGCGCGACGGCGCTGCCGACGCAACGACGGTTTTCGTCAATCGTCTGGCCGAGCAATTCGCCCGGTCCGTGCGAGAGCGTCACCGCGCGGAAACCGACCAGGCTTATCAACGGGCCGAGCAAGCCGTCGACGCGGCGGAAAAAAAGCTCCACGCAGCCAAAAAACCATTCGACGATTTTGTCGCCGACCGCCCGCAACCGACCCCCAAACGGCCCGTCGCCAAGTCCAAACTCAACCCGGATTACGTGGCTCTTCGCCGGCAGCTCGACCACGCCCGAGCCCGGCGCGAGCAACTTCTGGTCGATCGCACTCCGATGCACCCGATGGTCCAGGCGGCCGACGAAGAGATCGTCGATCTCGAACGGCGACTGGCGGCCATTCCCCACGAATTCATGTCGGAGCCCGGCGACTTGGACGAAGCACTCGACGAGATGATCGATCCGGCCGAGCCGCCGCCCGGCATGAGGGGTCTGGCGCCCGGCGGCGTCGATCCGCTCGATCAGCCGCCCGGCCGATTCACGCCGCCGAACCGGTTCCGCGCCGCGCGGACCGCCAAACAACCGTCACCGGCCGGGCCGGAATCGCCGTCGATCAAAACATTTATCTCGCGTCAACAGCGTGAAAAATTCTTCGCATTAAAACGCGAGGTCGATGCGGCCCAGGAAGACTACCGGCGGGCCGTCGCGCGTCAAAGCGACGCCGCCGAACGTCGGCTTCGCGTGCCGCGGATCGAGATCGTCGCCGCGCGCGTCGTCTCCGACGCGGCCGTCGGCACGCCGCGCGCGCCGCGAAGAGCGACGATCTGTTTCTTGGCCGTTCTGGCCGGCGTGCTGGGCCTAGGGATGATCGCCTCGGGCGTCACCGGCCGGCGCACCTTCGCCGACGCGGCCCAGGCCCGGGCCGCATTGTCCGTGCCGGTGCTTGCCGTCGTGCCGGCCGCCGATCCGGCCGACCGAAGGTCGCTCCGTCGCCGCCGCTTCGAAGGCTGGATCCTCGTGCTGGGCGGTCTGTTCCTGCTGGCCGTCTGCGCGGCCGTCCTCCTGACCGCGGCCGGCGTTTCCATGCCGTTTTGAGCCTGATCGCGAGGTTGGAACCTCACCACCGGGCAAGGGCTTTTCCTCAACGGGTCGAACGACTACCATAATGAGGGGTCGTCGTCCGCGCCGTCAGGGAGCGCGAGCGTGTCTCCCGACGACCGCTTCTGAACAACAATCGCGAGGAACCTATCATGGGTACTTGTCCGTTGTGTCATGGCGACATGCCGGCGAGCAAGCCGCCACGGCTGTACGGCAATCCCGTCTGCCGCAAGTGCTATTGGGGATTCGCCGGTCGGCGTTACTTGGCTTTCTTCCTTGATAGTATCCTGTTTATCGTCTTTATGCACATCGTGGCTTTTGTGATCGTCACCGCGCTCACGATCGGCGATAGTCCCGACCGCGTGTGGAGCATTATGGACGGAATCCTGATGATTGGCGGGGCGGTCTTATTCCTCTGCAAGGACGGCTTCTCCGGCTATTCGCTCGGCAAACGGCTGGTTGGGATTCGTGTTGTTCACAGCAAGACGGGTCAGCCGAGCTGGTTCTTTGCTTCGTTCATCCGTAATTTGCCATTATGTATTTTAATTGTTCCGGTGATTGTCGCGGTCCAACTCCCTAAAGGCGAGCGTGCCGGCGACTCCACCGCGCACACCTTGGTCATGTGGGACGCTTATGCGGATGCCTTTATTTTTCCCGAGGAACCGTTGGTGACCGCGGAACTAGCCAGTCCATTCGCCATGCCCAACATCACCCCCGTCATCGAGGACGGCAATCCCTATCGATCGCCAATGAACTGAGCTTCCTTCGAGCCAACCCATGCCCGACGTCGTCGCCACTCTGTTCGCCCCGCGTATCCGCGTCAAGGAGCTTGCGCAGCTCTGCCGGCGGCTGGCCACCTCGCTGTCCGCCGGGGTCGATATGCGGAGCGTCTGGAAACGTGAGGCGTCAGGCTCCAGCCGCGTCGCCCTGCGCCGCCGATTCGCCGTCGTGCGCGACGCGGTGGCCGAAGGCCGAGCCATGGCCGACGGCTTCGACGACTGCGGCGATTTCTTCCCCGAATTGTTTCGCCAACTGGCCCGCGTCGGCGAGGAAACCGGCAGCGGCGCCGAAGTGCTCCGGCGGCTGGCCGAGCATTATGAGTCGCAGCTCAAGCGTCGCCGCATTTTTTTGGCCGCCATCACCTGGCCCCTCATCCAACTGATCGCCGCCCTGTTCGTCATCGGCATCGTGATCTGGATCATGGGCATGATCGGTGAAGGAAAAACCGACATCCTGGGCTTCGGCCTGATCGGTTCCCGAGGCCTGTCAATGTATCTGGCCATTCTCTCGGGCATCGGCATTGTCCTGTTGCTGGTGATCCGGGCGTTTCAGCGCGGCATGATGTGGATCCGCTCCGTCCAGCGCGTCGTGCTGCGTCTGCCGGCAATCGGCCCGCCGCTGGAGACGCTGGCCTTGTCGCGAATCGCCTGGGTAATGAACCTGACCATGAACACCGGCATGGACGTTCGCCAGGCCCTCCGCCTGACCCTGTCGAGCACCAACCAGGCCCGCTATCTCGACCAGATTCCGGCGATCGACGAGTGGATCGATCAGGGCGGCAGCATCTACGAGGCGTTTGTCCACGTCGGCAGCTATCCGCCCGAGTTTCTCGACGCCCTGCACGTCGGCGAGGAGTCGGGCAGTCTGGCCGAATCGATGGGCCGGCTGTCCGAACAGTACGAAGACCGTGCCCGCATGGCCTTGGCCGCCCTGATGACGGTCGCCGGATTTTTGATTTGGGCCATGATCGCCATGTTGATTATTTACTTCATTTTCAGGATATTTTCGTTTTACCTGTCGGTGCTCAGCAGCGTCGGCGGTGGTTAACACATGATTTACCACGGAGGCACGGAGTTTGTAGGTCAGGCTGTGCCTGACAGATTGATAACCAACCGGCGAAATTGTCAGGCACAGTCTGACCTACAATCCGTGGTTCCAAAAATTCTCCGTGTCCTCCGTGTCTCCGTGGTAAGAAGAAACTTTTAACCCGCAAGAAGGATTTTCCACGATGCGCACTTTTCTCGTCACCGGCGGCGCCGGTTTTATTGGTTCCCACATCGCCGAGGCCCTCGTCCGACGCGGCGACCGCGTTCGCGTGGTCGACAACCTCAGCACGGGCCACCTGGCCAACATGGCCGCGTTCCGCGACAAAATCGAATTCGTCGAGGGCGACCTGTGCGACCCGGGCGTGGTTCAGCGGGTCGTCGCGGGCGTCGAGTGCATTTTCCACGAAGCGGCCCTGGCCTCGGTGCCCCGGAGCGTCGAAGCCCCGCTGGACACCCATGCCCACTGCGTCACCGCCACGGTCAACCTGTTGGACGCGGCCCGTCGGGCCGGCGCGAGGCGGCTGGTCTACGCCGCGTCGAGCAGCGCCTACGGCGACCAACCCTTCAGCAGCAAGCGCGAGATCGACCTGTCCGCCCCTATCTCGCCCTACGGCGCGGCGAAGCTGGCCTGCGAGTACTACTGTCAGGCGTTCACCGCGACCTTCGGATTCGAGACGGTCGCCCTGCGCTATTTCAACGTTTTTGGCCCGCGTCAGGACCCCAACAGCCAGTATTCGGCCGTGATTCCGCTGTTTATCACGGCCATGCTCTCCGGCCGCCGGCCGACGATTTTCGGCGACGGCTACCAGTCGCGCGATTTCACCTACATCGACAACGTGGTCCACGCCAACCTGCTGGCGGCCGACGCGCCGGGCGTGGCCGGACGCATGTTGAACTGCGCCAATGGCCTGTCGACCAACCTGCTGACATTGGTCGAAGTGCTCAACCGCCTCTTGGCCACGAACATCACGCCGGTCCACGAAAAGGCCCGCGTCGGCGACGTCCGCGAAAGCATGGCCGACATCACGCTCGCGCGGCAATTGCTCGGCTATGAGACGCAGGTGCATTTCGAGGAAGGTCTGCGACGGTCGATCGATTACTACAGGTCGCTGGCAGCGGGCAGCAGGCAGTAGGCAGCGGGCAGTAGGCAGTTGTCGGGTGTTAGCCGTCGAGCCTGCTCGATGAGAATAGCCGTCGGTGGAAGCCCACGGACAGCAACGCACCATGTCCCATCCCAGCCTACCATCGACCGCGCTTCTTCGCCAACAAGCCGAGTGGCTTGCTCCGGCCCGGTCGCGTTTGTTGCGCCGCGCCGGCATCGCCCGGTGCCGCCGCGTGCTCGATTTGGGTTGCGGCGTCGGGGCGGTGACGGCCGAATTGGCCCGTCGCACAAGTGGTTTTGTTGTGGCGCTCGATCGGGATCGCGGATCGCTGCTGCTCACCAAACCGAGCCGCGACCGTGAGGGAGCGGTCGAACCGGCAACAAACGCCCTTGGCAATGCAGAAGGGGACAGTCCCGTTTTTCGGTCAACGTATGACGAGCAGG
>DATECS010000191.1:0-2581 GCA_035286785.1 Thermoguttaceae bacterium | reverse complement strand
GCACGCCCGGAGTGTCGCGAAGGCTCCACCAACCAAAGAAACACCTGTTGAATCCCGTCGTCCGGTGCGATCGCTGTACTTCACCTCGGCCGACGGCATCCATTGGGACAGGCGTGACCTGAGTGTGGTGGAAGTGGCCGGGCGACGCGATCACAACATCGTTTTTGCGAGCGACATGGTCCCGTCATCCCGACGAAGCCGATGACACCGCAAGGAAAGAAAGCCTTTTTCTGGGGCGTCAACAAGCACCCACATCCGCGCGACCCGGCGGAAAGGTACGTCGCCCTGGCGATTGTTCAGGACCATCGCCGTGGGGCGCACATCGCAACATCGCCGGATGGAATTCGTTGGTCGTGTGCCGCTTCCCCGTTTTGGCAGACTCCGCACGACGTCGCCTCGACGGGGGACGATTGCCTGATGCACCTGTTCTTCGACGAGTCGAAGCGGAAATGGGTGATCTATCGCCGTATCATTCCCGAGTTCAGCGAGCGGATGATCGCCAACGACAGCGACCGAAACCGACCGCCCGTCGACCGTTATAACCGTTCGTACGCCTATGCCGAAAGCGACGACCTGAAGGAGTGGGTCGTGCGTCACCCCCGTTTGTACCTCAACGCTGCGACGTGGAGCAAAGGCTCGATCCGCGCGGAAGTGTTGACGCGCGACTGGCAGCCGATTCCGGGCTTCACCGCACGCGAGGGCCGTGAGATTCAGGGAGACGCTCTCGACCACCCCGTCACGTGGTCCGGCAGCACCGACTTGAACAAACTCTTGGGTGAGGAGATACGGCTCAAATTCCACATGACGCGAGCGCGAATCCATGCGATGGCGCTGAGCGACGACGAACGGCCGTCGGGCGACGTGGAAGCCGAGTATCGATCCGACGCTCAGGGAGATGCCGCGCCCAAGTCGAACTGAAGCCGGAACGCACCCCGTTTTTCCAGGCTATCCCATGAAGACGAGTGTCCATCGGGAGCAAAGCTCAGAGAGGACATCATGCAACAGCAACAGACAACTCGCCGCCAGTTTCTGAAGCAGTCCGCCGTCGCGACGTCAGCTTCGGCGCTCGCCGGCCGTTTGGCGGGCGCGCAGGCCAACGAAGTCGATCGATCCATTACGGTGAAGCCCCCGACCGGTGTCCGGCAAGTCGATGTCTTGTACGACGCTGCAGCCTACTCCGCGTTTCCGCACGTCGTGCGGCTCAATGGCCACGAGTTGCTCATGGCGTTCCGCCAGGCGCCCCGCCAGGAGCGAGTTCGCCACACCCATCCCCGAAGCGTGATCACGGTGCGATCGAGGAAAGAGTTGGGGCGACACATCCTGGCTCCTGCGAGCCGCACCGAATAGCAACCAGGGCTACAGCTCCTCCGTGGAAATCGAGCCCGGCCGGGTCTTTACTGCTTGCTACGCGGAGAACGAGGATGGTGTGACGGGCATCACGGGTACGTTCTGGAGTGTTCCGCCGGAATGAGACGCGCAGGTCGCCTGGTCAGCATCCGTTGCCATTTCCGCTCCGCCCAAGTGGCGGGGCTCGGAATCGTACGGAGCAAGCCAAGGTCATACGGCCCGGCCGGGCGCTGGCCCACCCGCGATGAAAACGGGCGAGCGCATGCAAAAAGGCCACGCGAGTATGCGGGCCCGCATGGCCTTTTGTTTGCTGGCTGCACCGGCGGTGATCAGGACCTCGCAGACGGCGTCCTCACAGGCCTCGGGGTCAAGATGCCGAAACGCGCTCTCGGCATAGTCGCGAATGAGGGGGAGCGACCGTGCGGCCGAAGCGATCGCGTTCTACCGCGCCGCCGAGCTCTACCGGTTTGTCCTCGATCTGCAGACAGGAGCGATCGGCGACGAAGCCGCGCTTCGCGCGAAGCTCGGCGATGCCTTGTCTAACGCCGGCCGAGGGGCCGAGGCGGCCACGCACTTCCTGGCGGCGGCTGATAGACTGGCCGAATCGCCGGTCGATCGCCTCGCAGACCGGTGGCCGGGTCAGCCACATGCCGAAGAAGTCGCCGAAACGAGTGGCCGCGTCACCTGCGTTTCTGGACAGCTCGAAATCTGGCGCAAAAGTCGGTGGACGGGCACAGGGACAGCTAGGCTGGTCGTCTAGCGTCGCCTTGCGTCTTGGGGGAAATTCAGCTTGCGGCGATGGCCGAGGCCGGTTTCGCCGCCGCCGTAAAAGCACTCGAGTTGGCCGTCGGCGTCAAGATCACCCAGAAAGTGCTCGATGGAGAACCCTGGGACGATCTTGCCGGTGAACTCCAGGGCCGGCCTCCCGGGAACGGGACGGAAGACGTGGCCCACGCCGTTGCCGTCGGCAAGGATGACTTCTTTCGCGCCGTCCCCGTCCAGATCGATCGCCTGCAACTGTGCGTGGCCGTTCCGGTGGCGCAGTTCCAAGGGATGCCCCACCAGCTCGAGTGGTTCTTTCCGCGCGAGGATTGGCAGCCCCTCGGCGTCCAATCCGCGGTGAATCAGATGGAAGTATCCACCACCCGGCTCGGGATCCTTGGCGATGCCGAACTGGTAGGAGACTCCGCCGGCCACCAGGTCTTCGCGAGCGTCCTCGTTGAGGTCGATGCCC
>DATECS010000190.1:0-2677 GCA_035286785.1 Thermoguttaceae bacterium | reverse complement strand
GCGGCTTGCCCGCCCGGTCCTTTCCTTGCACGCTGATCTGCCTTGCTTTGCCAAACAACCGGCTGCCGGGACCGCCCTTCACCAACACCAAGTCCTCTTTCTGTTGCTCGAAGACGGAAGGGTATCGAACATGGAAGTTCTGGCCGAATTCGCTCTTCAGCACCTTCTTGTCAAAGTCACCGGCCAACCCCGCAAGTGCCACTTCAAAATACCCGGCAAGATAAAGGGCCGGGCGACGATTGTACCCCCTACACAGTTAAGCCCCAGGAGATTGTTTTTTTGCGCGCATCTCATGCGGCTGTTAGGCGCGTTAGCGGCACTCGACGCGCCGCCAGCAGGGCCGTGATCGCCGTTACTCCCTCGCTCGTCAAAACGTAACGGTGCGTATGGGGAATCTTTTTGATCAGCCGATGCGCCCGAAGCATCGCGAATTTGCGGGTCACTCGCGCGGCTTGTCGGCGGCGTTCGCACTCGTCCGGCGTCGTTCCGTACAATGCCGCTCGAACATCCCGGTTGCGGAATCCCGTGATCAGGGTCTCTCCGCGGCTTACGACCTCCAGCAGCTTCGCGTCCTCCAGCTCAAACGGTCGCAATGCGCGATAGCGTCGCTTGCCGATTTCCACAGGACGGCACAACTTATCCGTGACGCGAGACAACGGCGTCTCACTCGTGATCGTCGCCAATGCCTCCAGGTACCGCTCGTTAGACGCCTGGGATAGTTCCGCGCGGCGAGCCAGGTCCGCCACGCTCTTGCGTAACGGCCGCCACGCCGGTTTTCCCGTCGGCTCGTTCTGTTTCCGCCGATACGACTTCAAGTCCCGCGCGTCGTTAATCGTCGTCTCCACCCGCAACACCGTCGGCTGTTTGTTGTACATCTTCACCGTGTTCCGCCCGGCACGATGCTTGATCCGCACCCCCTCGACACGATGCTTCAGGTCGCTCTGGACCACTCCTTGATACTTCCCATGCACCCCCCCGTGTGCCGGCACCGGGCGACCAAGGAACCGAAGTACGTCACGACTGGAAAAGGTGTCGATCCCGCGACGCAGCAATGTCTGGTACAACTCCCCCATCACCGCCGCGTCGCGAAACAAAACGTCCGTCGCCCACTCCGTCTGTTCGGCCGTCCAGTAATAGTCCACCGGCGAGACCCGGAAAAATCCGGCGTGAAGCGGATGCACACGCCGTAGCAGCCGCCGCAGCTGACTACACCAGTCCTGCCTCGGCTGACGGTCCAACAGCTTTTGTGCCCGTGCCATATCTGCAATCTCGATGAAGCAGTTGTCGCGCCGCACATAGCCGATCCCCAGGCGATCCAGTTGTCGCGCCAACCACTCCCGGCCATTCAAGACCACATGCACATCAAACGGAAACCACGTCTCCAGCCGCACCTGCGTCAGTCCGAACCGGGCGTCGTCCCAGTAATAATAGAATAGTGCAGACAGTTCCGCACTTTTCGGCGCAATTCGCAATGCCCGCTGCCGCGACAGCGGTGCAACTCGAACGAGCGACATGTCTCTAACGTGCTCAGCACCGTCACCAAGCCATTGTCCGCCACGCCCCGCTCGGCACGAATCTTGGCCACGTGCGCTTCCTTGTCCACGAAACGGTCCAAATACTGTACCGGCCGACCCACCCGTTGCGCCTCCTGCTCGGTGCGACGCCGCAACCGCTGCGTCAGACCCTCGGCCCACGTCAGAAAATCCTTCAAGGCGATCCCCGCCTGCTGCAACCCACTCACTCCACCTCCCTCGGAGGCAAAAATCCGCAACGTACCCCGCAACCGCAAGCGGTCAAAACCGCTCAACACCCCTAGTATCTGCTCCCCATGATGCTGTAAAAACTGACGCATGGCGTTGCTCCTTCCGTGAACGGTACTTGGGTTCGACACACCGATACGGTAGCCAAGCAACGCCACTTTTTCATCATGCGACACGGCTACGACGACCGCCGAGCCGGAACAGACAGAGAAGGGGCTAGCCGAGGGGTGCAGGGGAGTGGCAATGAACGTCCCCTGCTCGGTCGCAGGGATGCGACCGAAATCTGGCACGGATGCGTCCGGCATTCACACTAGGGTGGGGGAGTCACATACTGTGCCGCTTTGGCTCCGCGACGAAGTCGCGGGCTGGGTTGCGGGCCTCGCGCAGCGAGGCCCGCGCTATAACCTGGTGAGAAATGCGGGTTAGGGTTGGCAGGCGAGGGGTCTGATGTGGAGCCGTGTGAATAGCAGAACCGTCAACTGGGCCTTCGGCAGTTCAGTTCAGGGTGTGACGGCAAGCCGGCGTTTGCGGCCCTTCAGGTAGGCGACGTGCTGTGCGTGGCTCTGCTGATCATAGGCTCGGGCCAGCGTGGTGAGAGCGGCGTTGAGCCCGGAGACTGAGTCCAACTGGGCCAGCAATTGGGGTGCGGAACTCTTCAGTCGCCGGAGGCACTTGCTACAGAGCACTCGGGCACCGATTGTGGGCTTCTCGCAGTGGGAGCATGTCATGCAGTTGCTCGCCCTCGTATTGATCCGCAGTGACCGGAGGCCAAATCGCTCGCGCAAGCCACCCTTCACCGGGAAGGACTTTGACTTCTCCGAACCGGCCATCGACACTCATTCGAGTATTGCCGGGGCGGGGACGAAAGTCAAAATCTAATTCGACGGCGTTTGCAGGTGCGCGCAACGGGTTTCCTC
>DATECS010000189.1:0-13055 GCA_035286785.1 Thermoguttaceae bacterium | reverse complement strand
TATGCTCCCCCGCTCGTCTAATCGCCCTAACTCGTACTCTCGCGTAGGGTTATCTTCCAGCCTGGCAACGATTTGCGGTTGCAGTCCCGCGAATCTCTGGTACCATTGGAGTAGCTGTTTGCGAGTTTCTCGCTCCGTCGGGCCAAGAGCCCCCGGGATGGAAAACCGGAGTAGCTCTTCTCGCGTACTAAAACGCTGGAAGAACATTGTACACCAAGCAAACCGCGAGTGTCTTCGGCGAAGCCTTTTGGGGCGAGTCGTCGAGATCCAGAGGGTGCCCTCGGGCACGACAGGATTCAGGTCGTTAGTGACAAACTCGGCAACAACAACCAACCATTATTCGCGACGGGAACGGCCCATGCTGTGGCTGTTGGCGATATTGCGATGCCTCCTGGCGTGGCGGCGCGGCTGCACCGACGTTCTGGTGCGTTTCGCAACCAGCCCCTCGCGCGTCGGATCGAATAATGGCGGGACAAATGTGGGCCCTGTTTTGACGGTGTGTGTTGGTCCGCCCGGCGCGGCTTGGGGGCTCGTGCCCCCGGACGGTTCCGGCGGTGGGTCGGCGTGGTTTCCTTGCGGCGTCTCTCCCGGGAGAGGCCGGATCACTCCACGCGATTTGCGCCGCACGCCTTGCTTCGATCCCCGTCCTGTCTAAGACCCTGCTGGTCTTTCGACGTTTCGTTCGGCTCCGCTCGCGACGCTCGCCTGGAACCATACAAGCGAGGACTGTTGTCGTATGGACGCCACTCTTACCAATGTAATTATTGCCATCACGATGGCCTTCGGCGGCTTTTTGGTCAAGGCCGGACTCGATCATCTCCGACGCCGCGACGTCGAAACCGAGGCCAAGACAATCCTCGATACGGCCCAGCAGGACGCCCATCGGGTGCGCCGCGAGACGGAGCTGGAACTCAAGGAGCAGGCCATTCAGCAGAAGGCCGAGGGCGAACGCGAAGTCCGCGCCCTGCGCGAGGAGCTGCACGACCGCGAACGCATCCTCGACAAACGCCAGGACTCGCTGGAAAAGCAGGCCGAACAACTCCAAAAACAAGAAAAAATCGTCGAGGGCACCCAGCGCAAGCTGACCGAGCGGATCCAGGACACCAACCGCCGCCAGGAGGAGCTTGCCAAGCTGCTCGATTTGCAGCGCCAGACGCTCCACGAACTCAGCGGGCTCAGCCGCGAGGACGCCACCGCGAAGTTGCTCGAAAGCCTCGACACCGAGCTCACCCAGCAATCCGGCGCGATCATCATGAAGCACGAAAAGCAATGGGCCACGCTCTGCGAGGAGAAGTCGCGCGAGATGGTCCTCACGGCGATCCAGCGATTCGCCGCCGCCCACACGGCCGAGACCACCACCAGCACGGTCGATATCCCCAGCGACGAAATGAAGGGCCGCATCATCGGCCGCGAGGGGCGCAACATCCGGGCCTTCGAGAAAGCCACCGGCGTGGACGTCATCATCGACGACACGCCCGGCGTCGTGATCGTCAGCGGCTTCGACATGATCCGCCGCGAGGCGGCCCGGCTCGCCCTGAACAAGCTGATCGCCGACGGGCGGATCCATCCGTCGCGGATCGAGGAAATCGTCGCCGAGACCTCGCGCGAGATGGAACGCCACATCCAAAAAATCGGCCAGGAAGCCGTCCAGGAAACCGAGGTCCACGGCCTGCACGAGCGGATCGTCAACCTCCTGGGACGCCTCCAGTTCCGCACCAGTTACAGCCAAAACGTCCTGCGCCACTCGATCGAGGTGGCGTTCGTGGCCGGCATGATCGCCGATGAAATCGGCCTGGACGGCAAGCTGGCGCGGCGCTGCGGCCTGTTGCACGACATTGGCAAGGCGGCCGACCACGACATCGAGGGCGGCCACCCGAAGATCGGCGCCGACCTGTTGAAACGCTACGGCGAACCGTTCGAGGTGGTCGCCGCGGCGGCGGGCCACCACAACGACCTGCACCTCGAAAATCCCTACACGGTGATCGTCTCGGCGGCCGACGCCTGCAGCGCGTCGCGACCCGGCGCCCGACGCGAAACGCTCGAACGCTACGTCAAGCGAATGGAGGAACTCGAATCGATCGCCGCCGGCTTCCCCGGCGTCGAGCAAGCCTACGCCATTCAGGCGGGCCGCGAGCTGCGCGTCATGGTCAGCTCGAAGGAAACCACCGACGAGACGGCCGCCAAAACGTGCTACGACATCGCCCGCGCGTTCGAGGAACGATTGACCTATCCGGGCGAAATCAAAGTGACCGTGCTGCGCGAAACGCGCCACACCGAAATGGCCCGGTAACGCGAGTTTTCACCACGGAGGCACGGAGAACACGGAGAATGTTAGCCGTCGAGCCTGCTCGACGAAAGGGAGCCTTCTTTCCTCCATAATCTCCATAATCTCCGTGTTCTCCGTGCCTCCATGGTAAAGTTTTTTGGAAAGGCGGCGGCGTGCGATTGTTGATGATTGGAGACGTGGTCGGCAAGCCGGGGCGCGAGATAATTTGCTCGGCCGTGCCGGGCCTGCGCATCGAGGAAAACCTCGATCTGGTGGTGGCCAACGCCGAAAACGCGGCCGGCGGCTCCGGGCTCACTCCGGCCATCTACCACGAACTGATCGCGGCCCGGGTCGATTGCATCACGCTGGGCGATCACGTCTATCGGCGGCGCGAGATTTTTCCCATCTTGAGCGGCGAATCGCGGATCGTCCGCCCGGCCAACTTCCCGCCCGAAGCCCCGGGCCGCGCCCATGCGATCGTCACCACGCGCGGCAAGGATCGGGTGGCCGTGATTTGCCTCTTGGGCCGCGTGTTCATGGCCCCGGTCGATTGCCCGTTCCATGCGGTGGATCGCGTACTCGCCTCACTGCCGCCGGACGTGCGAATCATCCTGGTCGACTTTCACGCCGAAGCCACGAGCGACAAACAGTTGATGGGCCGCCACCTCGACGGCCGCGTGACCGCCGTCTTGGGCACGCACACCCACGTGCCCACGGCCGACGAACAGATCCTGCCGGGCGGCACGGCCTTCCAATGCGACGTCGGCATGTGCGGCCCGCACGAAAGCATCCTGGGCCGACGGATGGACCGGGTGCTGGAAACCGTCCGCACGTTCCGCCCGACCCAATTCGAAGTGGCCACCGGCGACCCGCGTCTGTGCGGCACGATCGTTGATTTGGACCCGGCCACCGGCCGCGCCGCCTCAATCCGTCGCATCGCGGTCGACCAGGCCGAGGCCAAACGCTTGAGCCAACTCACGCGGCCGACCAATTAGATGAGGACGTCCGGAAATTGCCCCGAGCGTGTGCCACTGCTTGCCGGGCAAGACGTTCCAAACCGTCGCCACGTCACACTGCTTGCGGCTTCACGTCGCCGCAAAGCTTTCCGGCAAGCAGTGCCTTCGCGCAAGTCCAGACATTCTTGGGAGTTCCGCAAGCAGTGGCACACCTTGAATTTCCGGACACCTTCAATTAGATTCGAGTGGACCACTATGCCAGCGATTCGAGCTGGACCATGGCCCGATGGAGCCGCTCGACCAACGGGCCGGGCGAGACGGCGCGCAGCGCGTCGGTCACGGCGCGGTGGTACCAGAGCGTCCCGTCGCGTCCGCCGCCGAAGTGGCGCCAGATGTCGTCGCCTTGCTCGTGATAGGCGTCGACCAGCCCCCGGACGTTGTCCAACTTGTCGGCCGCGATCACGAGCCGAGCCGAGGGCGAGACGTCGGCCAGCCGCGCGAGGAAGGCTTCTTTGCGGGCACGCCACGGCGGCTTGGGCGATTGGTCCGTGTCGCTGCACTCGTCGACGATCCGTGCGACGGCCGGGCCGAATTGTTCCTCGATGGTTTGTCGCGCCGCGGCGCCGCCTTGGTCCTCGATCGCGTCGTGTAGCAAGGCGGCGATCGCCTCGTCCTCCGTGCCGCCCGATTCGAGCACAATGCCCGTCACGCGGAGCAGATGGGCCACGTAGGGCGTTCGAGAAATTTTGCGCCGCTGCTCGCCGTGCCACCGGCAGGCGAGCAAGAGGGCTTCGGTAAAACGATCCGTCAACGGCATGGGAAGGGGAACCACGGGGGGACACGGATAAACACAGATAGGGAATACAGTTTATTGATTTTCACACCGTCAGCAGGGGGCCCGGTAAATCTGAAGCTGGGCCAGCGCTGGCGCTATGGCCCAGGCACCCTCGCGAGGACTCTGAAAAAATCTCCTGGTACATCTCATCTGTGTTTACCTGTGTCCATCTGTGGTTTCAAAAGTTCAGAAAACGGTCTCGGCGGGGAGAATGAAAATTTTGCCGTCGCCCTGGCGGCCGGTCCTCGCGTGGTCGACGATCAGGCAGACGACTTCCTCGACGCGCGAGTCGTCGACCCAGAGGGTGATTTCCACCTTGGGCAGGAAGGCCATTGCGTATTCGCTGCCGCGATAGGCGTCGAGATAGCTCTTCTGGCGGCCGTAGCCTTTCACCTCGCGGATTTCGCAGACCTCCAGCGGCGCGTGCTCCAGGGCGTCGAGCACCCGTTCGACCCGATACGGTTTCACAATGGCGACGATTTGTTTCACGTATTCATCTCGCTCCGCGAGATGCGGGGAAATGGTTTTGGTGGTCGTTGTGTGTTATGGTAGCGCGCATGGTGGGGCAATTGCGACGAGCTTTCTCCGCATTGCTCGAATAGGCTGGTTCGGCTCGTCGCAATTGCCCCACCCTACTTCTCTATTGCCGGGTCGCGACCCGGCCTACTCTTCATAGTGTTCTTCAAACCAGTCTAGCCCGGCGGCTTCTCCGCGCGAAGCGGGGCGGCGGCCGAGCAAGAGGCTGATTTCCCGGCCGCCGGTCAGGTGGTAGACGCCGCAATACACGAGCCCACACAGGGCCAGCGGCACGGCGACGCGGACCAACCGGGCGGCGAACGAAGGA
Organism: Thermoguttaceae bacterium; assembly: GCA_035286785.1. GTDB lineage: Bacteria > Planctomycetota > Planctomycetia > Pirellulales > Thermoguttaceae > UBA11386. The sequence continues at coordinate 8,154 of DATECS010000189.1, read as the reverse complement.
CCGTCGGGCAGCATCGCCAGCGCGGTCCAGCCGACCGCCGCCATGACGGCCGTGGCCAGGACTGCCCGAAAACACGTCGTCCGCAACGCGCGCCAGGCCAAGGGCGAGCGGCGTCGCGAAAAAATCGCCGCCAGCACGCAGACCTGCACGGCGGCCGACGCGGCCGTGCTCAAGGCCAGTCCCCGTTCGGCCAGCGGCCAGATCAACGTCAGATTCAACGCCAGGTCCAACGCGACGGCCGCCGCGCCGACCCGAACGGGCGTGATCCGATCGCCCATCGCGTAGAACCCGCGCACGACGATGGGCAACGCGCAATAGGCCCAAACGCCCACCGCGTAGGAAGCGACCATGCCCGCGGCGCGACGCGCGGCCGCGGCGTCGAACGCGCCGTATTCATAGATGAGCCGGACGAGCGGCAGGTCCAAGAGCATCAAGCCGACGCCGGCCGGCACGCCCAGGCAAAGCACCAGTCGCAGTCCGAGCGTCATGTCGGCGCCAAGCCGCTGAAAATGTCCTCGCGCGGCGTGGCGGCTCAGGAGCGGGAAAATAGCCGTGGCCACGGCCAGGCCCAGGATGCCCAGAGGGAACATGTACATCCGCTCGCCGAAATAGATGGCGGCGGCCGCGCCTTGCCGCATGGGATAGTCGACGCCGCCGAGCCAGGTGATCCGTTGCGGTCCGTCGGGCGCGGCCGACAGGCACCAGGCGACCAGGCTGTCCATCAACGTGTTGATTTGCGTGACGGCCAGTCCGAGGACCATGGGGCCCATCGCGCGGACCACTTCGCCCATCTCGCCGCGGGCCGCCGCCCAGTTGAAATCGAACCGAAACCCGAGCCGCAGGAGCACGGGCACCTGCACGCCCAATTGCAGCACGCCGGCCACCAGGACGCACGCGGCCAGCACGTAGGCCTGGGCCGCCGTGTCGGACGACACGCGCGGCGCGATCCACCACGCGCCCGCGATGCCGCAAAGGTTCAGCAACGTTGGCGCGGCGGCCGGCACGCCGAAATGGCCCAGCGTGTTGAGCGTGGCGGCCACCTGCGCGGCCACGCAGATGAACACGGCATAGGGCAGCATCGACGCGGTCAGACCGAGCAGCAAACCAAGATCGGGCGACCGGCTCGACACGAGCCAGATGAGCCCGCATAGGGCCTCGCCCGCCAACAGCAGACCGACGAGCAGCACCGTCAGGCAAGTGAACAGCACGCTGGCCAATTGCCACGCGCGGCGGCGATCTTCCTCGAGCACTCGCGTGACGACCGGCAGATAGCTGGCCGTCAGGGCCCCTTCGGCGAACAGGCGTCGCAATAAGTTGGGAATCCGCAGGCCGATCGCAAAGGCGTCCATCACCAGGCCGCCGCCCAGGAGACTTGCCGTGGCCGATTCACGGAGCATGCCCAGCACGCGGCTGGCCAGCGTGCCCAGCACGATGATGCGTGTGGCGGCGAAGAGGGGGTGGCGGCCGGCGCGGGTCATGGGCCGGGTTCCGGATCGAACCGCACGAGCAGTTCGTCCATCGTTCGTTTGGGAACGTGGTGGACGCCCTGCTCGTCGCGCCAGTAGTCGGTTGCCGCGGGCGATTGGACGTCTTCGAGCACGACCGTCTCGCCGGGCGTGCCCAGGGCCAGGACGAGGCAGATCCCGAAATGCTCGGGAATGTGGAAGTCGCGGCGGAGGCCGTCGCGGTCGATCGAGCCCAGGATGCACCCGCCCAGACCGCGCTCGACCGCGCCGAGCAGGATGCTCTGGGCAGCGATGCCCGCGTCGACCGTGTACTGGTCGGTGATCCGCGTGTCGCCCAGGATGATGATATAGCCGGCGGGCCGCTCGTTTTCGGCCGGGCCGGTCCAACCTTTCAGCGCGCGGGCCCAGGCCAGCCGGGCAAACACGCGCGCATTGTCCGCCGGTTCATGGACGATCAGGTAGCGCAGTGGCTGACGATTGGCGGCCGACGGGCACAGCCGCGTGAGTTCGACCAACTCGACGAGCGTCCGCCGAACGATGGGCTGGTCCGCGCGAAAGCGGCGGTAGCTGCGGTTTCGGGTCAACAGGTTTCGAAGATTCATGAGCAGGTTCCTCCTGGAGACCATTATCCCGGTTGGAAACGCTTTGGAAAGCCCACTGGCGAACCGAGCCGCGACTACCTAATCCGCTACTGGCCGGGTGCTTCAAAAGGGGGTATAATAGACGGCGGGCGGCAACTCGATTGCATGGCTTGGAAACTGTTTCAAAAGGGGGACAGGCACCTCGCAATGCTCGAGTTTCCGCGGCGGATGTTGAGATGGCTCGGAGCCAGTCCCCCTTTTGAAACAGTTTTTAAAGAAGGGCGCGAATCATGGTGACGGTCAGTCTCGATGATGCAAAGACTCGGCTCCCCGAGATCATTTCGCAATTGAATCCGGGTGAACAAATCGTCATTGTCAAAAATGGCGAGCCGATAGCCCTGCTGACCCGAAGCCAGCAGACACAATGGCCTTGCGCGGCCGGCAGCGCCAAGGACACTCCCCACTGGATGGCTCCCGACTTCGACGCTCCGCTCGAAGATTTTCGGGAGTACTCCGAATGACGAACCTGCTGCTCGATACGCACGCGATGTTGTGGTTCTTTTGGGACGATCCCCAATTGAGTTCGGAGGCGAAATCCCTCATCGAAGACGCCGGTAATCGAAAGCTGGTCAGTATCGCAAGCTGTTGGGAGATCGCCATCAAGGTCGGCCTGGGCAAGCTGGATCTCGGTGAACCGAGCCGTTTGTTCTTGCCGCGGGAACTTGCCCGCAATAATTTCAATTTACTGCCCATCAGCCTTCATCAGGCCACCATGGTCGAGGAGTTGGCCTCTCATCACCGAGATCCCTTCGACCGATTATTGATCGTCCAAGCAATGGTGGAAGGATTATCCTTGGTGAGCGCCGACACGGTGTTTGACCAATACGGTGTTTCTCGTTTGTGGTAAGCGATTGCCCACGGCTACCTATAAACCGGGTTGCGACCGTAAAAAGGTGCCTGCGGGCTCAAGATCGCCGTCTCACGGAGCGCGGCTCGGATGAGATTGTTGCAGATCGGATGGGATCTTTACGGCGAAAGAAACTCTTCCGGCAGCTCGTCCGCCCCGGCGGCGCAGGCGCGGCGGATGACGGCCACCAATTCGCCGGCGGGGGCGTGTTTCGAGACGTAGGCGTCGGCGCCCGCCTCGACCATGGCGCGAATCGCGCTTGGTTCCTCATGAAGCGACAGGCCAATCACCACGACGTCGGGCCGGCGCGCTTTGATTCGCCGCGTGGCCTCGATGCCGTTGAGGTTCGGCATGTCGATGTCCATGACGATCGCGTCGGGCAAGAGAAGTTCGGCCTGTTGGATCGCGTGCTCGCCGTCGATCGCTTCGCCGACGACTTCCATGTCCGACTGGAAATCGAGCAGGCCTACCAGGCCCTCGCGCACGATCGCGTGGTCGTCGACGACCAGCAACCGGGCCAACCGGCCCTCGGCTCGCGGTTTGGCGGCATGGGCCGGCGGCGGGGCGATTTCGGGCGACTCCGCGCGATCAAGCGGCGGCGCGGCGCACTCGACGAGGGGCACGACCAGCCTCATGCACGCCCCGCCCCGGACGGTCGCCTCCATCTCCAGTCGTCCCCCGAGCGCTTCGAGCCGCTGGCGGATGTTGAACAGGCCGAAACTCTCCGGGCATTGGAGGTACGCTTCGACGGCCGCCGGGTCGAAACGACTGCCGCCGTCCTCGATCTGGACCGTCAGACGGCCGTCCCGGCACGATAAGATGACGCGGGCCTCCATGCTGCCCGAGTGCTTCACCGCGTTCGTCAGCAACTCGCGAGTTGCCTGGAAGAAAAACACGCGGAGGTGCTCGGGGGTCGGTGGAAGTTTGCCGTCGAGCTCCACGTCCACCTTCAGGCCGTGCTTGTCGCCGAACCATCCGCCGAGCCACCGGACCACGTCGGCCAGCGTGCCGTGCTGGATGACCGGAGGGCTCAATTCCTGGGTGAGGTTGCGCGACGTGCCGAGACACTCGCTGACCAGTTCGTCGAGTTTCTCGACGTGGTGGGCGAGCTGACTCGGATCGCCTTCCACGAGCGAGGGCAGACGCAGCTTGACGGCCAAGAGCAACTGCTGCAAATCGTCGTGGAGCAACGCGGCCAGGCGACGGCGTTCGCGGTGCTCGGCCTCGTTCAGTTCGGCGGCCAGGCGGCTCAAGTCGTGGGCCCGGCGCTCGGCGACGGCCGTGCGTTCGGCCACTTGTTGTTCGAGCGTTTCGTTTAAACGGGACAGCTCGGACGTTCGCGCTTCGATCAGGTCTTCGAGATGTTCCTGATAGACTTTCAGTTCCGCTTCGGCCCGGCGTTGCTCGGTGATGTCGAGATTCATCTCGAGGATCATCGGCGAGCCGTCCGCATCGGTGAACGGGAAGTTATGCACGTCGATCACGGCGCCGTCGGGGAGCGTTACTTCCCAATGGTGCGGCCGGCCGGTCTCCAATACGCGGTAGGCTTCGCAGAACTCGCACGGCTCGGCGCCACCGAAACAGTATTCATAACAGTGCCGGCCGCGGGACTCGCCGAACTTGTCGCGGAACGCCCGATTGGCGAAGGCCACGTGGTGATCGGCCGTCAAGAGGCAGATCATCGCGGGCAGCGTTTCGAGCACGTCGAAGAACCGCCTGCGCTGGAATTGCGCCGCGGCCTCGGCCCGTTTGCGCTCGGTCACGTCGCGCGCGGCGGCGAACACGCCGAGCACCTCGTCGTCGCCGTCCGTGTACACGGCGGCGTTGTAGAGTACGTCCATTTGGCGGCCGTCCTTGTGGCGGATCGTCAAAGGATAGTCGGTCACTCGCCCTTCGGCGAAGACCTGACGGTAGCCGGCCAATGCTTGCTCGGGTTCCGTGAAATAACTGGAGAAATCCGTGCCGACCAGCTCGTCGCGCGGCAATCCGGTCGCCTTCACCGTGGCCTCGTTGACGTCGGTGATTTTTCCGTCGGGCGAAATGGTGACCAACGGATCGAGGGAGGCCTCGATCAGGCTTCGGGCGTATTCCACGGTTCGGCGCAGTGATTCCCGCGCCTGCTTCTCCTCGGTGACGTCGATCCCCATTTCGAGGATCAGCATGGAGCCGTCGGTGTCCCGAAACGGATAGTCGTGGATGTCGTAGTTTCGGCCGTCGGGGCCGAGCCAGTCCCATTGCTGCGGCTGGCCCGTCTTCATGACGTCGTACGTCCGGCAATTGTCGCACGGCTCGGTGAGATTGAAGAGGTATTCATAGCAACGCTTTCCGTTCGACTCGCCGAACCGCTCGCGGAAGAACCGGTTGGCGAACGGGACGTGGTAATCCGGCGTGAGCAGGACCACGTAGACGGGCAGCGTCTCGAGCACATCGTAGAGACGCTGGCGCTCGACGGCAACTTCCTTGGCGCGACGGCGCACCCGCGTTTCGAGGTCTTCGTTCGCGCGTCGGAGTTTTTCCTCGAGCTGCATCCGCTCGGCGACTTCGGCCTGGAGCGCCGCCAGCGCTTCGGCCAGTTCGACGGTCCGCCGTTGGACTTCGCGCGCGGACCCGCCGGCCTTTTCGGCCGTCGAACCAGGTTCGGATTGGGTCGTGGTTTCCGACATGGCAAGAATCCCCCAGCGAGTAATTTACCAGCGGCGGACGGGGAATACAAGCAACGCATGCCCCGATGGAGGGCGGAAAAAGGGGATAAGTCCAATTATTTGCGTTGCATTCGTTTCCTGCAAACCCGTGCCGATAATAATTGGACTTATCCCCTTTTTCCGCCCTCCATCCGTCCTTGCAGGGCGGGACGGATTGCGGATACCATCTTGGAGAAGCAACGCAAACCACGTCCAGGAACCATCGACCGTGAATCCGTCCCGAGAACAAGAACCACGAGTCCTCACCGTCAGCCAGCTTACGGCGGCCATCAAGGAGCTGCTCGAAGGGACGTTTCCGGCCGTTTGGGTCGCCGGCGAGATTTCGGACCTGGCGCGGCCCCGGTCGGGCCACTGCTATTTGACGCTCAAGGACGAGGCGAGTCAGATTCGCGCCGTGCTGTGGAGGTACACGGCGGTCCGGGTCCGGTTCGACATGCACGACGGGCTGGAGGTGGTCTGTCGCGGGCATCTCGATTTGTACGCCCCACGCGGGTCCTATCAGTTGATCGTCGACGAGATTCAGCCGAAGGGACTCGGGGCGCTGGAGCTGGCCCTGCGCCAATTGCGCGACAAGCTGGCCCGCGAGGGACTCTTCGCCGCCGAGCGAAAGCGACCGTTGCCGGCGTTCGTCCGGCGGATCGCCGTGGTCACGAGTCCGTCGGGCGCGGCGCTGCGCGATTTTCTCCAGGTGCTCGGCCGGCGGTGGCGCGGAGCCGACGTGCTGGTCGTGCCCACGCGGGTACAGGGCGAAGGTGCGTCGCGCGAAATCGCCGAAGCCATTGCCGCGGTCAACCGGCTGGCCGAGCCGCCCGACGTGCTGGTGGTCACGCGCGGCGGTGGGAGTTTGGAAGACCTCTGGTCGTTCAACGAGGAGCCGGTGGTCCGCGCGATCGCCGCGTCGCGCGTGGTCGTCGTGTCGGCCGTGGGCCACGAGATCGACGTCACCCTAGCCGATCTGGCGGCCGACGTCCGCGCGGCCACGCCGAGCGAAGCGGCCGAACTGGTCGCCCCGGCCGCCGACGAAATGCTCGCCGCGCTGGGCCAGTGGCGGCGGCGGCTCCGCGGGGCGCTGGCCGGCCGGGTCGCCTCGGCCCGGGCGAGATGGGACGCCGTCGCGCGGGCCCGGGTGTTGCGCCGGCCGATGGAGATGGTTCACGATCGCTCGCGGCGGCTGGACGAATTGGACGCCCGCGCGGCCCGGGCCGTGGGTCATCGCGTGACGTCGGCCCGCGAGCGGGCGGCGTCGCTGGCTGCGCGGCTTGAATCGCTGAGCCCCTTGGCCGTGCTGGGCCGCGGCTACAGTCTGACGCGCCGGGCGGACGACGGCCGGCTCGTGCGCGACGCGGGCGAATTGGCGGCGGGGGACGTGATTATGACGCGGTTCGCCCGGGGCGAAGCGATGAGCAGGATCCAAGATTCCGATTTCATGGAAAAAACCGAGCCGCGACCGTGAGGAAGCGGTTGAAACTCGACATGCACACCACCGCTCCCTCACGGTCGCGGCTCGGTTAAGCTTGTAATCTCCATCGGAGAAATAATCATGCCCGGCCACGTGTGTCCTTGGTGGGCGGCGGCGTTTACGATTGATCCGCCGGGGCGAAAGTGGGTCCATGATCCGCAAAAAATCGTCGGCCCCTACGTCGTGCCGGGGATGACGGTGATGGACGTCGGGTGCGGGGTGGGATGGTTCACGATTCCCATGGCGCGGATGGTCGGGGAGCACGGGCGGGTGATCGCGGTCGATCTTCAGCCGCAAATGCTGGCCATCACGCAACGCCGGGCGGAAAAGGCGGGCGTGGCCGCGCGAATCGAAATGCATCGGTGTGAAAGGAACCGGCTCGGCGTGGATGTAAAAGCAGACTTCGCGCTGGTCTTCGCGATGCTCCACGAAGTGCCCGACGCGGATCGCTTGTTGGGCGAGGTTCGGGATGTTCTCAACCCGGGCGGCAAGTTGCTTTTGGCCGAGCCGCCGATCCACGTGACCGCCAAGAAGTTTGCCCGCGAAGTGGCCTTGGCCGAGGCGGCCGGGTTCGAGGCGGTCGAACGGCCGCGCGTGCGATGGTGCCGGGCCGTGGTGCTCATCCGAAATGCGTGAGCGTGGCGGAAATTCGTGTTCAACGAGAGAACCGAGCCGCGACCGTGAGGGAGCGGTTGAAGCTTGATTGACACGCCACCGCTCCCTCACGGTCGCGGCTCGGAAAATTCTCTCAGTGACGATGGCCCAGCAAGCCCAGGATGAGGCGGGGAAGCAGGCTCGCCGTGATTTCGAGTGCCGGATCGCGTAGCGACTCGGCATTTTCGTCGGGCAGGTTCGCGAGGTTCTCTTCGAACTGGGCTCGCTCTTCGGCCGACATGGTGGCAAGCCGCTTGCGGAAGCGTCGGGCCTCTTGGCCTTTTTCGGTCATTTCATGGCTCAGTTGCAACCGGCCCAACTCGCCGCCGTCGAGCCACACGAAGCGGCACTCGTCGCACGTGTCGACGTGCAACGAGGCCGGTCG
>DATECS010000188.1:0-8366 GCA_035286785.1 Thermoguttaceae bacterium | reverse complement strand
CGCGATGGCGGCCCAGCGCGGGGAGTCGCCCCGCCGGCTCGACCCGGCGGCCGTGCGGCTCGTCCTGCGAGACAACGGCGCGATGCGCGATTAACCTGAAGATCCGGAGCCAACATGAAGCCCCTTGATTACGCGGTTCTTATCGGCTTCATGGCGTGGATGCTCGTGATCGGGGCGCTATTCAGCCGGCGGATGAAGAACGCTTCGGAGATGTTCGCCGCCGGCGGACGCTCGCCGTGGTGGATCTCGGGCCTGTCGGGATTCATGACGATTTTTTCGGCCGGCACGTTCGTCGTTTGGGGCGGCATCGCCTATCGCCTGGGGCTGGTGGCCGTGTCGATCCTCATGGCGACCGGAATGAGCACGATCCTCGTCGGATGGAGCATCGCCGGGCGGTGGCGACGGATGGGCATCACCACGCCCACCGAATTCCTTCGCATCCGATTCAACGAGCCGGTCGTGCAGGTCTATACGTGGCTGGGGATGCTCTATCGCGGGCTCGGTCTGGGCGTGGCACTCTACTCGCTGGCCGTGATGCTCGCCGTGCTCGTGCCGCTGCCCGAGGGCGCTCCGTTTCGAGACGCGCAAACGGGTAACCTTTCGGTCAACGGAGGAATTATTCTTTGGGGCGCGGTAGTGATTATCTACACGGTGGCGGGCGGACTGTGGGCCGTGCTGCTGACCGACGTGATCCAATGCCTCATCCTGTGCCTGGTGGTGTTGGTGGCGGTTCCGCTGTCGCTGGCGACGATCGGCGGGCCGGCCGGACTTTGGAACGGGGCGCCCGAGGGATTTTTCTTGCCCGCCAGGGCCGAGTACACATATTCCTTCCTCTTCTTCTGGTTTTGGCTTGGATTCTTTCGCTATGCGGCGGATTGGGGTTTCGTGCAGCGTTACATCTGCGTGCCCACGCCGCGCGACGCCCGCAAGGCGGCCTTTCTGATGGGCGGATTGTACGTGATTAGCCCGATCTTCTGGATGCTGCCGGCGATGGCCTACCGCGTGCTCAATCCCGAGGCGGACGCGGAGGAGGCCTACATGTTGATCTGCCGCAAGGTGCTTCCGGCGGGCATGTTGGGCATCATGGTGGCCGCGATGTTCTCGGCCACGGCGAGCACCGTCAGCGCCGTGCTGAACGTGTTCGCCGGCGTGTTCACGTGCGACGTCTACAAGGCGCACCTGGATCCCGGCGCTTCCCAAACACGGCTCGTGCTGGTCGGCCGGCTGGCGACGCTGGTTTATGGGATGTTTGTGATGGTGATCGCGATGTCGGTGCCTTACGTCGGCGGGGCCGAGAACCTCGTGCTGGTGCTGGTCACGTCGCTGTTGGGACCGCTGATGTTGCCGATCGTCTGGGGGCTCTACTCGCGTCACGTGGGGCCGGGGGCCGTTTGGGCCGTGCTGGGGATTTGCACGCCGGTGGGGGTGCTCGTCAAGTTTGGGCCGGGAATGCTCAAGTGGCTCGGCACGGCTGTCGTGCCCGGTCCGCTCGCCGAGGCGATCGGCTGGGTCCAGGCCAACCCGCGCGTGACCGACACGTTTCTTGGGCTCTTGCTCCCGCTGGGGATTCTCCTGGCGGCGGAGGCACTGGCGCGAGTCCGGGGGGTGGATGCGGGCTGGGGACGCATGCAGACCGCTTTCACGAACTACGCGGAATGCGCCACCGTCGTGGTCGCCTCGCGGTTGCCGACGCGAATCGTCGCCATCTCGCTCGTGATGCTCGGATTGCTTATGACGGCAATCACCATTCTGGCCGCCGAACAAAAGGCGACGCTTGCCGTTTTTGCCGCGATGCTTCTGGCGGCGGCCGGCGTGATGGGCTATTTCGGCTTCCGACGCGGGAACGCCAAGTAGGCCCGGCCGGGGGGCATGGTTTTCCGCACCTGAAATATCGAAATCCCAACGTGCGGAAACTCATTGGCGCGGGTCATAGCGCCTATCTAAAGTGAAAGCGTGGCCCAAAGGCCGCTCGTTGGATTCGAGAGCAGGCACTCTTCCGTTTGTCGTTTACTCCAAACAAAAAATCAGAGCCGTTGTCCTTGTCTTACTTCAAAGGGAGAAAACCATGAGTTCTCGATCCGATCGTTTCCGCGCGTGGGCCGTTCTGGCCGCCGTGGCAGTCCTGGGGATGGTGGGTGGCGCGAGCGCCGCGTCGATCACCTGGACCGGCGGCGTCAACGCCAATTGGAACATCAACACCACGGCCAACTGGACCGGCGACGCGACCGTCTACAACGAAGGTGACGCCGTCACGTTCGACGACGGCAGCACCAACCCGGACACCGTGACCCTGACGACGACCTTGAATCCCGGCTCGGTCACGGTCGATGCCGATCGGGCTTACACGTTCGGCGGCACCGGCAAGCTTGCGGGCGCCACGGGGATCACCAAGAGCGGATCGGGCACGCTCACTCTCGGCAATGCAAACACGTTCACCGGCGCCGTGACCATCAGCGGGGGTATCGTCAAGCTCAACAATGCGGCCGCGCTGGGAAGCACGACCGGCGGCACCGTCGTCAACGGCGGAACCACGCTGAATCCGGGCGGAACCTTGGACTTGCTGGGCGGCACCAAGACCTTTGATGAGCAGATCACGGTCCAGGGCGTGGGTGTCAACGGCCAAGGCGTCCTCATAAGCACGGTATCCGGTACGCCCATTGTCAATAATCTGGTGCTTGCCGGCGACGCGACCTTGGGCGGCTCGGAACGAGTGGACATCCGGTCAACGCCGAATTTCGGCAATTATACCCTGACCGTGGACCACACGGCCGTTACGACGGGAAATAACAACGGCGTCAGGTTAACCGGTTCCCCTTCGATGCTCAGTCATAACTTGAAAGACGCCCACGTTGTCCAGGGCCTTCTGTCATTTCATAGCGCCATGATGGGCCAAGCCGATGGAACGATCACCGTCACGCATAACCCAAACACCACGAACGTCTCAACGCTGCAAATAATGCGGACGTTCGATTACAACACTAGCTGGACTCTCACGAAGAACCTTGTGTTCACCGGCGGACGGCTTCACAACTGGCGCGGCGACTACACGCTCGCCGGAACAATGGAGCTGAATGCGAACGAACAGGTCACCCAAACTGAAATCAATATCGCCGCGTACCACACGACGTATAAAAACGCACTTTCCATTGATAGCCTCATCACCGGCGATGGGGGAATGAATGTCGTGTCAGGCAACCTTACTTTGAGGAACGCCAACACCTATACGGGCAACACTACGATCACGGCCGGCAAGATCGCGCTGGGCCCCTCGGGATCGATCAGCAATTCGGCGGTGATCGACGTCCTGGGCACGACGGCCACCTTCGACGTCTCGGCAGTGACCGGCGGGTTCACCCTCGCCAACGGCCAGACCCTCAAGGGCAACGGCGCCGTCACGGGCAACGTCGCGACGGTCGCCGGCAGCCAGATCGCGCCCGGCGCCAGCATCGGCACGCTGACCCTCAACGGCAGCCTCGCGCTCGACGGAACGCTGGCGGTCGAATACGACGGCACGACGATCGATATGCTGACGGTCAACGGGGATCTCGATCTCGCCGGCGGCCTGTTCAGCTTCTCGCAATACGGCGCGGCCTTGACCGAGGAATCCTACACGTTCCTCACCTATACCGGCACGCGAACCGGGCTGGCCGGCGGAGCGGCTCCGGTGGGATATCAGGTCGCCTATGACGACGTGGCCAAGACCGTCGGCCTGGCCATCATTCCCGAGCCCTCGACGCTCATCCTGATGGTGCTGGGACTCATGGGCGTCATGACCCAGCGTCGCCGGTCGTAATTCCGTGGTTCCCTGGCCGGCCTCGACGGTTGGCCCTGGGGGGAGTGAGACTATAATAGAGTAGGCCGTGAGGCTGGTCGATCCGCGTGGTCGATCAGCCTCGTTTTTTCCGTCGCCGCGCGGCGGAAGATGGAGAAGAAAAAATGATGCGACCCGTTGTACGCTGTTGTGCGATCGCCTGGCTCCTCGCCGTGACGGTGTTCTGGACCTTCGACGCGGCGGTCGGCCAAGGCACGACGCCGAAGGACGCGAAATCGCCTGCCCGGGTTGACGACGCCACGCTGCTTCGGTCCGTTGCGCCGTTGAACTTGGAGTCGTTCGACGGACGCGACGGCGATGAGCGCACGCGGGAGACGCTCCAGGCGTATTACGATTCGGTTCTCGACTGGGGCCGGGTGTTGCGGCGGACTTTCCATCGCGTGCCGGGTCATCCCGACTGGGGTTACTACGGCGACGGCAACCATCAGGAAAACGCGGTCCGGGCGGTCTGCTACGCGGTGTGCATCAATGGGTTTCTGGCGGAGATCGCGCCGCCCGAGGATCGACTGGACCCGTCGGAGCGCGACCGGTTCCGCGCGGAGGCCGTCGCCGCGATACGCTATCTCGTGCAGTCGCATCAAACGGGCGGCGGCGCGTGCCTCAACGGCCATCCGTGGGGCAACCAGTGGCAGTCGGCCATGTGGGCCCGGGCGCTGGGGATGGGCGCGTGGATGGTTTGGGACCGGCTCGACCGGCCGACGCGGTTGGGTGTCGCCCGGGTGCTCGAATTCGAGGCCGACCGTTTCATCACGACGCCTCCGCGAAGCGGCCTGGTGAACAACACGGGCGCGGAGGAAAACGCCTGGAACGCCGGAATGATCACGCTGGCCTCGGCGATGATGCCCGGCCACCCCCATGCCGCGGACTGGGACCAGGCGGCCAAGCGATATCTGTACAACACGTTCTCGATCGCCGACGACAAACGGGACACGTCGCCCGGCGACGACGGCCGCCGGGTGTGCGATTGGGTCACCACGGTGAACGCCTATCCCGACCTGACGCTCGAAAACCACGGGCTGGTCCATGTCGGCTATTTGAAGAACAGCCACGCCATGATGTTCGAGGCCGCGGCACCCTATGTGTTGACGGGCCGCGAACCGCCGAAGGCCTGTTTCCACCACGTCCAGGGCGTGACCGAAGTGCTGTTGGACTGCATCGCCTGGGAAGGCACGCCGATCTATTTCGGCGGCAACGACTGGAAGCTGGTTCACACCCAGTGCCAGGACGTCATCAACTTCGCGATGGCCGCCATTTTGCTCCAGGACGCCCGGGCGGCCCGCGTCGCCGAGACGGCGCTCGACTGGCTCCGGCGGATTCAGCAGGAACGCAAGGGTTACTTCAGCGTCCGCACGGACCCGGAGCACAATGGGATGGTTGCGTTACGACTGATATTCTGCTACCTGACGATCGCGCAGCGGGGGCTGGGCGTCGAGCCCGTCACGCAGGCCGAGTTGGACAAGTACGTCACGGGCGTGCGTCACCTGGCGCACGGCCAGGCGATTTTACATCGCACGCCGACCAAGTTCGCGTCGTTCGCCTGGGGAAGCAACCGCATGGGCTTGGCGCTGCCCTACGACGGCAACTGGACCGTCTGGCCGCACTTCGCTTCGTATACGGGATTGGTCGACGGCCGTGACGCCTCGCGGCGAGCAGGGGCCACGATCGTGAAACTCAATCCCCAGGTCGAGGCCGACCGGTTCGCGGCAACCGGAGAAATCAAGCGGCTCGGCGGCCGAGTGACGCAGGATTTCGCGTTCGCGTCGCTCAAAAAGGACGTCGTCGTTTACATCGAGCGGCTCCAGGCCAAAGACGGGTTCCGCCCCAAGACGCGCGAGACGGGCGTGGTGGGCCACGAGTATCCGCTGGGCGAAAACACCCGGACGCTTTTCGGCCGTTTCGGACGCAAGCAAGTCGTCGCGCTGGGCAATGCCCGGGCCGTTCATCCGCTCGAATCGGATTGGCTCAACGTGGGCGGCAAGGTGGGCTACGTCGTGCGCCGCGGCGCGGGCCGAACCAATCTGATGCGCTACCACGACGAGCGGTCCGGCGAAGGCCGCGTGCCCCAGTTGCAGGAGTGGTTCAGCCTTGTCGGCGACCGGAAGCCGGCGCCGCTTTCGGGCACGGGCGATTGGGCCTGCGTCGTCACGTTCCTCAACCAATCGCCGGAAGAGACGGCTCAACAGGCCGAACAGGTTCGCTTTACGGTTGACGGCGACACGGCCGTTTGCCGGATGGGCGACGACGTCGTCACCGTGGATTTTGCCCGGAAAACCACAACGATCCAGGAAACCTCGCCCTGAGAGCCTCTCCGAAAACGGGGACTGGCTCCGAACTCGACATACGTAATGCTATCAAAAACGGTTGCCGTGAGGTGCCTGTCCCCGTTTTCGGATAGGCTCTCCAAGCCAGGAGTTCCGCGTTCATGTCGCCCCTGACCCGTCGTCAATTCCTCCAGTTTGCCGCGAGCGGCGCCGCGCTGGGCGTCGCCGGCGGCCGTCCGCTGTTTGGCCACGGCCAATCGACGGACGAGGAGCCCTTGTTCCGGTTCGTGCAGTGGAACGATATCCACGTTGAGGCCCTCTCTGAAGAGACTAGCAATCATTTGCAACCAGAATGTACAAATTCATTTTGCCGTGAAGCCACAGGCCACATACGCTCTCGGGTTATCCAACGCTCGGCGCGGCATGGAACATGGGGATCCTATCGGCCCCAACCATGTATACCCGTCCTTCCTTCCCAAGGTCAACGCAGGAACGATCGAGCGAAGTATCTGATCGATTGGGTGAACCGGCCGGAAAACGCCTCGCGCTACGATTTTGTGGTCAGCGTGGGCGATCAGATCCAGGGCGGCGACCTGGCCAGCCTGGCGGCCGACTCGCAAGAGTTCAAGCTCTTGGTGCGCGACTTGAAGGTTCCGCTGCGTCTGGCGATCGGCAATCACGAAAACAAAAGCCAAGAAGGCGATCCCGCGTTCGAAGGTCCGTTTTGCGAAGCCTTGGGCCTGAAGGAGACCAATTACACGTTCTCGCACAAGGGCTTCTTGTTCGTCGTACTCAACGACAGCGGCGATCCGCATTCGAAAGGCCGGCCCGTCGCCCAGCGTCGCAATGAGTGGTTCCGCCGCGTGCTTGAAACGTCGGCCGGCGTGCCCAAGATCGTCTGCTGCCACATTCCGTTGACGGCCGTGCGCGACGCCGACATATTGACCAAGAGCTTCGGCTTCACCAGCTCGAGCTGCGTCGTGAAGGACGAGGAGCCGCTGAGACTCGTGGACCAACACGCCGAGTCGATCGTCGCGGTGCTCTCGGGCCACCTCCACTTGACGGGCATGGTGCGGCGCAACGGCGTGCATCACATCGTCCTGGCCGGCACGGCAAGCCACCCGTGCGATTTCGCCACGTACGACGTCTTTGGCGATCGGATCCGCGTCCGCGTTCGCTCGCTGCCGAAGAAATATCTTACGCCGCGAGCGGACCTCTACGGGCGTCCGCGTCACAAGATCGACTATACCGACGCGGCCCATCCCACGCACGAGTCGTACATCCGCGGCAACGCCTCGGAGCGGGACTTCGAGATCCCGCTGCCCAAGAAAACCGCCGGGAGCCGGGCGACATGACCAAGCGGGACGTGGTTCGAGCGGTCCTCGAGGGCAAGCGTCCGCCCTACGTGCCCTGGGCGTGCGCCTTCACCAGCGGGGCCCGCGCGGCCGTGTGCCGGCATTTCGGCAGCGACGACCTGCACGCCGTCTCGGGCAACCACGTCGTCTACTTGAACCACGTCCTGACGCGAGGGGCAGTCAGCCACTTCGACGATTTGGGCAACGGGCGAGTGCGGGACCATTTTGGCGTCGTGTGGAACCGCAGCGAATCGAAAGAGGTCGGCGTGGTCGAGGGTTGCGTCCTGCCCGAGCCGACGATGGCCGGCTACCGGATGCCCGACGCTTCCGATCCGCGCTTCACCCGGACCGTGCCCGAGATGATCGAGCGGCACGGCGACGGTTACCGCGTGTTTTGCATCAGCCAGAGCCTCTACGAACGGGCCTGCACGATGCGCGGCATGACGAACGTGCTGGCCGATTTCTACGAAAATCCCGCGTTTCTCGCCGAGTTGCTCGCGCGGATCGCCGAGTGGAACGTCGAGTTGGCCCGGCGAGTGATCGAGCGGTTCGACGTCGACGCGATCTATTTCGGCGACGACTGGGGACAGCAGCGCGGCTTGCAGATGGGCCCGCGGCTGTGGCGCGAGTTTCTCCTGCCGCCCTTTCGACGGATGTGCGAGGCCGTGCGCGACGCGGGTCGGGCCGTGTTTCTCCATTCGTGCGGCAACGTGTCGGAATTGCTCGACGAACTGGTCGAACTGGGCGTAACGTGCTTGAATCCGTTTCAGCCCGAAGCGATGGACGTCGACGCGCTGCTGCCGCGCTATCGGGAACGATTGACGTTTCACGGCGGGCTGTCGACCCAGCGCACGTTGCCCCACGGAAGCCCCGACGACGTCCGCCGCGAGACGCGGCATCTCTTGGAACTGGGCCGCG
>DATECS010000187.1:0-2403 GCA_035286785.1 Thermoguttaceae bacterium | reverse complement strand
CGGCGGCGACCGACTGGGCCGAGCGGGCACGCAGCCCGAGGTGACAAGCCACCGCCGCCTCTTCCTCGGTGAAGACGTGCTGAACCAGCGCGACCAGTTCGTCGCAAATCGGCGGGCCGAGCAGGAAGGGGCTCGACAGTTTCTTGGCGAGGATGAGAAAGGGACGCGGGACCGAGGGGAAATCGCGGAGTTTGCGCGGGGTGAGCTTTCTTCTGGCCCGAGGCGCGGCGGGGCCGAAGACGGATTGATTGACCTGGATGACGCGTCGGGTGGGTTGGCCATCGCTCATGGTTTTGCATCCTTTTGTTGTGCCGGCTGCAACTTCGGATCGTCGAGATCCAGACGGTAGAGAATTTGTGTCATGCTTGGATTTTGCGTAGATGGAGTGGGCCGGGCTGACATTCATTGTAAAGCCCATGCGTCCCCTACATCAACGGAACCGTAAAAAAGGGGACAAAAAGAGACATCTCTGATTTGGCCGGATAGAAAACGGGAGGTCTAGCCTATATTTTCAATTCAGTGATGTCCCCTTTGACCTACGCCGCTTCCGGGCCCGCCAGGCGTTGACTTTCCGCCCGCATGATCAATTCGACTTCCCAACCTTCGCGCCGGATGCGGACGTCGAGGTAGCTCAGGAACCGAACGACCGTGAAGAAACCGACGACCAGCCACATCGCGGCGTGGAAACCGTGGGTGAACAGGGCGTTTTCGATTTCCCAGCGGCCCACCAAGAGACCTTCGACAAATCCGATCGCCCCCAACAGCGACAGCAGCACCATGCCGCCCAGCGCGACCGCGCCCATCCAGCGGACGAACAACTCGCCGCCGACGCCTCCGTGGAGCGCGCGGCAACGCCGCTCGGTCGAGGGCTTGGCCGGCGACCGCTGACGCAACGGGTTGCGCTCCAGCAAAATCACTTCGTTGAGGAACACGTACTGGCTGAACAGCCAGATCCACGGGATGAAGAGCCAGAGCAGGATCCCGCGCAGCAACACCTGGTAAAGCGTCAACTGGGGCAGCGAGCGGAAGAAATCGCCGGCCACCCGCCGGGCCGACGGCCGTCGCTCGAACACGGCTTGGCCAAGGAAAAGCGTCGCCGGCGCCGTGGCCAGGGGAATCTCCCACAGGACCAGCATCACCAAATAGAACAGATAGCCGGGCGAAAACGACCAATCCTCCACGGGCTCTTGGAGACCCGACAGGAGATAGACGTTCAGCAAGGCGAACGGCACGATGCCTGCCGCCAGCGCGACCGCCAGCGACCCGGCCCGCCAGCGAATGACGTGCAGCGCCAGGTCGAGGATTTCCAGGAAAGACCGCTCGCGGACGACGATTCGGGTATTATCCAGTTGCACGGCCGCGCTCCCTCGGGTAGCCCAGAAACACGAAGTAGAACAAGAGCACGACGATCGAAAAAACGCAAACGCCGGCCTTCACGGGATACGGAAGCGGCGACGGCGAAACGAACGCCTCGATCAGGGCGGCCAGCATGAAGAGGATCACGAACGCGCCCATCGTCGGCATGGCCTCGCCCGCCGCCCGGTGCAACGAGGCGATCCGCGTCAGCCCTCGGGTGTCCAACAAGGAAAACCCCATCCTCATGCCCGCCCCCGCCGCCATGACGACGGCCGTCAACTCGAACGGACCGTGGGCCGTGACGAAGTGATAGAAATTCCCGGCCTGCGCGGTCGTGGCCATGTGGCCGAACACGCCGCCCAAGAAGGCCGCGTTGTAGATCGTCGTCAACAGCCCGCCCACGCCGAACAACAGCCCCATCGCGAAACACCGCAGGCCGATGCCCGCATTGTGGGCGATGTAGAATCCCATCATGCCGCCGCGCAACGCGGGATTGGCCTTGTCGACGGGCTGGGAATACATCTCCTCCATTTGGGCCATATATTCTCTACCCACCGCGCGGTCCGCGTAGCCGGGACGCAAGTAGGCGGACGCCGCCGACAGGAGAAAGAATCCCCAAAAAATCACGAATGCCAGCCGCAACGCTCGGTCCCGAAACAACCGCCGGGGAACGTCGACCAGGAGCTGACGCGACCAGGTCGAAACGTTGAACAACCGGCTCCGATAGAGCTGATTGTGGGCCCGGCCGACCAGTTGGTGCAGATAGCGGACCGTCTCCTGCGGCAATTGATAAGCGTCGGCCAGCGCCAAATCGGCGCACGCCGACCGATAGAGCGCGGCGAACCGGCACACCTCGGGCGCCTCCAACCGCCGCCGCCCCCGCCTTTCAAGCCGCGCGCAGAGTTCCTCGAGCGACTTCCACTTTTCGCGCCGCGATTCAAGCAGGTCGGATACTTTCATCAGCGTATTCCTCACGCTCCGCGTGAGGTCTCCCATGACCTGTTTATCCCGTCATCACGCGGAGCGTGATGAGTACGACGCCCGCTT
>DATECS010000186.1:0-19964 GCA_035286785.1 Thermoguttaceae bacterium | reverse complement strand
CTGAAAATCGCCAAGGAGGGATTGCTCGTGGACGTATCTTAAACGTAGCGCGATCTTGCGGGGCAATACGCGGGAGCGAAACATTTCATCCGGATGGTTTGGGCCCACCACGTCCTGAAGATCGTGGAACTCCATGCTGGCCAGGTCGGTAATACCGGGCCGAACGGAAAGGATTTCAAGTTCCGCGTCGGTATATTGATCGGTGTATTCGGCCACCTCGGGACGGGGACCGACGAAGCTCATGTCGCCGATCAAGACATTGAACAATTGCGGCAATTCATCCAATTTATAGCGGCGGAGAAAGTGTCCGACGGAAGTGATGCGTGGATCATTTTTCGCCGTCGTCGTCCCTCCCAGCCGTTCGGCGTCAATCACCATCGTCCGGAGCTTGAAGATCCGGAATGGCTTCTTGCCGCGGCCGATCCTCACGCCGCGATAAAAAATGGGGCCAGGCGAGCTGAGCCGCACGGCCAAGACGCACGCCAGCAACAGGGGCCAGATCATTCCCAACCCCGCGATTGCCAGCAAAAGGTCAAAACATCGCTTGAGCATGGTCGATCACGCGCTCGCGGCTAGGAGGCATGGTTTCTGAAAGAAACACCCACCTCGTCCATCCGGACTCATTTCCGTCTCGATATCCATTCTCGCGCGGAATTCGTCAGTGGCTTTGCGGGCTCCATGGCAGGTGTAGTAGTCGTCGATGACGACATGGCCGCCTTCCACTACTTGCTCGTAAAGGTTGTCCAAACAGCATTTCGTTGATTCGTACCAATCCCCATCGAGTCGCAGCAAGGCGATGGGACCGATTTTCAAACGTGTTTGGGGCAATGTGTCCTGGAACCAACCCTTCACCAGCGTGACGTCTTCCCGAGACAAATGGAATTCGCCGAACAGCAACTCGTTGACTTGTTCGTAGCTGCCCAGACATGCTCCCCGGGGAAGGGGCCGAACATGCGAGCCCGTTCGCCCCGCGGCATAGTCATCGTCGGTGGGATCGGGCAGACCCTCGTAGGAATCAAAGAACCAGCAATGTCGGTGGCGTCCCTCGGCCGCGGCCACCCGCGCCAAAAGCGCCGCGCAGCCTCCTTGGGCAACGCCGCATTCGACCAAGGCGCCGGGCAGTTGTTTATCGACGACGGTCATGGCTAGATCGTATGTCGCCTCCAGACCCGAGCTTCCCACCAGCGAGTACGGCATGACGGCGTGGACCCATTCCGCTCGTCTTGCCGCGGCCATGTCGCCACGAGACTTGGCGTCGATCACCTTGCGGTAATAGTTCGCCCGCACATGGTTCTTGTGAACACAAAATCCAAAGCTATAGAGCCGGTCGTATGTCTTCCGCGGCAGTACTTGATAGGCCCCATACAGACCCGTGCGAATCAAACTTTTCATAATTTTGTTCATGATCATTCTCTCTTGCTTTCGTTTGGATGAAGGGCCCGTCCGAAAACGTGGATGTGCTCCCGGATAGAGTGGAGGAAGTATGCAATAGCTGCTTGGGGTAGATCGCCTGTCCCCGTTTTCGAACGGGCTCGAAAGTGTTTTCCAACATGTTGACAATCCGCCGCACTAACGTTTCACGTTGGAAATGGTCGCAGACGGCGCGGCGTCCGTTTTGCCCCATGGTGGCGAGCTCGTTCGGCGGCAGCGCGTGGAGTCGGCGAACCGCGGCGGCCAACGCCGCTGGATTTTCAGGGGGGCAAATCAAGCCGGCGCCGGCGGCTTCAACCGTGGCGGCCGCGTCGCCGTCGGCTGCCACCAACAGAGGTTTTCCGACCGCCATATAGGTGTAAATTTTGTGCGGAATGGTAATGCGAAACAGTGGTTTGTCGCGCAAAGGAGCCAACAGCACGTCGGCGGTTGAAAACAGTCGAGACATCAGGGATTCCGGATGTCGTCCTAAGAATCGGACGTTTGTCAATTTCGCGTCTTGCGAGGCTTGTCGCAGTGATGCCAAGTCGGTGCCGTCACCGACGAGAACAAACTGCGCCTCCGGCAAATCGCCGAGCAGCCGCGCTGCTTTCAACACCACGTCGAGTCCTTGAGCGCGCCCGATCGTGCCGGCGTACATGACATTGAACCGGTCGGTCAACCGCATCTTTTCGGCAAGCTCGCGGTCGTATTCGCGTGGATAATAAAATTCGGTGTCAACCCAATTCGGAATGCAATGAATCTTTTCCGCGGGAACGCCCTTGCCGAGCAGATTGTCGCGAAAACCCGGCGAAATCACGCGAATAGCGCGGCAGCGGCGATAAAACCACTTGCCAAGACCGTCCATCAGCCGAAGCAGGCGACCGTTGCGCAACATGCCGGTGGCCGCCAATGTTTCCGGCCACATATCTTGAATTTCACACGCCAGCGGCACGCGGAACCGTCGACTCAGCAGCCAGCCTGAACAGGCAAGCGTCAACGGGGGACAAAAAACATAAACCATGTCCGGTTGGGGGACTAAAAACGGTCCCAGCAAAGCGGCGGAGGCCATGAAAGACAAGAAATTGAGGCTTCGCTTCCAGGATGAGGTGCTGTGATCGGGATAAAGAGGGACACGGACAACCTGTATCCCGCCTATCGTCTCTCGCTGCCAAGCCCGCACACGGTAGCCCGGATACAGGTTCCCGGAAGGATAGTTTGGAAATCCCGTCAACACGGTCACTTCATGTCCCAATGCTTGCATCGTTTCCGACAGATCCGACAGGATTTTCTGTGGTTCCGGAGGATACCATTGGGACAGCAACAAGATTCTCATGGTTTTTTTCGCCAAACGGTCTGGTTGACGTAGTCGGTGTAACTGAGAATGATCCGCACCACCTTTTCCGAGACGTTCGGAACGGCGTAATCGTCGGGGATGCGTAGCGTGCGGCGATCTCCGCGGCCCTGCCGGTCGAGTATCGCCAGGGCTTCCTGGATTCGATTCCACGAGAGCCCCGTCATCATGACGGCGGCTTCTTCCATGCCTTCGGGACGTTCATGGGCGTCACGGAGATTGATTGCCGGGAAGTTGAGGATCGACGACTCCTCGGTGATCGTGCCGCTGTCGCTGAGCGTGGCTCGGGCGTGCATCTCGAGGTGAACGTAGTCGCACAAGCCCAACGGCCGCAACAACCGCACCAGCGGATGCATCGGCACGTTCCCGGCGTCGATCCGCTTGCGAGTCCGCGGATGGGTTGAGACGATCACCGGCACGCCGTGGGTCTCGGCCAGGCGGTTCAGCACGCGGCCCAGCCGATCAAACTGGTCGGGATCGTCCACGTTCTCTTCGCGATGCGCGCTGAGCACGAAATATTCTTGTTCCTTCAGGCCGAGACGTTCGAGCACGTCGCTTCGTTCGATCTTCGGCAGGTAATGGTGGAGCACTTCGTACATGGGGCTGCCCGTCTTGACGATCCGATCCGGCGGCAGGCCTTCCCGGAGAAGGTACTCGCGGGCGATGCTGCTGTAGGGGAGGTTCATGTCCGCCACGTGATCGACGATTTTGCGGTTGGTTTCCTCGGGCACGCGATGGTCGAAGCAGCGGTTGCCGGCCTCCATGTGGAAGACGGGTATCTTTCGCCGCTTGGCGCAAACGGCCGCCAGGCAGGAGTTTGTGTCGCCGAGAATGAGGACCGCGTCCGGCGCGATCTCCGCCAGCAAGACGTCGACTTTGGCAATAATCTGGCCGATCGTTTCGGCGGTCGTCGCGCCCGCCGCGCCGAGAAAATGGTCCGGCTTGCGAATTTCCAGATCCTCGAAAAAGATCTCGTTCAATTCGTAGTCGTAGTTCTGACCGGTATGGACGACGACATGCTCGACCGAGCGGTCGAGCGCGGCCATGACGCGCGACAGGCGGATGATTTCGGGTCGGGTGCCGACGATGGTGGCGACTTTCATGCGGCTGCTCGAAGGTCAACGGGGAGGAAAAAAGTGTCGGGGCGGTCCGGGTCGAATATCTCGCTTGCCCAAAAAAGCGTGATCATCTCGGTCGCGCCGACGTTCGTGATGGAGTGGGTATAACCCGGCGGAATGTCCACGACGCGGTAGTCGGCGCCGCGGACGCGAAACTCGTGGATTTCCGGGTTTTCAATATGACGCAGACGAATGACTCCTTCGCCGGAGAGCACGAGAAATTTTTCCGCCTTGACGTGGTGATAATGATTGCCGCGGGTGACGCCCGGCCGCGTGCGCGACACGAATATCTGTCCGGAGCCGGAAGATTTGAGAAGTTCCGCGAGATTTCCGCGGTCGTCGCACTTCACGTCGAGGCCGTACTCCCAGCACGACGGATCGACGTAAGCAAGATAGGTGGCGTAAAGCTGCTGATTGAACCGGATCGAAAAATCAGGCAGGTGAAGCGAACGCCGTATTCCGCGAAATGACTCAATCCGGCTCGCCAGGTCGCCCAACGCGACGGTGTGGGAGGAAATGGGGTCGGGCGTCACCAGGCCCTCGTCATAACGCCGCGGCTGGTCCATTTGCGATAAAAAAGCGGCCACCACGTCGTCAACGTGAACCAGTTCCAACTCGCGATCGGGATCGGTAATCTGGATCGGAAGATCGTGGGCGACGTTGTGGCAAAACGTGGCGACGACGGAATTGTAGTTCGGCAAACACCACTTCCCAAAAACATTCTTGAGACGAAAGACGGCGACCGGCGCGCCGGTGCTCGCGGCGAATTCCCGCAGAACGTTTTCAGCCCTTCGTTTGCTCCGTCCATAAGGATTGTCGAATTCCGCCTGGATCGAAGAGCTGAAGACGATTTGCGGCTCCCGGCCGGCGTCGGCGAGAACACGACAGAGCGATTCGGTCATAGCGACGTTGTCGGACTCGAACTCCTCGGCGTTTTGAGGCCGATTGGCGCCGGCCAGGTGAAAGACGACGTCGGCCTCCGACGCCCACTGACAAAACTCGGCCTCCGTATTGTCGCGATCATAGGCCAGCAAACGCACGTTTTCACGGCGTCTCAGGTGGGCCGACAGGTTGCGGCCGATGAATCCTTTCGCGCCCGTCACAAGTATGGTTTGCGCGCCGTGCGTCATGGTCACGCCGCCTTTCTTCGTTGCCGAGGCGTCGACACAAGCTGCCGGCAAGGCCTCTTGGCCAATTCTTCCTGAATGTAGGGAAGCTTTAGGAGCAACTCGGCCACTTCTTCCACGTTCAATCGCGGCACATTGTGGGAATGGTAGTCCTCGAGCTCGTCCAGGCGGCTCTGGCCGTCGGAGAAAAATTTGGCGTAGTTGAGGTCGCGGACGTCGGCCGGCACGCGATAGTAACCGCCCAGGTCGATGGCGCGGGCCATTTCCTCGCGGGTCAACAGCGTCTCGTACAATTTTTCGCCGTGGCGGGTGCCGATAAGCTGGAGGGGATTCCGCGCCCCGAACACCCGCTTGACGGCCTCGGCCAGCGTGCCGATCGTGGCCGCCGGCGCTTTTTCGATGAACAGGTCGCCGGAGGAAGCGTGTTGAAACGCATAGACCACCAGGTCCACCGCGTCGTCCAGCGACATCATGAACCGCGTCATGTGCGGATCGGTCACGGTAAGCGGCGCCCCCTGAAGGATTTGCTCGACGAACAACGGGATGACCGAACCGCGCGAAGCCATCACGTTGCCGTAGCGCGTGACGCACAGCGTGCATCCCTTGTCCGCGGCGACCCGCGAGCGAGCCACCGTGACTTTCTCCATCAGGCCTTTCGACATTCCCATGGCGTTGATCGGATACGCCGCCTTGTCGGTGCTCAGCACCACCACGTTTCGCACGCCGGCATGGATGGCGGCCGTCAGGACGTTGGCGGCGCCGAGGACGTTGGTTTGCACCGCTTCGAGCGGATAGAATTCACAAGAGGGAACCTGTTTCAGCGCGGCGGCGTGGAAGACGTAGTCCACCCCTTCCATCGCGTCGCGGAGCCCGTCGGGATTCCGCACGTCCCCGATATAGAATCTCAGTTTATCGCTGCCGTACTGGCGTCGCATGTCGTCCTGTTTTTTCTCATCCCGGCTGAAGATGCGGATTTCCGCGATTCCCGTCTCGAGAAACCGACGCAGGACCGCGTTGCCGAACGAGCCGGTTCCACCGGTGATCAATAGCGTCTTATTATCGAACACTTCTTTGCCCTTTCGCAATGAGTGACTTTTCTGAAGGGATCTTCGTCATCCGTCAATCTCCCTCGCCCGCGGTCGGTGCCCACGCCGTCTCCGGCGGCCTCGATTCGTTATGACCCGTCATCTGTTCCTCCAGGCATTGTTCCACGAGTTCGCAGACAATGTGTCCGATGGCGATGTGGCATTCTTGGATGCGAGGCGTATTGGTCGAGGGCACGGCCAACACAAGGTTGGCGACTTCCCTCATGCTTTCGCCGTTGGCGCCGGTCAGAGCGACGGTTTTTGCTCCCTGCCGCCGGGCGACGCGCAGGGCGGCGAGCACATTGACCGACTTGCCGCTGGTGCTGATCCCGACGACAAGATCGCCGGGTTTGGTCCAGGCCTGGACCTGTCGGGTAAAAACCGTGGAATAATCATAATCGTTGCCCAGGGCGGTCAGGAGCGCCGGTTCCACGAGCGCGATGGCCGGCAGGCCGCGGCGTTCGCGTTTGTAGCGGCCGACGAGTTCCGCGGCGATGTGGGCGGCATCGCACAGAGAACCTCCGTTGCCGAACAGGATCACTTTTCCATCATGGTCATAGGTCTCGCTCATCCACTGGGCGAACGTGGCGATGTCGTCGGCCAAGGCCTGTGCGGCCAACTTGGTTTCCGCGCTTTCGCGCAGCATATGCCGGATGACGTCGGTGGTAATCATGCTGATTTCGCCCTAATTGACGGCTGGGGATAAATCGCCTCGCGCGCGCTGGTCGTCTCGCACCAGGGGACCGGCGGACACGGTTGTCCGGCGAGCGACGCGAGCACCGCCTCGAACACGGTTTCCGGCGGGATCAACGTCATGCAAATAGGGTTGCCGCAACCCGTGAGTTGCTTCATTCGATAACAGGGCGAACATTTCAAGCCCAGCCGCACGACGCGGAGTTGATTGCTGTACGCGCCCGTATGTCCCGGATTGGTGGGCCCGTAAATGCCTACGATCGGAATCCCCGCCGCCGTTCCGAGATGCGACGCCCCCGAACAGGCCGCGACCAGGCAATGACACCGAGAGAGCACGGCCAAGGATTCCGCGATGCTCAAGCCGGTCAAGGCGATCCGTCGGCTCGCGTCGCCATCCACTTCCAGAACCGAATGAATCAGTTCCTGTTCTTTGGAACTTCCGAGGGCCACCACGCCGATGTCCGGCGACGCTTGCAGGAGGAGCCGCGCCAGCGCCCTGAAACTTTCCACGGGATAACGCTTGTGCGCTTCCACGACGCCGGAGCCGGGGGCGAGAACCACCCACCGCCGGTCAGGTCGCCACCATGCCGTCACGGACGGCGTTTTTTTCAGGAGTGCTTCAGGTGGTGTGATCGCCACACTCGGCTTCGCACCGTCGATCAGCCCCGCCGTGCGTCCGTATTCCAGATATTCCTCGGTCTTGTGCATTCCCGGCGCGCCGGCGACCGTCACGCACCGCCCCAGACGCCCCCGCCATTTTCCCGGCGCTACGACCGACAATTCCGCGCCCGTCAAGCGGAGCCATACGGCATTCAAGAATCGATCGGCAAACAGCGGCGCCAAGACGACGTCAGGCCGGACCTTGCGCAGTTGCATCAACACCTTCAACAGCCACCATTTTCTTCGCAATCTTCCCCCGGTCGGATGCCAAATCGTGACGTTTTTTCCCCAGGAAATGCATTTCAACAGGTCAATGGCATAGGGCGATCGGACGATCAAGATCAGGCGATCCGTCGGTTCCAGGCGGGCTTCAATGGCCCGCAACAAGGGAACGGTCATGACGGCGTCGCCCACTCCTTGATGCACGAAAACTCCGATGTTGCGCCCTTTGTACATCGTTACCGCTCCCTTGCGATCGCGGTTGAAAGTTTCACGGAACGTGGATTCACGGACGGTCTTACATGCCAACCGGGGCGAAATCCGCTTGGAGAGGCCGTCGGAACGAGCAGCCAGCTAAACACATAGCTCGTCACCATAATGGAAACGAACCATGCAATGGGCGACTGGATACCGAACGTTCCCTCCGAGGTATACATGATGAGACGACTCATCAGGTAGGAAAGCGCCACCGGCGCGATGGGAAGCGAGGCCGTCTTCGTCCACGCCATCCAAATTAACACCATATACAGCGTGACCAAGGGCACAATTCCCCACGGGCCCGCCACGAGAACAAACGCTCCCAGAAGTCCAGGCGACCGCCCGTCGACCAGATGGCGACCGACGCCAACAACATCATAAGTTTGATAGGTCGCCATGGTCTCGTTGTTTAACAGCCATGACAACCGCGAGGGATCGAAGCCTTCCGGACCATGCTCGATGTCGTGAATAAGGCCGTCCAGCCCTCCCACGCGCATGGCAACCATGTCAATAATCTCTACCCATGTCTCGGACGAACCGATCTTCGTCAGACCTTCCACGACCGTAGTCGCGTCAACGTCGCCTCCCGCCATTCGCGTCGTGCGGATATTCGAGAATACCGGATAGAACACCATCGTCATCACAAGCGAGGCCGCCACGACGGCCATCCGCGGCCGGCTCAGCTTGCCCGAGAGTATCCACAGCATGAGGGCGGGCAAAATCGCCAACAACACCGCCGACCTGCTCCCTCGCATTGCTGAATCGCCCAGGGAGAGGACGATAAACAACAGAAGCGTGATGAACCACGCGCCGCGGTGTTGTTTCCGGTCGAGCAGCCACAACAGTAACAGGAGCAAGCACGGAAGAAGATCGAGCCGTATTCGCGTCACCACCGCGTCCAGGCGGAATGGGAGGCAGTGGTGTTCCATTCCCATCTGGCCGAATCCATATATGACGGGGATGAACAACGTCAGAATGGAGAGTCCCGCTATTGCGAATAAAAGGTTCTCGACCCGCAACATTTGTACCCGCAGGCTGAACCAGCGCTGCCGTTGTCCATCGATCGAGACGCGAGAGAGGGAGATCAGTATGCTGCCCACGACGCAAAAAGTCAGGAATCCGACGGTCATCCACCAGTTGGCGCGAAGCATGGCATCGACCGTGAGCCACCCCATTTCCGTGGCGTAGTAGACGTCGAACTTGTACGTCGTGTATTGATGCGACATCATCAAGAGCTTCACGTAGTAGCCCATGATAAAGACACCGAGCAAGGCCCACACCCACAAGCTCGCTTCGATCCGATTTTTGGCGAATGCCAAGAGAAGCGCGCAGCCCGCGAACGACAACAGGCTGGTCCATAAGACCTGATAGCCGGCATGAAAAAACTGCGAAGTGTTCCACGCCCCGATGAGAAGAAAAGTCAAGAGCATGGCCGGCTTGACCATCTTCGCTAAGGGAGACGTTGAATGGACGCTTGTGGGATACATCGTATCTATTCTGTTTTAGTCGCTATTGATCTTTGCCTGGGCAATGACCAAGCCGGTCGATCCATCCGGTCTCGGCTCATTCGCCGTGCAAACGTCGATAGACATGGCTGTTCATTTCCGGCCCTCCACGCGTCGTACGGCGTGGGATCCTGGCGCATGTCCTGGATCATCTCGCGCCAGCCTTGGGGGCGAAAGCCGGTCTCGCCGCGAAATTTCGTCGAATCGAGGCTGCGATCGCAGATGAAGTCCGCGTCCGGCTCGATCTGGATTTCAAGTTGATGGATTTCGTTTATCAGACCGAGAAGGTCGAACTTGTTGATCGGATCGGAGGAGACGTGGTAGAGCCCTTCAAGATCCGGATGTTTTTCAAGTATGTCGGCGATAATGCCGGCCAAGGCTTGAGTGGTGAAACCCGTGTAAACGGCGCGGCGAAATCCGCGCACTTTGCCGTTGCGGTTGGCCAGGAACCACTCGACCAACCCGTGCGCGGCGATCAGTTCCCTGCCAAGGATCGAAGTCCGTAGGGTAAGACAACCACGCCCGCCGACTTCGCCGAGAAACTTGGTGCGCCCGTACAGGTTGTCCGCGCAGGGGGCGTCTTCTTCCCGGTACATTCCCTTGCGCCCGGAAAAAACGCCGTCGGTGCTGATATGAATCAGCCGGGTCCGGCTTTGGCGGCAAATATCCGCGAGTTGGTGAGGGAAGATCGCGTTGATGGCCAAGGCGGGAAGGGGATTCCTGGCGTCGCAGAATGGACTGGTGACGCCGATGCAGTTGATCACGGCGCTAGGTTTCACGCGGTCAACCGCCTCGGCGACCGTGGCTATCCGCATTGCATCAACGCCCGGCAGGATCCGGCCCGCGTCGCACGGATCGTAAGGGGTCAGCGCTGCGGCGGTCGATCGCACGGTGGTCCAGGTTTCGAACCGCGCGCGGCAGTGTTGGCACAGTTTATGGCCTAACATGCCGGCGCCGCCAAAAATCAACACTCGCATGTGCAACGCTACTCCCCAAAGGCCGTCAACCACTTCCCGCGAAAATCCGAGTTTTTCCGAACGATATCGTCCCGATAATTCCATGCCGTCACCAAACACGCCTCGACTGGTTCCTCTTGCAGCCGCGAGGGAGGCACGATCGGCGTTCCTATGCGCGGCAGAAACTTATTCATTCGCAGGGGCGCCTCGTCCACGACATATTCAAAAGGCAGTCTGGACATCTGGTTGAGATACACGTTTGCGCGGCCGGCCGCGCCGTAAGCGGCAATTTTCTTTCCCGCGTCCGCCGCCGCGAGTAGTTTCCTCGCCGTGGCGGATTCATACCGCTGTTCATAAGCCCTTTGAAGCTCCGCTAAACCAGGGTCCGGTGGAACCGTGCCGCATGACGTTTTGAGGGCGACGCGTGTCTTTTGGAAACATATCCTCAGTGCGCCTCCATGCATCGGCGTGCGAAAGGTTTCTCGAAGGACCAGTCCCAGGGGGGCCAAACAGCGAGTCAGAGCTTGCTCGCTCCATTCCACTTTGTGTTCGTGATAGATGGTGTCCCATTGGCCGCCTTGGAGGAGGGCCTGGAGATCATGCACTTCGATCCACAGGTGTCCCCCCGGCCGCAAGACGTGCCGGACCCCTTGAAAAACGTCCCGAAGGTCCGAAATATGCGCCAAGCAGTTCGAACCCGAGACCACGTCGACGGAGGCCTCCAAGCCGCTCGCTTGGGCCGTGGCCTCGCTGAAAGGGAGGGGGTAGAGCTGATAATTGGAGTTATTCTCGGCGTCGCGTCGCGCCACGTCACTTGGATCCCAACCGATCCGTTGCCATTTTCTCGGCAACCGATTAAGCAGCACGCCGTCGTTGCAGCCAATTTCCAAGAACCGGACCTTCGCGTCCCGCCCGTAGCGATCGCTCAAGAACGCCGCGTAGGAATCGAAATGTCGCACCAATCCGGGAACGGTCGAGGAAGCGTAGTTGTATTTGGAGAACAGGAAGGCGTCGGAAATATTTTCGCGCACTTGCACCAGCCCGCAATGCGAGCAATGCGCCCATGTCAGTGGGAAGACGGGCGCCTCAAGGGCCTCTTCCCCCGTCTCGCAGAACATTCCGGCCAAGGGCATCGGCTCCATTTCCAGGACGGTCCGCAGATTGCCTTCGGGCGCGTGGCATCCGCGGCATTGTGTGATCAAGGAATAGTCCGTTTTTTCCGAGGACCACGTTCCATCGCGCATGGACTCTTGGTTCATTGTTTTCATTCCGATCCCCTTACTCCCCCGCAGTCTATCATGCTCTTTCGCCAAAGCGACCAGCCGGTCTTCCGATAGCGTTCACTCCATGCCCAGAACAACGGAGACGCCAGCAAGGCGGCCAATTGCGCCGCGACGAACGTGCCGCCCAGCGCCAGCGCCATCATGGCCGGCGCAAGTTGGATCCCAAGCACCATGCGCGCCGCGCCGAGAACCAGAATCGCCGGGACCGCGGACATCGCGATGTCCGCGGCGTACCATCGCCAAAGCTCGCGGGGGAACAGACGCCGGTGCATGATCGGAACGTGGACGCAGACATATCCGACGTTCAAAAGCAACCACAGCCAGGCGGCGGCCGTGGCGCCGTACCATGGCGCAAGTCCCGACAGGAGAGGCACGAGAAGAACAATAAACACGATATTCGTGACCAGATTGAGCGACGTCCACCCGTGGGCTAATTGCAGCGCGTAGGGAAGAACGATCAGTCCCAAAAGCATGTTTCCCACCGACAACAGCGCAACGAGAAGATGGGTCTGCTGGACCATCGTGGAGTCGCGCGTCCAGAGGAACATGATTTCCGGGGCGAAGAATGCCAGGAAGGCCCCCAGGGGAACCAACACCACGGTCATCAGTTGACATCCTGCATGGTAGGTGGCCGCCAACTGCCGCTGGTCGCCCTTGCTAACCAGGTAAGAGAGCCTGGGAAAAAGCACGCTGAACATCGGATCGGCAAGCGATCGCAGCCCGTTCGCCACGGTCCAGGCCAGCGCATAGTATCCGAATTCCTTCAGCGAGATGAGTTTGCTCAAGATCAGCTTATCGGCCTGATTGAGGGCCAGGACCGTCACGGAGATGGCGCCGAGCCCCGTCGTGAAGCGCCAGCTCGAAACGAGAAGGCGCCAACTCAGCTTCGGCCGGCGCCGACCGGCGGGGAGACAGCAACGCAGTGTGATCGCGGTGCATGCCGTGCTTAAAACGGTGACCGCCAACTGCCACGTGAAGAAGACTTCGGGCGTGGGCGCGACAAGCGAAACGGCCAATGCGCCGCCGGCGAATCGCAGCGTGTACCAGACGGCGTTCAACACGCTGGCGAGCATCTGGCGTTGAAGCCCCATGAGCCCGCCCGCGTAAAAACTCATCGGCAACTGGAACAGGAGGATGAGACCCATCAGTCGCAGACTGACGGAAACCGCGCGGGGCGACAGCGTTTCGACATTCAACCATTGATTGGCCACCGTGGGACCGATCGCCAGAATGGCGGCTCCCCCCACGGTGGCCGCGGTCCACAGCGGGATCTCCAGCGTCCACAGCAAGTCGCGGAACGCTTGTCCTTCGGAGGAAACGGCCGAGAATTGGGCGAAGTCGCGATTGAGTTTGCTTCCCAAGCCCGCGTCGAGAAGGGAAAAGACGGCCTGAAGCGTGACGTACAGGCCGACCAGCCCGAACGCCTCCGCGCCCATGAGCCCGATGTAAACGGGCATGAAGGCCAGTCCCATCACGACCGACCAGCCGCGAGCGACGTAGGCTGCCGGGATAGCGTATTTCAATGAAGTTGCTCGCCGCGTCACTTGGAAATTCTCCACCTTCGTCATGCCGGTTTCACGCTCGACTTTGGCCATATCGCGCGGTAAACTCGCCGAACCAATCGCAGCAATGAAGCGCCGCAACGGCCGGAAAGACGAGACAAGCCGAGCAACAGCAGGTATCCCGCCATGGATCCTTCGCGACGGACCCACGAAAGCATAGCGTTCATCGCTTTTCGATCGTCGGTTTCGAACGCCTTCCAAAGAATATAGATTCCGGTGCCGTCGACTTGGAACCGCCATCGAAGCCGCATCAGTTGCCGTTGCCGCCAACCCGGAAGGAACCGTAAATATTGCTTCTTGGCGTTGAGTAGCGTTTCCGACATTTCCACCGTCGCGCCGGCCCCGTAAAACATGCTCGACGAATCCCGCTCGCGGACCTTGAGCAACGGGCGTTGGACGTAGGCCACGTCGGCGACCGACGCCAACCGGTGCCAAAGTTCCACGTCGGCGCATGGGCCGACGGCGGAGTCCAGGAACCGCTCCTGGATGAATTTTCTTTTTATCATGGAGAAAATCAGCACGGGGCTGCTGATTTTCGGCAAAAGAACGTTCCGCAAGAACTCGCGTCCTCGCAATAACTCCGGCCAATCATGAACCAAACGCTGCGTTTCGGCTTTGGCTTCGCAGTCGACGTAGATGTAGCCGCAAAAGGCGAACGCCGCGGTTGGGTTTCGGTCGAGGACGTCCGCATATTCCATGAGGATATCAGGCTCCGTGATGTCGTGGTCATGCAACACGATCACATAGGGGCCCGTGGATAGGCTCAGTGCTTCGTTGACGTTGGCGGTCATCCCCGCATGATCCCGATAATAATAGCGAACCCTCTCATCTTGGAGCGAGGCCGCCACGGCGCGAGTGTCGTCTTGAGAGCCATCGTCCATGACGATGATTTCAATGTCGCGCATCGGTTGCGAGAGCAATCTTTCCAGCACTCCCCGCAACAACGGCGCGCGATTGTACGTGGGCAGCAGAACGGATACGCGGACTTCCATGACAGCAAGATCCTCCACTCATGGCCAGGGTTTTTTCAATTCCAGGCGATGGATGACTTCTTAACACCCTGTTTCATACCGCTTGCCGACAAATACATTTTTGTCATCGTGATCCGTCACCAACAGCAAACCGTCATAACATTTCACGACAAAGGCGTCCTCAAAGACCTCGACTATTTCGCCGTAGCCGCTGTGCTGATAAAAATCAATGATCGTGTCCCATGCCTGAGCCCTCCAAATCGGAATTCTCTCGCCCTGAAACGCCGTGAACGCGCCCGGATAAGGTCTGGTAACGCCCCGAATCAAATTACATACGTCAACAATGCCCATGTTCCAATCAATTCTCCCATCCTCCGGGGTTCTCTTTTCATGGTAGCTGGGCTCCCCGATCTGCTTCACCGGAGTCAACTGGCCCTCCAGCAGTTTTGGTATGCTCCTGGCCAGCATGTGTTTCACCGACGTCGACACCTTGTAATAGACCGTTTTGCAATCATCGAACGGATTAATCTCAAATATCTGATAATCGATGACGTCACCGCTGTCCACGCCCTTATCGAGCAAGAACAAATTCCAAATGAGCCTCTTTTTGCCCTGGATGATCGCCCAATTCAGGGGCGAACGCCCTCTGCCTTTCGGCAGGTGCTCGGGGCTGCCGTGTTGCCCAATGCTAAACGTGACGGTTCTTAAGATTTCATCGGAGAACAGTCGCTGCCAGCCGCCCAACAAGAGAAGGTCAAACTTATGATGGGCAAAATATTCCACGTCTTCGCGATGAGTCAAGCCGTAGGTGTTCGCGTAGTGGATGGGGATGCCAAGTCGGTCTGAAATATCCTCGTACGAGACCCAGGTGGTTTCGGACCGATTCTTGACGGCGGTTTCCCTGGATATGGTGACTATATTGGTGACCTGAATGCCGCGCTGATTCAAGAACGTTATGATGTCCTTGCCCTGTTGTTGGATTCCGCACAACACGATCTTGTGCATACGGTTACCTCCGTAACGTTTCCGGCGCGCTGATCCTTGGAAATCTCAGTAGGTCGACGTCTTCCAGGCGATCGACGGATGTGCTTTCCGTCGTATAGGCGACTTTACAGTGATTCTGTTTCATAAGGGCAATGGTATTATGATCAAACCCGCCATTCGGATACGAAAAAAACAGATCGCAGTCCTGACGCAAGCTCTTGATATATTCAAAGGTACTGGCAATGTCAGTCTGCTGATCTTCGTGGGAAAGGGCCGTAAGGTCGTTCGAGTAGTATCCGTGCCCGCCGATTTCCATGCCATTCTTGATCATTTCGGCTATTTGCCCGTGGTTGAGATAGAATCGCCGCGCGAAGGACCCGTGATCCGTGGAGACGTACTTGTCGAATAGGCGATCAACAATAAAACTGGTTGTCTCGTGGTCTTCATAGTTTCGCAGAAAGTTCGTAACGAAGACCATTTCAGGGGTCCACCAATTATCCGTGAAGCGCGAATGTGAAAATCGTTCCCAAATCGCGTCGTGATCGCGAACATGGCCGAGAATCTCCCGGACGAGTTGTTTCTCATCCGCGGCCGATAGAACGAATTGAATCTTGTGGGATTTCATGACGACGTTATGCAATAGGATTCCCGCCGGAACGAGAAAGGTGCCTCTAATCTTGTAGTCCTTCAGGAGCGGCTGTATGTGGTAGTGGTCAATGAGGCCGTCGTCAAAGGTTAGAATGGCATATTGGTTGTTGTCGGTGACGCTAAACAGCTCACTGGTGCTTATGATCTTATAATTGGAGACGATGAAGTCTAATTGCGTCGTGAACTCGGCGACCGTCAAGAACGGCTTTAGGGTGTATCGATTGCGAAAGCGTATGTCGTCATTATTGCGAATGTCATGAAACATGAAGGAGGTAATGCTCATGGACGTTGTCTCTTTTATCCTCATCATCCTCTGATCGTTGTCCGAGAGAGCCAACGGCCGCGCGACGGCCGTCCCCTCCGGCCTGGGATCGGGCCCACCCTTGTCCGGCACGGACGCTTCCCAAACGCGAAAGAATTTCCGCCCGCAACAGCCCCACGGAAGCCGCCGCGCAACAGGCTGCCAGAACGGGTGAAACAGGTAATTTCTTCGGCTGGCGTGACCAGGATGGCAGTTGTGAAGGATGAGATATCAACTGCTCATTTTGCGGTCAATAGCGGTTCCTCTTTTTTGTGACTAACGCCGACGCGAAGTGCCCTGGGATTACGCTTGTCGCGCGGGCGAAACGATAGGACGCGCGGCGAAGTGCATAGGTAGAGCATATGCACTGCATATGTATTGGGGACCGTCTCGGGTGGATGGCGAGATTTGCTCGCCAATCGGCCACTGGCCCTTGCCCAATTACCCCAAACTTCTAATTTGAGCCATGGCGCCGAACATCACGAGGCATCCTGGATTGCGCATTTATCCAGTGGTCACTGTTTGATCCGCCTTATGATTGCTCAATTTCTAACCATTCGGAGAATCAAACCTTCACCACGCGGCGTTTCGCGACCGATTCGGCCTGCTTGTAGCTCAGCGCCAAGGCGTCGCACGCCAGTTGACCGTCCAACAACGGTGACGGCGTGTTGGTGCGGGCCGCGCGGACGACCTCTTGAATCTCCAACGCGAAATCGTCGACCGGGTCGCCGCCGGAGAGCGTGGGGCGTTTGACCCGGCCGTCGCCGGTCAGCACGGTGACGGGCAATCCGGCCCCCGAGTCGAACACGATCGTCGCCCGGTCGAGATAGATTTCGTAGGCGTTGGTGAACGGGCGGCCCTGCTGGTCGATCGTTCCGCCGGCCACGGTGACCATCAACTCGGGGTCCTTGAACAGAAAATGCGTGTGGAACAGCTCGACCACCTTGCCGCGCATCCGACCGACGGTGTGGACGGCCGTTGGCATCCCGCAAAGCAGGCGGACGAAATGGGTGTCGTGGATGTTCAGGTCGATCACCGGTCCGCCGCCCTTGGCCGGATCCCAATAGTCTTTCATCCAGACGGGATCGGAGATGATCCGCTTGAAATGGGCGCCCTTCAGTTTGCCGTATTTGCCGCTGGTCACCAGCCGATAGGCGAACCGATAGGCCGAGATGAACGGCAGCACCTGGCCGATCAACAATTGGCGCCCCGCCCGGCGAGCCGCCTTGACCATCCGCTCGGCGTCGGCCGGTTTTATGGCGATGGGCTTTTCGCAGAAGACGTGCTTGCCGGCCGCGAGCGACTTGAGCACGGCCTCGGCGTGGGTCTCGGGCGGCAAGCAGATGTCCACCAGATCGATCGCCGGATCGGCCAGCATCTTGTCGAGCGTTTCGTACCGCGCGATGCCCGCCAGGTTCATCTTGCGGCCCGCGGGACCGAAGTTGCCCTTGATGCCGCGCCAGTCGCCGGCCAGCCGGGTGCGATCCACCTCGCAAACGGCCGCGACGGTCGCGCCGCGCACGCGTTGATAGGCCAGATAGTGGATCATCCCCATGAAACCCAGCCCGGTAATGCCGACCTTGATCATCGCGTTATCTCCACGTTGGTTCTTGACTTGCCGATTGTATTCCTCACGCTCCGCGTGAGGTCGGTTACCACTTTGCGTCATCGTAGGGTGGGCATCGCCCACCAATAATTTAACCCGAAAGCTCGACATCTTGGTGGGCGATGTCCACCCTACTTGTCTGCGTCATCTGGACGACCTCACGCGGAGCGTGAGGAATACGGTTAGGCGACGACTTTCAAAAACCGTTCGTAGGCGTCGTCCCACGCGGCCGTGTCTCGCGGTTCGTATTGCTCGACCGCGAAGCTGGCGCGAACAACCTCGCGGGCGTCGGCGATCGAGCCGACGTCGCCGGCCGCGACCGCCTGCGTCATGACGTTGCCGGTGGCGGTGGCCTCGACCGGTCCGGCCACCACCCGGCGTCCGCAGGCGTCGGCCGCGGCCTGGCAGAGCTGGCGGTTCTGGATTCCGCCGCCGACCATGTGGATCGTCTCAATTCGTCCGCCGGCGAGTCCTTCGCACCGCCCGAGCACGTAGCGGAACTTCATCGCCAGGCTGTCCAGGGCGCAGCGCAACACGGTCCCCTCGTCCTTCGGAACTTTCTGCCCCGTCGCGGCGCAGAATCCGCGAATCGCCTCGGGCATGTCGTCGGGCGCGAGGAACGCCGCGGCGTCGGGGTCAATGAACGACTCGCGCGCCGGCGCGGCGGCCGACAATCGGTTGAGATCCTCCCAACCCCAGTTGCGGCCCGCGCGGTTCCACGCCCGGCGGCATTCTTGCACGAGCCACAGCCCGCAGATGTTCTTCAAGAGCCGCGTGGTCCCGCCCACGCCGCCTTCGTTCGTGAAAGTCATTTCGAGCACGCGGTCGTTCACTACCGGTTCGGGCGACTCGACGCCCATCAGGGCCCAGGTACCGACGCTGATGTAGCACCAGTCGGGCCGCTTGCCGGGGCGTCCGGCGGCAGGAACGGCCATGACGGCGCTGGCCGTGTCATGCGAGCCGGGCAGGACCACGTCGGCCGCAAGACCCAGGCCGCCGCGCATCGGGCCGAGGTTCGTTCCCGGCGGTTCGACTCGGCCGAGAATTTTGGAGGGCAATCCGAATTGCTCGACCAGTTCGGTGGCCCAGGCCCCTTTCACCGGGTCGCGCATCTGGCTGGTGCTCGCCACGGTGAACTCGTTGCATTTGACGCCCGTCATGAGCCAGTGGAACAGGTCGGGCATCATGAGCAGGGTTTCGGCCGCGTCCAAAAGGGGCGAGCCGGCCAGTTTCATCGCCAGCAACTGGAAGAGCGTGTTGAACTGCAGGAACTGAAGTCCGGTGCGACGAAAAATCTCCCGGCGGGGAACGATTT
The DNA here is from genome assembly GCA_035286785.1 of Thermoguttaceae bacterium. Taxonomy (GTDB): domain Bacteria; phylum Planctomycetota; class Planctomycetia; order Pirellulales; family Thermoguttaceae; genus UBA11386. The sequence continues at coordinate 909 of DATECS010000186.1, read as the reverse complement.
CGAAGGCCCGTTGGAGGATGCCGTTGGTTCGCGCGTCGCGATAGTGATAGGGATTGCCCAAGAGCACGTCGCCGCGTCCCAGAAGGCCGAAATCGACGCCCCACGTATCCACGCCGACGCTGGTGATGGGCGTTCCCGTGGCTGCCGCCGCGTGGAAGCCCCGTTGGACGTGGGTCCATTGATGGGGCAAGTCCCAAAACAGGCTTCCCGCCATGTCGACCGGGCCGTTGTCGAATCGGTAGATTTCCTCGAGTTTCAATCGCCGGCCATCGAAACGACCGACGACGTGCCGGCCGCTGGAAGCCCCGATATCAACAGCCAAATATGCTTTTTCAGCCATGCAGCGCCTTTTTTTCTACTGAGCCAATAAAAAGAGTGCCTCGCCGAAGTGTCCAGTCAACCGTCGATGAATTCCGAGCGTCATGGTGTCGGCTGGACGGCGGGCCGTCAAGTGGGCGGTGGGTCGTCAAGTGCCCTGGGGACCCCTGTTTAACCCGACGAAATGTCAATGGGCGATCATTAGGGTGATAACCCTAGAGGGACCAGGCGATGGGGGAGAGTGGGAATTCACAAACGACGCCTATGAATCGGTCATCAGATGGGCAATAACCGGGCAAGGCATCCCCCCAAAAGTAATATTAAAATGAGAGAAAAACCCTCCAGTTTTCCTGTTGCGCCCTCTTGGCGACGTTCCGTCGCGCGGTTAACTTAGGAAGGAACTAGTCGTTTTCCTCTCGTTCCACTTGATTTTGCCAACTGAGACTATAATAATTATATAGCCAGTTGTCTTGACAACCGGCTGAGTCGGTCAGGATAACGTCCGACGGATCTGCGCTGTGGCGGGCGGAAAAGCGCCGATTCGGCGGGGGGCGTATAGCGGTGACGAGCCCCAGTGGCGGGCGGGCCTTC
>DATECS010000185.1:0-14407 GCA_035286785.1 Thermoguttaceae bacterium | reverse complement strand
GTGGCTAGCCGTGTTCTGTCGCACGGTCTATTCTCGGTAGGCCGTGCTTTATCACTGCGTCGGAACCGCGCCCTCGGCTAGGTTGCCGAACCCGAGCGTGATCGGCGGAGTCAGCGGAGTCAGCGGAGCGGCGTCGGGCAGGAACTCGATCACCCAGCCCGCGGCCGCCGGCGTGGCGTTCGGCGGATTCACGTAGTCGGAGTAGGCGCCGGAGCCGCCGTTGCGGATGTTCACCTCGGGCGTCTTGTCGGTGATGGCCGTTGCGTCGGGCGTCTTGAGCAACTCGACGCCGAACGACGAGCCGCCGTTCTTGTAGCATAGGAACGGCGCCGCGCCACTGTCGGCGCTGGCCACGTTGTCCAGCAGGCTCAACTTCACGGGTCCACCGACCGCCGCCATGCGGAAGCCTCGGGCCGTGGTGCTCGTGCCGCTGGCCACGTCGCTGTCGAACGTGTTGTCGTGGATTGTGGCATTCAAGGCACCGCCCGTCGCCATGGCGTCGAACGACGCGCCCTGTTGAGCCGCGGCGTAGGACGCGGCTGTTGTGTCGTTGCTGGAGAACGAGTTGCTGCCCGTGGCCTGGAAGTAACAGGTTCCGGCGCCGACGTCCAGCAGCACGGCTTGCTGGTTGGCGGCGGCGGCGGCCGTTTGGCTGACGGAGTTGCCCGTCATCGTGATGTACGTGTTGCCCGCGCCGGCGTTGACGTCGTATTCAATCGCCTGTTGCCCGGCGCCGCTTTGAGTGACGGTGTTGCCGTTGAGCGTCAGGTGCATCGCGGCCGACCCGGAGGCGGCCAAGTGGATGCTGTCGCCGGTGGCCGTCGTGCTGCTGACGCTACTATTGGCGATGGTGACGTTGAACGACGTGGCGTTGTTATGCACCAGATGAATTCCGTCGCCGGCGCCACTGTTGGTGATGTTCATGTTGTTCAGCGAGACGTTGGCCGTGTTGGTGATCGACACGGCGGAGTCTGCCGTGCCCGTGATCGTGCCGTCGTTGATCGTGAGCGTGCCGGAGCCCGTCAGGTTGTTCAACGTGATGGCCGTCGTTCCGTTGGTGGCCGAGACGTCCTGGAAGGCGAACCCGCCGGAGCCGATTTCCATGCCGTCGATGTACATGGCAGTCCCGGCGGCGCTTTCGCCACTTGTGCCGGTGGTCGTGATGGAGCTGGCACTTCCGCCTGTGCCCAGCAGGATGCCGCCGCCGATGGCGCTGAAGCCGGTGCCGGTGGTGGTCGTGATATCGAGGTTGTTGAAGCGGACGGTGGACGTTGGATTGGTTACACCGCTGTTGTCGATCGACACGCCCGTGACCTCGCCGGTGTCGAGCGTGACGTGGCCGGTGAAGTTGACCGTGCCGCCGGCGTTGTCCTGCATCACGATGCCGCTGCCGAGGCTGTTGCTTGTGATGTCGCCACTGAAGTTGATCGTGCCACCGGTGACGTTGCTGATGCTGACGGGCTTCCCAGTGCTGGCGGGATCAGCAATGCCGGTGCTGTTGATCTTGCCGGCATAGGCGATCGTGGCTTCGCCGCCGTCGACGCTGAAGGCGGTTCCCGAGGCGTTGCTAATCGTCGAGCTGGAATTGGTCATATTGAACGTGCCGTCGGAGTCTTCAATGTCGATGACAGCCGTGCCGCTCAGGGTCATCTTGCTGTTGAGGTTATAGGTGCCATCCGCCTGGCTAAACGCTAGGCCGGGACCGGTGGAGGCGACGATGATGCCTTGGTTGGCCGTCTTTTCGGTCATGTTGAGCGTGCCGGTGTGCTCGCCCTGAACGTTCAGGACGGCGGCAGGCGTAACATCCGGACTCGACGCGAGGTTTTGCGTAATGAGCCCGGTGAAGTTGACGTTGGCCTTGCCGCCGTTGATGTTCAGGCCGACGGCCTTGCTGTCGGTGACGGTGGCGTTGCTGAACGTGAGAGTTCCATCGGACGTTTGGATATTGATGCCCGCGTTGGTGCTGAGTGTGACGGCATTGTTGAAGTTGTAAGTGCCGTCGGCGTTGGTGAACACGAGGCCGGGCCCAGTGGAGGCCGTGATGATGCCCGCGCCGCCGGTCTTTTCGGTGAAGGTGACGGTGCCGTTGCCTTGTTCGGAGCCGACGCCCGCATGGTGATCGCCGCCGATGGTCACGGCCGCGAAGTTCTGAGCGGTTTGGGTGATCTTGCCGGTGAAATTGACTGCGGCGGTGCCGCCGTTGAGGTTGAAGCCGACGCCGGCGATGTCGTCGATGGCGACATTGCTGAAGGTGAACGTGCCGTCCGAACCACCAGTGATGCTTATGCCCGCGTCCGGAGATTGGTAAACAGGCGGAGGACCCGGATCTGTCTCAACACGATGCAAGTCGATCTTGTGGTTGAATCTATAGGTTCCATCGGCGTCCACGAATTGGAGGCCGTCGCCTTCGGTGGCGATGACGATGCCCGCGCCGGCGGTCTTTTCGTTGAAGGTGACCACACCGGTTCCTTCGCCGGCGGCGGTGCCTTCGCGGTGTCCGCCGAGGACGCTCACGGCGGCGTGGTCTTGGTTCTGGCTAATGAGGCCGGTGAAGTTGACCGCGGCGGTGCCACCATCGAGTTGGAATCCGACGCCGTCGATGTTGGTCACGGCGACGTTGTTGAAGGTGAACGTGCCGTCGGAGCCATTATCTGATAAATCCTTGAGGATGGCGATGCCGGCCGTGGTGTCCGAGCCGACGTCGCCGCTCAGGTCGATCTTGTTGCTGAAGAGATAGGTGCCGTCGGCATTGGTGAACTGGAGGCCGTCGCCCTTTGAGGCCGTGATGATGCCCGCGCCGGTGTCCTTCTCGGTGAAGGTGACGATGCCGCTTCCTTCATCGGCGGCAGTGCCAACCTTGTGGCCGCCGCCGATGGTCACGGCGGCGACGGTATCGTAAGCCGTTTGGGTGATCTTGCCGGTGAAGTTGACCGCGGCGGTGCCGCCGTTGAGGTTGAAACCAACGCCGTTGATGTCGTCAATGACGACGTCGCTGAAGGTGAACGTGCCGTCGGAGCCGTTGGTGATGCTGATGCCCGCGTCCGGAGATTGGTAAACAGGCGGAGGACCCGGATCTGTCTCAACACGATGCAGGTCGATCAAATGGTTGAAGTTATACGTGCCGTCGGCGGCGTTGAACTGTAGGCCGAGGCCGTCGGTGGCCGTGACCACGCCGTCGCCCGTGTTCTTCTCGTTGAACGTGACCGTTCCGGAGCCTTCGTTGGCGCCGGTTCCTTCGTGGTGGCCGCCGCCGATGGTGACCGCGGCGGTGGCGTCGTCGTCGTGCGCGATGGCGCCGGTGAAGTTGACTTGGGCCGTGCCGGCGTTGAGGTTAAAGCCGACGCCGGCGATGTTGTCGATGGCGACGTTCGAGAAGGTGAACGTGCCGTCGGAGCCGCTGCCCGTGCCGTTGGCGACGATGCTGATGCCGGCGGTGGCGGCGTTCGAGATCGAGATCAGGCTGTTGAACCGGTAGGCGCCGTCGGCGTTGGTGAACAGCAGGCCATCGCCGAAGGTGGCGCTGATGCTGCCTTCGTCGGGCTCCGCCTCGTTGAACGTGACCGAGCCTTGGTGGTCGGTGATGTCCACGGAGTAGCCACTGGCCTCGTCGTGGCTGATCAGGCCGGTGAAGTTCACCGTGGACTGGCCGCCGTTGATTCGCAGGGCGGCGCCGCCGGAGTCATCTGGGTTGCTGATGCTCGCCTGACTGAAGGTGAACAAACCGCCTGCCGTCGGCTCGGTGTTGCTGATGTCGATGCCGGTGGTCACGCCGTCGAGATCGACGAGGTTGTTGAAGTTGTAGACGCCGTTGGCGTCCTCGAAGACCAGCCCGGTGCCATCCGTGGCGCGGACGACGCCCTGGCCCCCGGTCATTTCGTTGAAGTTGAGCGTGCCCGTGTGGTACGAGGTGAGCGCGCCTGCGATCACCGGCATGACGTGGACAGCCGGGGCGTCGCGGGTCTCGGAGATGAGGCCGGTGAAATCCACGTCGGTGTCGCCGCCGTTGATCAACAGGCCGGCGGTGCCCATGTCGGTGATTCGCACGTCGTTGAAGGTGAAAGTGTTGTTGAAGGTGTCCTCGACGTCCGCAAGGAGTTCCACGCCGACGCCGGTCGAACCGGCCACGGTCGTGCCTTCGATTTCGGAGTTGCTGATGGTGGCGCCGCCGCGAGACGACTCGAACTGGATGCCGCCGAGCGACGCGGCGCCCGCGGCGAACTGGTACTCGTCGATGGTGGCCGCGGTGGAATTGCCAAGCACCCTGATGCCCCAGCCGTTGGCGTCCGCGCTTCGGACATCCTGGACCGTGATGTTTTCAATCATCGGTGTGGTCAACGGCTCGGTGCTGGTGGCGTCGAGATCGATGTCGTTTCCGCCGATGTTGTTGAACTGGGTTTTTTCGATCGTGTTGATGTACGACAGACTGCGGCTCAACTCGGTGCCGACGTTGTTGACTTTTCTCAGAAGAAACGGGGTGAGTTCGACGCCGTGGCCCGTCGTGTCGGCGATGGTCATGTTGTTGATGTTCACTTCGCCAATGCCGACGCTTGGCGAAACGATGCCTCGCGTGCCGCCGACGATCGAGAGGTTCGACACCTCGTTGTACGAGATTTTCTGGTTCGGATTGTAGTCGTCTGCTTCGGTGTTGACGGTTCCGGCGGCCGCGGCAAGCGTCACGACGTCGCCCGTCGTGTTGGTGATGACCGGAATGGGCTCGGCCAGGGCGCCGGCTCGCGTCGGAGCCAGATCCACGTCGCCGAACTGGGTCGTGGTGACCGTGTGCCGCTTGGTGACCGACTGGCCATCGAACGCGTAGGTGCCTTCGCCCAACAGCCGCTGACGATCGCGCAGGGTGACGGTCTCGTCCGTGTACGTGCTGCCCGACCAGACGAGGATGATGTCGCCGGCCTGGGAGCCGCCGTAGACGCTGTCGAGGCTGGTGTAGGGGTTCTCGTAGGAGCCGTCGCCCGGGGCGTCGGCCTCGCTGTTGACGTGGACCACTCGCACGGCGTTGCCGTCCAGGTCGGTCAGTGGGTTGCCGCCCGCCTCGTGCAATCGCCGCGTGGCGATGTAGTCGTTGCGAATCACCGGATCGCGGAGTCGATCCTCGAGGCACCGACTTCGCGGGCTGAACAGGCCGCTACGGCCCGGATACCACACGACGGCGAAATTCACGCGGGTGTCGAAAAATTCATCGTTGGTGATCGCCAGTTCCATCATGGCGTCGTTGCCGATCCAGCCGCGAACGCCGCCCTTGGCCCCGAAACATTCGTCGCCGCTGGCGTCGAGTCCGTAGCCGCCGGCGAAGAGCCAGGCGTCCAAGTTGCTCACTCGGGTGGCCGCTTCGAAATCGACGACGCTGAGAGCTTCGTCGATGGGAATGTTGGTGATTTCGGCCAGGTAGTCGCCGAAGTAGCCGACCACGCCGGTGGGAACCGGCGCGCCGGCTTGGGTTTGGGTGCCGATGGGGAAGTTGCCGTTTACGCGGAAGTCCCAGCGATCACCGAGCGATTCCAGACTGAAGCCCATCTGGTTGAAATAGTTGTCGATTTCCGTTTCGAGGCCGTCGTACCAGAGTTGAGCGCCAAGGATTCGGGTCGCCCCCCAGCCAAAGAGGCTGGGATGGAGCATACGCACGCCGCCGCCGAGGTCGAGGCCCATCCGCTCGGTCCGTCCGAAATCGAGATTGTATTGAGCGCTGAACAGCCACAGGCCGCCGTCGAACGGCCGATGGCCTTGGACACCCAGGCCGAACTGGCCGTTTTCCTGGCCGTAGCGTTCGGTGTCGTAGTTCAGGCGAAACGCCAAGTCACGCGAGCCAAAGGCCGCTTGATACATGTCGGTGAAGGGGAGTTTTTCGGACCCTTCGATGGGCACGGGCGTGACGGCCTGTTGAGCTGTCGCGTGGTCAGGTTTGGTGGAGAAGAGGAGTCCGGCCAAGACCGTCGCAAAAGCCAGGAGAGTGATCCGGCGTGCAGCAGCATGGGTGAGGATGGGATGACAAGCCACGGGCGATCTCCTTCTTGGCCGTTGCCTTGGGGTTTTCCGACGTGGAACGCCACGCATGGACCCCATGCATGGACGATCCACGGTCTGAGCGTATTTCTTGCCCAGCCGGCAAAACCGATACAATCGTTAAACTTGTTTGTCGGCAGTTTGCTTTACTTTCCGTATTCGCGAGCGTCCAGATTGTGTCTTCAATCCGCCATGTGTCCCCTCTATGTAGCGGCGTTAGTGGCAATTTCTCTTCCAGAATGGTGGTTTTTCGTGTCTTCCACCCAGGCAGAGACCTTTCGACCGTGGCGTGGCGGGTTCCACGAGGGTGTCATGGGGGTGTGGATGTTGCACTTTATAGGCGGATGAACTCGCCTTGATCCACGGCCAGGGCATCGCTATAGTCCGTCGCCTCTGCGTTCTCATCAGAATGGTTCTCTCGTCGGAAAGGATTCTCCCATGCAACGGATACTGGGTCTGTTCGCCACCTTGAGTCTCCTGTGGGTCGCCACGGTCGGATGCAACCAATTCCACGGCGGCGATTCGGCGAGTTCCGGCGGCGACCAGAGCAACGTCGCCATTATCGATCTGGACGCGATCGCCCGCCAACTCGGCTACGACAGCCAAATGGCCGGCGCGATCCAGCAGCAGAAAACCTCGCTCGAAAAACAATTGGGCGTGATCAAGGCGTCGTTCGAGGAGAGCCTGACAAAGACGAAGGGCCAATTCGGCGAGAATCCGACCCAAGAACAGACACGGCAGTTCGCCCAAACGCAGCGAGCGGCGGCGGTCAAATGGAACCAGGAACAGCAGAAGGCGTCAAAACTTCTGAACCACTACAGTGCCCAGCTTATCCAACAATTCCGAGGCTCGGTGAAGATCACGGCCCGTCAGGTCGCGGCCGAAAAGGGCCTCTCGGTCATTCTGACGAAGAACGACAGCGTGGTGTTCGACTACGACATGACGGTCGACATTACCGACGCGGTGGTTCAGAGAATGCGGTCCGAGCAGTCCGGACCCGCGCCCGCGCCAAGCGAACCGCAAGAAACACGCCCGGCGGCCGAGTCGGCCGCGGCCGAAAGCCCGGCGGCGGATTACGTTCGTCGTTGACGATGGGTCCACATGAATACTCCCCCTCAGCCAACCGTGCCCGGCCTATCCTCGCACCAAGACACGCTGAGCGAGGTTCTCGAGACCTTTCCGCCGGAGGTGCGTTTCGCGGGCCGCCTTGAACTCGGCGCTCCGTGGAGTCTCCGCCTGCCCGAGGGCGCCGCGCTTGTTTGCTCGGTTCTCGAGGGAAGATGCCTGGCGACGGCCGACACGGCTTGGCGCGCGACAACGGCGGCGCCCGGCGATCTGCTCCTCTTGTCGCCCGGCGCGGAACATCGATTGTCCGACACAATCACGACGCAAACCGCGGCGGTGGATTGGCTCGGCCTGCCGCGGTCCGGAGATCCGTTGACGCTGAAGTTCGGCGGTCCCGGCGCGCGAACGGCGCTGGTGGGCGGCGTGTTTCAACTGGACGATCCGCGGGTCCATCCCTTCTGCTGGGGACTTCCACCGGTCGTCCATCTCACGCCGGACGCGGTCGATCGCGCGGCCCATCTTCGGGCGCTATTGCATGCGATGGTGGATGAATTGTCGGCCCGGCGGCCCGGCCGCGGACACATGGTTCGTCGGCTCGTGGAGATCCTGTTCATCGAGGCGGCCCGGTCGTGCCTGGCCGCGGGCGACGACCCGGCCGGAACGACTTTCGGCGAGTTGCTTCATCCGGATCTTGGGCCCGCGCTGGTGCTGATGCATCGCCATCCGGAGAAACCCTGGACGGTGGCCGAATTGGCCGAGCGCGTGGCCATGTCGCGTTCGGCGTTCGCCGGCGCGTTTGTGAAGGCGTTGGGCCGTCCGCCGGTGGAGTACCTGCGCCGGCGACGCATGGAACTGGCCGGCCGACTGCTGAAAAATCCGTCGCTCGGGTTGAAAGAAGTCGCCCTTCGAGTCGGCTACGACTCCGTCTCGGCGTTCAACTCGGCGTTCAAACAATGGTGGGGCATTTCGCCGGGACGATTCCGCGGTCAAGACCATTCGACAGGATTTACAGGATGAACAAGATTTCGGAAATCCTGTAAATCCTGTCTATTTGCGACAACCTCGTAGGGTGCGTCTGGACGCACCGTCGTCTCGCGTTTCGTGGTGCGTCCAGACGCGCCCTGCGAGATTATTTGCCGATCCAGCGCAGCGTGTGAAAACAGACGGCCAACAGCCCGAGGATGGCCAGCACCGTTTTGCCTTGTTCCCAAGCGTCGGAGGGAATGGGCCCATTGGACGCGGCGGGGCGCACGTAGGGTGCGTCTGGACGCACCCCGATTTGACGTCCCGTCGTTTCTCGGCCGGGGGCCGGCGGGGCCATGAAACCCGGGCTTCCTGGAGAGGACGCGACCCAAGGAGCGGATCTGCCCGGCGCGGTCGCCGCGCCGCCCAGTCCGGTGGTCGGCGCATTGCGGATTCCCGAGATCATCGCGACCGGCGTCTCGGCCGCGCCGCCGCGGCTCGGAGCAACGGTCCCGTTGCCGTCGCGCCGGGCGAGCATGGTCCCGTCGTTTCTCGGAACGGCGTCGAATCGATAGAGGACCGGATCGAGAAACTGCTTGACTCGCACGCAGTGGCTGCCGCTCGTTTTGCCCCAGGCCGCGCCGAAAAGCACCCCGGCCAATTCGCCCTGTTGATTGAGGATCGGCCCGCCTGAGTCGCCTTGGCGCGCTCCGGTCGACAACTCGATCATGTCGAACGGCAGTTGTCCGCCGGGTGAAAGATAGTGCGTGCATTGTCCGCCGGCGATCCGATACTCGCCTCGCCCGTAGCCCGCGATCCAAAGCGGATCGCCGATGGCCGGCGGACGCCCGCACAGCGGAATGGGCCGCACCCGCGGACGCCAAATCACCAGCGCCGCCAGATCCCAATCGCGGTCCGTGCGAACCACCGTGGCCGGCGAGCGGAATCCGTCGGGAAAAATGACCGTGCCCGTTCCGTAGCCGTCGCGCACGACGTGCCAGTTGGTCACGACCAGGCCGTATTCCTCGGACACGGCCACCAACGCCCCGGAACCCAGCGACATGTTCCCGCCGCCCTCGGGCACGACGACGCGAACGACGGCCGGATGCTTCGGTGGAGACGCCGCGGGCCACGCCGCCGCCGGCGCGCCGCTTGCGAGAATGGCCAGGATCGAAAGGAAAACACGCACGTCAAAATTGCCCAAGCCGCACGCTCGGGACGACCGTTAGACGCGGGTTGGCGCCCTCTTGGCTCCGCTCGCCTTCGATCCGTGGCACTATCGTCGTTCCTCGGTGTCTTCGGAACAACGACCGCCGCCACTTAAGAATCGCCCGGCGCGGCGAGAGAGTCTGCCCGGTTGGCACAAAGAGAACATCCGGCAGGGTCGTAAAAGGGGACAGGCACCGTCGCCGCATGCCGTTTTTGTGGAGATGCGTTCATCGAGGCGACGGAGCCAGTCCCCTTTTACGACGAATTTCCGAGTACGCTCAATCAAGTATCACGTCGCGTTGATAGGCGACGGCGTCGTGACGCTCGATGACCAGTTCGTAATCGTTCGCGTGCAACAGGGCGACGACGTCAAGGAACGTCTCGCGGCTCATGATATTTTCGGATAAGCCGTGCTCGAATCGCACGATGGCCGGTTTCACCGCGCCGAAGTCCATGCCGCGAATGATTTCCGCGTCGTAGCCTTCCGTGTCGATCTGCAACAGATCGATTCGCGGCAGGCGATGGTTGTCCAACAATTGGGCCAACGTCATGCACTTCACCTTTTCCGCGACGATCGATTCCGAGGAAATGCCCGAGAGCTCGTGGTGATATTGGTTGAACGACGCGATTCCCTTGGTCCAACGCGGCAATTGCTTCAATTTACGGGAATCGACGCGATAGATGGTCATCTCCTTCTCGGAATTGTGGATCGCGGCGTTGACCGGCGTAATGTTCGGATATTTCGCGTAGTTCCTTTTCAATTCGTCGAAGTATTCCCTGACGGGCTCGACGACGATCCCCCTCACCCGGCGATGGTTCAAGGTGACAAACTCGTAGAGGGGATCATGCATCTTGCCGTCGTTGGCGCCGATCTGAACGAAGACAAGCTCGCCGACGTGCTGAAGACACAGATAAAGCAGAGGCTCGAAGAACTGGATCCGCGCAAGACGGTCGAGGCGATAGCCGAGCTTCCGGAGCGCCCGGTCCCAGCCGCGTTGTATTGCCTTCGACGTCCAATTCATGAGTCGTCCCGCAAGGAATGCGGTAGTATTAATTCCCGAGCATGGGGAAAACGCCCCTACAAGTTCTCATCCTCCAACAGGGCCCGCCGAATCTCGGTCGACGAAACGTCTTCTCGGAAAACGTCCTCGCCCACCGCCTGGCACATCGAACGCAACGGGTCGGGCAGATCAAGCTGTTGCAGGCCGATGTAGCCCAGGCCCATGTTGCGGCCGAACACCAGAAAGCGGCAGCCCCGCGCGGCAATTTTCAACAACGCCGCGCGGCACGCGGCCGGGTCGTTGCCGTAGTAACGCGGGTCGGCGATCCGCCGCAGCGTGTCCGTGCCCACCACGAACGTCGTGCCCGGCAGCAGTCGCGCCTTCTCGACGAACGTCGGCGCCCGGGTAAGCCAGATTCTTCGGTTGGAATCAAACTGGTCGAGCCGCCGTTTGATTTCCGAATAGTCGATAGGCGGTTTGTCGGGGTTGAGGATCGTCAGCTCGAATTCGACCGGGCGGCCCAGCAGTTCCTCGGCAATCTGGACCATGCGGCGATGGCCCGCGTGAAGCGGATGAAACGCTCCGGCAAAGATGACGTGACCCTCGGGCTCGTCCTCCTTGGCCGGAGGGCCCGACGGAACGATCTCGCGCCGGCCCAGCAAAAGCTCTTGCCAGGCGGGCGGCGCGATCGTCTGCGAGCGTTCGAATCGCTCGTCGTCAACCAGGTCCAAGTCCAGCACCGGTTCCAAACCGCACGCCTCGGCCACCGCGTTGAGCACGAGCCGCGAAACGAGATCCTCTTCCTCCGCGCGGTTACGCTGCTCCTTGACGAGCCAAATCGACCGGACGGCCGTGAACGAAACCGTCTGGATCGCCACGTGCGCGCGATGGGGGCCTTTTTTGGGACGATCGGTGATCAGACTACCCGCGCAGCCGACGCCCGCCAACGGCACGTCCGATTCCTCGAGCTTTAACGCGCGAAGAAAGCCGACCATCGCCATGCGACGCGCCGTCTCGGCCGAGCAGTATTGATCGGGATAGCCCCCAAGCCACTCGACCAGCGCGGTCCGCGAATAGGGAACGACGGCATCGAGCAGCGTCCGCGACGCGCCGGGCACTTCGGTCAAGGCGGAGATGGCCCGAGAACCCCCACCACTGAGCGAAAGCACAACACGCCCGGCGGAGCAGTGAATCTGGGCAACAAGGTCTTCCAGGTTAGTTGACATGGCGAGCAGCGTCACGAGGGGGTTTTCGAGTAGTCCTAAGTCTATCGGCGATGGGCTTTAGAGCCAAGCCGTGTTCACCCGGGTGCGTGACGTGTAGGAAACATGACGAGGCCCCACTCCGCGGAGGTATGTCCTTCGTTACCATCTTTTTTCACAAAAATGACGCGGCGTCCCAAGATCGTCCAACGTCCGACGAATGACCTTCGTAGAGCGACCCTTGGGCGCGGCCGTTTCCGTTGACCACGGCGACGCCCGGGTCGCTCCACGGTTGCGTTACGTCGTTCCCTGTGGTCGAACCTGGCAAGAGGAGTGGAAGTCATGATTAAGAAAATGTTGTTGATCGGCGGCGGGACGGCCGCCGTGGTCGCCGTGTGCTTCGGCGGAACCGCGCTGAGTTACCTCCGCACGTCGGCAAGCTATGTGTCCGAGTCGGTCCAAAACGCCGTGCCCATCGAGTTCCAGATCGACCGGGCCCGGCAAATGATCGCCGACCTCGATCCGGTGGTGCGGAGCAATATGCACGTCATCGCCAAGGAAGAGGCGGAACTCGAACGGCTTGAAAAACAGGTCAACGAGTCGGAGTCGCGGTCCGAGACGGAACGCGAGCAAATCATCACGCTCAAGTCCCATTTGACGAGCGGCAAGAACGCGTTCCACTTCGCCGGACGCAGCTACTCGAAGGAGCAAGTCCGCGTGGATCTGGCCAATCGCTTCAAGCGATTCAAGACGGGCAAGGACACGTTGGAGAGCCTCCACCGCGTATGCGAAGCGCGGCGGCGCAGCCTCGACGCGGCCCGCGAGAAACTCGAAGGCATGCGATCGGCCAAGCGGCAACTGTTGGTCGAGGTCGAAAACCTCGAGGCGCAGCGACAGATGGTCGACGCCGCCAAGACGACGGCCGACTACCGCTTCGACGACAGCAGCCTGGGGCGGGTCAAGGAGTTGATCGCCGACCTGCAAATCCGCTTGGAAACCGAACGGAAGCTGGTCGACGCCGAGGAGTATTACCCCGACGAAATCCCGCTGGACGAGACGGCGCCCGAGGATATTGTCGAGCAGGTCACGCAGTATTTCGGCCAAGAATCGTCGGCCGCGGCGTCGACCGGCTTGGCCCAGCAGTAAATGTATTTCTTATGAAATGTATTCCTCACGCTCCGCGTGAGGTCTGAAATACGTAGGGTGGGCACCGCCCACCAAAACACCACATCTTGCGGTGGGCGATGCCCACCCTACCTTTCTACATGGATAACGTGGCATGGAACGTTTTCACGGTCATCACGCGGAGCGTGATGAGTACGGACGGGCCGGTAAACCCTCTGGCTTTCACTCCTTGCGTGTGTCACAATGATTCGAGGGACGAATAGTTTTTCCGACTCGGCGCGGCCGTCGGACCACGGCGGGACGTTGCTGCCCGCGTGGTTCGGCCCGTGGCGCCGGCTCGCGGACCGTCGTGGACGACGCGAAGTCGAACGAAGCTCGACGCCGAAAGACAGGTTTGCCATGCGTGGTCTTGACCGGTTTCTGCTCTGGATCGACGCCGTGGGCGGCTATTGGGTTTGCCTCGGCGACGAGATCGTCCTGGGCCAGCCGGTCCGGTCCGATCAGGTCGACGTTCCCTTGCTGGGCGATCTTTCGGGCCGCCACGCGCGGATCCGTCGCGACGGCGAAGGATACCTGATCGAGGCAATCCGCGAGGTGCGTCTCGACGGCCGACCGGTGGCGGATTTCGCGCCGCTGGTCGACGGTTCGTTGATCCAACTTGGATCGAAGGTGAAGCTGGTGTTTCGCCGACCGCATCCGTTGAGCGCCACCGCGAGACTGGATTTCGCTAGTACCCATCGCACGCAGCCGACCGTCGACGCGATCCTGCTGATGGCCGAGACATGCATCCTGGGCCCGCGGCCGAACAGCCACGTCGTCTGCCGCAAGTGGCCCGACGACGTGGTGCTGTATCGGCACGAAAACAACCTGTATTGCCGGGCCGCCGGCCTGACGGAAATCGACGGCCAGCCGTGCCGCCAGAAGGGCCCCATCGGCCGAAACTCCCGGATCTCCGGCGAGCGGTTTTCGCTTTGCCTGGAACAACTCTGACGCGACGATGGTAAAATGAGAGCCGTAGGGTGGGCACCGCCCACCACAATCCGGCTAATTCCGACGACCTTTGTTTTCGGTGGGCGGTGCCCACCCTACGAGCTCGACGACTAACCGCCGGCTTTTACGCAAACACGGGCAAGAACCATGAACCATCTTCCCACGCATACCGACGACGCCGGGCCGGTCGCCTCGGACGCGAAGCGGTTCACCTACGCCGGCGGTTCGCGCCCGTTGGACGGCTACACGATCAAGCGGGGCGTCGGCCACGGCGGGTTCGGCGAAGTCTACTACGCCACGAGCGACGCCGGCAAGGAAGTCGCGCTGAAACTGATCCGCCGAAGCCTCGAGGTTGAGCTCCGCGGGATCAAACAGTGCTTGAACCTCAAGCACCCGAATCTGCTGGGCGTGTTCGACATCCGCGAAGACTCGCGCGGCGATCATTGGGTGGTGATGGAATACGTCGCCGGCGAGTGTCTGGACGACTGCATCGCACGGCATCCGAACGGCATGCCGCCGCATGAAGCGCTCGCTTGGCTCGCCGGCATCGCGGCCGGCGTCGGCTATTTGCACGACCACGGCATCGTACACCGCGACCTCAAGCCGGGCAACATATTTTCGGAAGAGGGCCGCGTGTCGATCGGCGACTATGGGCTGTCCAAATTCATCTCGTGCAGCCGACGCAGTGGGCACACCGAAAGCGTCGGCACGGTCCACTACATGGCGCCCGAGGTGGCCAACGGCCGCTACGGCAAGGAGATCGACATCTACGCCTTGGGCATCGTCCTCTACGAGATGCTCACCGGCCGCTTGCCGTTCGAGGGCGAAAGCGTCGGA
>DATECS010000184.1:0-9570 GCA_035286785.1 Thermoguttaceae bacterium | reverse complement strand
GTACAAAAACCAACCGCGAGCAGTTGACGCGGCATTGCCCGGCGCCATTGCTGGCGGAGGCAGCGTACGGAGTTCAGGGGTTCGATCGGGCGGTCGATTGGTGGGCCGTAGGCAGACGGCAGTAGGCAGAACTGTAGGGTGTGTCTGGACGCACCCTCCCATCTAATCCTCTAATCCCCGCAGGCCGCGATCCTGGCAAGGCCCCCCAATTCCACCAGAAAGGGGGTTCTCTTGCAGCCCACGTGCAACCCCCCGGACAAGCCGCCATGACCCTTAAACGAGGGGCACGGCCTCTTCCATGCTCCCGGTTTTTTGTCTGCCCGGCTGTTGAGGGCCATTGAGGGTCGTTCTGGGGCGAATCCGCTTGCGATATTAGGGGTTTCGGTTATTCTAGGGATTAGGCAGATTGGCTGAATAATCCATGAGTCTGTCGGTTATTGGCGTTATGCACCCGGGTCGTCGTGGGATTGAAAAGGAAGCGGCTGTGCTTGGCTCGTGTCCCTGTCGCATGATCGTGGTGGCCGCGATGTTTGTCGCGGCGCTGCTGCTTCTTGCGCCGTGGCGGGCGGAGGCCGGGGTGGTGAAGCTTTCCAGTTCGGAGTATGCCTGCTTGCAGGGGTACGTCTACATGGATCTGGACCGCGACTCCGCGCCCGACGTGGGCGAAGCCTTGATTCCCGGCGTGGTGATTCGTTGCACGCTTGTGGAACCGACACCCGCCGGCGGAGGCTTGACGGGGTCGACGGCGTCGGCGGGTACGACCTACACCGCGACGACCGACAAGTATGGCGATTATTGTTTCGACTGGTTGCCCGCCGGCAAGTATTGCCTCGACCAGGAAGACCCGGTCGAGTTCAAGCAAGGACTGACGCCTTCTTCCGCGGGAACGGTGAATAACAAATGTACCGGCTCGCCGAACGGGCCCGATGGATATGCCGAAATCACGTTGGCCGCCGGCCAGACGGGAATCAATTACAATTTCGGCGAGGGCGGGCTTCGGTCGGCCTATGTGTCGAAACGCTATCTGCTGGCGCGAAGAGTGGAAATCGAAACCATTGAAATCATTCCCGAACCGGCCGGCGCCGTGCTGCTGTTGACCGGCTTGTCGCTGTGCCTGGGGATTCGCGGCCGGGGCTGTCGAAGAGAATACTAACCCGAAGCGCAAGCGAGGCATCATACCAACCCGAAGCGCCAGCGAGGGCTTTTCAACGCGGCTACCCTCGCTTGCGCTTCGGGTTGATATTGAGGGGCATCGGTTTCCGAGTCATCACCGGCATGCGTTCCTGCGCATTCGGGCAGTCCCGGAAAACACCCGCCAACCACCATCCCGCCATACCCCCTCCCACCCCTTCCACGCGCGGTCGGCGTGCCCTGTCAGGTTGCATCGGCCGCGGCGCAATGGTAAAGTCCCCTAGAAGGTAGACCTTGTTCCCTTTGTGCATCGGAGAGACGCCGTCATGATCGTTCGTGCAAAAATCGCTTCTTGGGCTTTTGTCGCGGCACTGGCTCTGGCGACGTCGTGGACGTCGGTCGAGGGCCGGGAAATGAACCGGCCGTTCAACGGCGCGTACACCGGAAGCCAATTAAACCGCGTGGCGTTTCCCATCGGCGGCATCGGCGCCGGAATGTACTGTCTCGAGGGAACCGGCGCGATTTCGCACATGTCGGTTCGCCATCACCTCGAATTCACCAACGCCCCCCTGGCTTTCGCCGCGGTGTGCGTGCTGGGCGACAGCCCTGAAAAGAACGTCGCCCGCGTGATCGAAGGCCCCATGCCCGATTGGAAGTATTTTGGTCGTCCCAATGCGGCCGCCGGCCTGGGCCGCGACAACGCCTACGGTTTTCCGCACTTCAGGGAGTGCATTTTCGCGGCCCGATTTCCTTTCGCGACCGTTTCGCTCCGCGACCCGGCGGTGCCGTTGAAGGTGGTGATCACCGGCTGGAGCCCCTTCACGCCGCCCGACGCCGATTCGTCGAGTCTGCCCGTGGGCGCGTTGGAATATCGCTTCAAGAACACGTCCGACAAAACGCAAAAGGCCGTCTTCTCGTTCCACGCCGCGAATTTCATGCGTCGCGGCGGCGGCTCGATCGGCCCGATCGAGGGCGGATACGTCCTCTACGCGACCGACGGCAAAAACCGCGACCGGGACGGCGCGTTCGCCTTCGTCGTCGACGGCGAGAAGCCGGTCGTCGATCACTGCTGGTTCAAGGGCGGCTGGTTCGACGACGCGATGATCGTCTGGAAACAAATCCAGCAAGGCACGCTCGTCGACAATCCGCCCACTCCCGGCGCCGCCGGCGCGTCGCTGGGCGTTCCCTTTGAATTGCAGCCCGGCGAGGAAAAAACCTTTCGCCTCCTGACCGTCTGGTACGTGCCCCAGACGAATCTCCGCGTGGGCGATCCCGTGGGCGGCCCGGCCTTCGGCGACGCGCCCTCCCGCGGCCCGGCCGAAGGGCAGAATCCCGTCTCCGGCTTCCTCGGCAAGGGACTGGTCAACACCTTCGATCCCGGCGGAGACACCGCCGCCGGCACGCTCACCTCGCCCGAGTTCAAGGCCGCCAAGCGTTATCTCCACTTCCTCGTCGGCGGCGGCTCTTATGCCGGCAAAACGTGCGTCGAACTGCTGGTCGATGGGAAAGTCGTCGACTCGGCCACCGGCAAAAATTCCGAAAAACTCGAACCGGCCACGTTCGACCTCGGCGACCTGCGGGGCAAAAAAGTCCAAATCCGCGTGGCCGACCGTCACACGGGTGATTGGGGCCACGTCCTGGCCGACCGGTTCGTCCTGAGCGACAAACCCACGCTCGGCGAGGAGGACGCGAATCAGGTCGTCTTGCAGGATTTCGAAGCGAACACCTACGGCGACTGGGAGAAGACCGGCCTACCTCCGGCGTCAAATACGTGTACGTGCGGCGACCCGTCGGTGTGCGTCACCTCGTCCACGCCGGCGCCGAAGACGTACGTGCCCTGGTACGCCACGAAGTACAAAAACATCGAGGAAGTCGTGGCCGATTGGCGGACTCACTACGACGAACTCCGTCGCCAAAGCCAGTTGTTTGCCGACGCATTTTACGACACAACCCTTCCGCCCGAGGTGATCGAAGCGGTCGCCGCCAACCTCACCATCCTCAAGACGCCCACCATTCTGCGCCAGCACGACGGCCGGCTCTGGTGCTGGGAAGGCTGCTGCGACAACGTGGGCTGTTGCGCGGGCTCATGCACCCACGTGTGGAACTATGCCCAGGCGCTGTGCCACCTCTTCCCGTCGCTCGAACGCGGCTTGCGGCAGAATGAATACTTCGAGGGCCAGAACGAATCCGGCCGACAGGCATTCCGCGGCAACCTGCCCGTCACGCCCGGCGGCTATGCCTTCGACGCCTCCGACGGACAGCTCGGCGGCATCATGAAGGCGCACCGCGAATGGCGCGTCTCGGGCAACAAGCAGTGGCTCGGCGCCTACTGGCCGAGGATCAAGGCGAGCCTCAACTACATGATCGAAAAGTGGGATCCCCGCCACACGGGCCTTTTGGAGGAGGAGCACCACAACACCTACGACATCAACTATTTCGGCCCCGACGGCCACTGCGGCAGCTTCTATCTCGGCGCCCTGGCCGCCGCGATCAAGATGGGCGAGGCAATGGACGACGACGTCAGTCTCTATCGCGAACTGCTCGCCAAGGGCCGCAAGCGGATGGAAACCGAACTCTACAATGACGAGTACTTCATCCAAATCGTCACGAAGGACGGGCTCAATCACAACTTCCGCCCGCTCGATCCGAATCGTCAGTCGCCCGCCTATCGCCGGGTGGCCGAGCAAGTCAACGAGCAGGGCCCCCTCTATCAATACGGCACGGGCTGCCTGTCGGACGGCGTGCTCGGACTGTGGATGGCCAGGGTCTGCGGCCTGGAGGACGAAATCGTCGACACCGAAAAAGTCCGAAGCCACCTGCTGGCCGTGCATAAATACAACTTGAAGCACGATCTGGCCGAGCACGGCAACGCCCAGCGGCCCACCTTCGCTATGGGCGACGACGGCGGACTGCTTCTGTGCAGTTGGCCTCGGGGCAACAAGCCCTACCTCCCGTTCGTCTATAGCGACGAGGTGTGGACCGGCATCGAATATCAGGTGGCTTCCCACCTGATGCTCCTGGGCCAGGTCGAGGAAGGACTCGACGTGGTCCGCGAATGCCGCAAACGCTACGACGGCGTCCGACGCAATCCGTTCGACGAGTACGAGTGCGGCCACTGGTACGCCCGGGCCATGTCGGCCTACGGCCTGCTCGAAGGCCTCACCGGGGTGCGCTACGACGCGGCCACGAAAACGCTCTACGTCGACTCGAAGATCGGCGACTTCCGCGGCTTCCTCTCCACCAACACCGGCTACGGCACGGTGACCCTGAAGAACGGCGAAGTCATGCTCGACGTCAAGTCGGGCGTCATCCCCGTCGAAAAAACCGTCGTTAAAAAATAAGTAGGGTGGGTCAAGGTCGCGGTATTTCGCCGCAACGCGCCGCCGACCAACCGACGATAACTCGCGACGGACGTCGAACGCCAAAAGCCAAGCGGCCGCAGACCCACCAAGCATTGCCACTGGCCTAAAAACAAAGGGAGCCCGGAAGAATCGTCTCTTCCAGGCTCCCTTTTCTATTTCACAACACATTAGCTGTCGAGATCGGGTAGGATGCGTGCTTGCACGCATCATAGCGTATTCTCCGTGCCCTCCGTGCCTCCGTGGTCATCTACTCCGCCTTAGAACCGGTATTCCAGCCCCGCGTTCACCCCTTGCGCCCAGAAGTCCGAATCCTGCCACGCGAAATGGGGCCGGGCCTCGCCGGTCGGATCGTCGGCCGGCGGGAAATAACTCGAATTGAGCGTGTAATCCACCTGCTCGCTCGCCCGGGCCACGTCGTTCCACAGAATCAAGTTGTAACCCAAGAAGGCCCGCGTGCGGCAGGTCAACTGGTAGCCGAGCTCCGCGCCGAACTGCGGGATGATGGCGCAGCGGTTGGTGACGTGTCGGCCCCCGTTCGTCGTCTCGTCGCCCGCCAGAATCCCGGCCTCGTAGGTGGCGGGGTCGTCGTCGGGCGCCTGGAACGTCGACTCGCCGCGGATGTTGACGATCCGCGTGTTGTTGCCGAAGGCCATTTTGGCGAGGAGTTGGAGAGACCAGCAACCGCGATAAGCCTCGGTCACCAGGCCGATTTCCGCCCCGTGGAAATCATTGCGGCTTCGGAATTCATCGGTGACGAGGAAGGTGGTTCCCGCCTCAATCTCGGGGGTGGATTCAAAGGCTTCGAGATCTTCGTGTACGCGGAGCGAATCGCTCAGCCGGTAGTGGCGATAGCCCACCAGAAAATCCACGCGGTAACTCGTCGGACAGGCTTTGCTGAACAAACCCGAAAGCCCCTGATAGTAACGCCCCGCCCGGGTATTGCCCAAGCATCCGGAGCTTCCGCAATCGTCGGTGCAGGCTTCGCCGCAGACGTCTTCGCCGCAGGCTGCGGCGCACTCATCCTCGCAACAGCCGCGCGGCCCGCAACAGATCATATTCAGCCGCAAATTGACGCCGGCCGACTGGAAGTACTCGTCGATGCGTCCATCGACCGTGCCGCGGAGAAAGGTCGGATCCGAGACGAGCTCGGCGTTCTGTCCCGGGGTTTGGAGATCCGGGTTGACGTCGAAGAACGGCCGGGCGTACAGAGGTACGCCGGCGTCGTTCGACGCGAACCGGAAATCCGTGCCTTCCTCGCCTAGCGTGAAGTAGTCGAACTCGATGCCCGCCGTCCGGCCGCAGTGGAGCCAATGGCCGAACTGAATGCGGAAGTTCGAGCGACCCTGGCCGTTAAGCCGTTCGTCGCCGAAGAGAATTTCGGTCGAAGGTTGGCCGATGACGCCTTGGTCCTCTTCGTCGCTGGTGGTGACCAACGGGACGACCCGAGCGCCCTGCGTCCACCAATACAAATAGTCGGCCCGAAACCACGTCTGGCCCGACGGACCGACGAAGCACGCACGGCCGCAATAGGGTGTTTCCGGACCGCACTGATAGCTCGGAACCAATTGGCCCGCGTCCATCAGATGGTCCGAAGCGTCCGGCGCGGGCACGTGCCGGGGCATCTCGCCGTCGGCCGAAGGCGCCGGCTCGAGGGGCACCGTCTGGCTGGCCGCCAAGGAATTCAAGACGCCGAGCACCAACGCCCCCGCTAGAACCAGGATAAAGCCGCCCAGTCGGGCAAATTGCGATAGGGTCATGTTTCCTTCCCCCGAGTGTTTTCCAAGAAACCTTGCAGGAAGATCGCTGCGTGGAATGTGGATAATTGCGGGTTGTGCCGCTCGTTCCTTGTGTATCGGATCGGGCGGTTGTATCGACTGGATCAATTATTCCGACGGTAACGCTAGGGTCATTGGGATCGGCAAAGTTGCAATAGGCTTTCCAGCTTGCCTAGATTGCGTGGCTTAGAGAGGGCCGGGTGCCAGGCTTTTTTCAGCCGGTCGCCACCACGACCGAGTCGCGGTGGTGATTTTCGGCCCGGGCCGTGTCGATTTCCATGCGGAGCACGACTTGCCAGCGGCCTTCGGCGTCGGCTTGGACGTGCCAGTGGGGTTGGACGACGACCGACTGGTGGACCAGCTCGAAACCGCCTTCCGATTGGCTGACCGTATTCACCGGGTACGTCCAGAAGTGGGTCGGCCGCGATGGTTTCAGATGGACGTCGATGCCCAGCCAACGATCGGCCAGCGCCAGACCGTCGGCGTTCGCCAGGTCGAGCTGCGTGCCCAACTCGCCCAGGTCGTTTCCGGCCGCGTCGCGGAAATAGCGGCCTTCGGCGCCGGCGGGCAGGCCGGCAAAATTGAACTCGACGCCGAAATGGAGCGTCCGGTCGGTGGGCAATCCTTCGAGCAGGTAGGCGATCTCGAGGCACGAACTGCCCGCGGCCAGCGTGAGACCCTTCGTGATCCGGACCGTTTGGTCGCCCACTCGGCCCTCGCGCGAGAGCTGCACTTGAATTTTATCGGGATTGCGCCGCACCCGGGCGTCGTACCCGCCGGTGACGAAATCGCCGAGCCGCGCCGCCTCGCCCGAGGCAACCGCCGCGAGCGAAACGTCGGACTCGTAGAAGAGGTCGAGGAGGCTTTTTCGCGGGTGGTGGTCGTACTGGAGGCACTGATCAAGGCCCTCTTGCTTGAAAACCACGCGATCGTGGATGCTGGCGTACTGGTCGTCGTTGCCGCTGGCGCCGCGGAGGACTTTTTGGTGATAGGCCTCGGGCCGCCGAGTCAGCGTGGCCAGCAGGTTATGGCAAATCGGCCGAACGTCCAGCTCGTAAATCTGTCCGCCGGCGGCCGGGGCGATCCAAGCCGACAGGGCGTCGTTGGCCAGCTCGATCTCGCGGCAGCCGTCGAAGTTGAAATCCTCGGCCTGGGCCTCGACCCAATGGTCGGGCCGCTGGTTGGCCTGGTTCAACAAGCTGTCGGCCGAGATGAGCCGCTCATAAACGGCATTGCGCAGATGCGGCAGGTAAATCCCGCCGAACGCCCCGTGCCAATAGGCGCAATTGCACTGACCGCGATAGAGCTCCAGCCGGGCCGCCTCGACCAAGTCCGCGCGGACCGGCTCGCCACGACCCGCCGCCTCGTCGATCTGCTCGACCCGACGGCTCACGCCCATCATTCGGGCGTACATCTCGTTCGACTCGGGATAGCGGACCTTGAAGTTCCGCCAGTAGCCGCCGCGGATGAACTCCCGCAGGGCCGGCCAATGGGGATCGTCCCTCATCTCGTGGGCCAGGTGCTCGAAATCAATCTGACGCTCGGCGGGCAAGGCCCATTCGGTCATTTCGCGGTAGCTGCAATCCGGCAGATAAATCTTTCCGGCCGGCGCGACGTTGTCGTAGGCCTCGGACAGGGTCGTCGTGTGAATCCACGATTGATTGGCCGTCAAAGCGTCGAAAAACCGCTCCAGCCACGCCTCGCCGTAGACGTACTTGTGGGTGCCGGGCCATGAGCCGAATTTCTCGCCGTCGTCGCCGAAGACCACCACCGCGCCGGGCGTTTGCTCCGCGACTCGGCCAAGGTGCTCGATCGTCTGCTCGGGCGCGGCGAAGGGGACCAAATAACGCATCCGCTCGCTGCCGGGAAAGACGGACATGACGCGGCCGTCGTCCTCGGTGATAAAGTGGCTAGTCAGTTGCGCGTCGGTCAGTCCGGCCGCCTTGAAATGGAAGTCGTCGAGCACCGTGTACTCGATGCCCGTGGCGACCAGATCGCGGGTATAAGACTGTTCCCAAACGCGCTCGGGAATCCACATCCCGCGGACCGAGGCGCCCAGCCGGCGTTCGAGCCAGTTGGTGTAGCCGCGAATCTGGCCCAACCGGTCGCGCGAGGAGAGCATGCCGAGGATGGGCTCGTAAAACGCCCCGCCGAGGACTTCGATACGGCCCTGGCGGACGAGCATGGCGAGCCGATCGACGTACTCGGGATGCCGTGCGTCGAGCCACTCCATCAACGATCCGCTGGTGTGCAACGTGATCCGCAGCGCGTCGTACCGCTCGAAGACGTCGAGAAACGGCTGATAGCTCTCTTGAAAAGTCTGCTCGAAGACGTGCTCGAAGTTGCCGACGGGCTGGTGGTTATGAAGAACCAACGAGAGTCGAATGGGGTTGGGCATGGCGTCGAAGGTGTGGTCTTTATACTTCAGATCCAAGTAGGTCAGGCTGTGCCTGACAATAAGAGCTTGCTATTCTGGCTGTGCTTAACAACTTGCCGTCAGCATGTTGAACGACTGTCAGGCACAGCCTGACCTACCTATTGGGGCACCCAAAGGCACGGCTTCACTCAATAATCGGCAATCACACCCTGGTTTATCCAGCTTGCCTGACTGAAAAAGTCCCTTATTCCCGGATTTCGGGGTCGCTTTGGGCCAGGATCGAGGCCGCATCTTCGGGCCGAACCGGGTTAATGTAAAAACCGGTACCCCATTCGAAACCCGCAGCCTTGGTCACACTCGGCATAATCTCTATATGCCAGTGATAGTGCCCAAGTTCCGGCGTGTCAAAGGGGGCCGTGTGAATGATGTAATTATAGGCCGGTCGCCCCAGGGCCGACTCCATTTTGCCCACGACCCGGCGCAACACGCCGGACAGTTCGTCAAGTTGGTTTTCAGACAGATTTTCATAGTGGCTCCCGTGCGTCTTCGGCACGATCCACGTCTCGAACGGCGACCGCCCCGCGAAGGGACAGAAGGCGACGAACCCGGGCGCGTCGAGAACCATCCGCCGCCGGTCGGCCAGCTCCTGGCCGAGAATCTCGCAAAAAACGCAACGACCCCGAGAATGGTAAAACTCCAACGAACCGGTCATCTCTTCCCAGACCGCAATCGGCACGAACGGCGTGGCGATCAACTGGCTGTGGATGTGTTCCAACGACGCGCCGGCCGCCGCGCCGACGTTCTTGAAGAGCATCCCGTGGACCAGTCGGGGATCCT
Source organism: Thermoguttaceae bacterium (assembly GCA_035286785.1). GTDB lineage: Bacteria > Planctomycetota > Planctomycetia > Pirellulales > Thermoguttaceae > UBA11386. Next base: position 88 of record DATECS010000184.1, on the reverse strand, counting down.
TCTTCAGATCCACCAGGCGGTCCCGGTAGACCCAGAGCACTTCGCGTATTTGCTCCTCGGCCAGTTCCGAAGTGCTCACCAGGTGTTG
>DATECS010000183.1:0-7253 GCA_035286785.1 Thermoguttaceae bacterium | reverse complement strand
GACGCTCTCCACAGCTCCCTCACGGTCGCGGCTCGGTTTATGACAATCTCACCCCACGCGGGCGGCGTTGCCCGGCAGGCGGTGCTTAATCAAAGGGGGGTGGCGATCGGCCTCCTCGTCCGACAGCGACAGGCCAAACGGTTTCGATTCGGACTCCGATTTGGGTTTTCGGATCCGCCAGAACCAGCGGCCCGCCGGACCGGCGAGCAGGGCCGGGAGAAACACGAGATTGCCGATCGACGACACGGTGAGCATCGTGAACATGAGAATGCCGAACCGGCGAGTGGGCATGAACGCGCTAAAGGCGAAGGCCGAGAGCCCCAGCCCGATGACGGCCCAGCTTTGATAGATCGGTTGCGCGCAGTCGCCGTAGGCGAACATGATCGCGTCGCGCCGGTTCATGCCCTTCTCTTGGCCGCGCCGGCACCAAAGCATGAAGTGGATCGCGTCGTCCACCGTCACGCCCAGCGCCACCGCCGGCGCCATGACCGTGCCCGTATCCACGACAATCCCCAAGAGCCCCATCGCGCCGAACACGAACACCAGTGGAAACACGCTCGGCAGCATCAACAGCGGTCCGGCCGACCAATTGCGCATCAACAAAATGATGGCCACGAAGATCAGCGCCAGGTCGCCCGCGAAGCCGAACAACAGGCCGTCGAACAACGAGTGCTGCGCTTTGTCGACCAGCGGAATGATGCCCGTGTAGACCGCCGTAACGCCCTCGACGCCGTTGTCGCGGTAGAATTTCAACCTGGGCTCGACGACGCCGCGGACCCGGTCGACGAACTGGCCGTAGTCCAGATCGTCGTCCAGCGCGCTGACCCGCGCGCTGATCCGCCAAAGTTCTTCCCCGCGGTCCTTGCACCAGTAGTCGTGCAGCGCCTCGCGGTTGCGCTCCAGCATTTTGTTCCAAGTGGTCCGCTTGAGCGGGCTGGCGTATTCGGGGATCGGCGGCGCGAAGACCGGCGCGGCCAGGGCGCTGCCCACCTCGTCCATCTTTTCGATGTCGCGCCGAATTTCGTCGGTCAGCCGCATCTGCTCCATCAGGTCCAGGTGGACTTTGCCTTGGTCAAGCTTATCCCGGTTGACCCGAACGATCACCTCGACCGGCACGAGCGGCCCGAGGTGCTGTTCGAGCCAGGCGTAGTCTTGCCGGATCTTGGCCTCCGGCGAGAAAAGACGCATCAACTTGACCGAGGTCTCCACCTTGGTCACCCCGTACAAGCCGACGGCCAGCACGGCCAGACAGGCCGCCGTGACCAGGCCGTTGCGGCGGATAATCCATTGGCCGATCGGCACGCCGATGGTCGACCACAGCGAGCCTTCGGACGAATCGGTCGACGCGAGTTTGTCCTTCGCGCTGGGTTGCCAGAGTTCCATGAGGCTGGGCATGTAGGTGCATAGCACGATGAACGAGCCCACCACGCCCAAGGCCGAGTAAATGCCGAACAGTTGAATGGGAACCAACTCGCTGATGGCCAGCGAGGCCAGGCCGACGCCCGTCGTGCCCGTGGCCAGCGCCAGCGGCAGCCAGGCGTGCTGCACGGCGCGGTCCGCCGCGCCGGCCACCGTGCCGTGGGCCACCGCGTCGCGATAGTAGTTCGACAAGTGAATGGCCCCCGACGCCGCCGCCACGAACACCAACGCGGGCATGGTCATCAAAATGGCGTTCATCGGCGTGCCGGTGAACCAGACCATCGCGAGACTCAGCCCGCCGCTCAGCGCGGCCGTGGTCGAGACGATGATCGTGAACCGCCAGCTCCGCAGCGTCCACCAGGACAAGATTAACCCCAAGACGACGCACACGCCGGCCAGCATGACCATCGAGCGCTCGCCCTCGACGTCGATGGAGACGTTGTCCACGGGCGGGCCGCCCAAGTGGAGTTCGTCCTCGCTGATGCCGAACCGTTCGGCCGTCTTATAGACCCGCTGGACCGCGACGTGGAAAATGCTGCGACGCTTGCCCTGCTGGTGGCGCAGATCCCATTTTTCGATTTCGTCGTTCGAGATGGTCAGCAGGATGCACGTCTGCTTGCCGTCCTTGCCGATCACGGACTCGCGCAATCGGTCGACCGCCGCCTCGGGCGCGAGATCCTGGTCGTCCACCAGTCGGTTGAGCAATTCATTGCCGGTCGTGATTTTGCGGAACAGCCGCGGGCGGCCTTCCTTTTCGTCGGCGTCGCTTTGCTTGCGCAGGGCGTTGACCACTTGGGCCAGCTTCTTGCTCCCCACCTGGCAGCCGTCCCAACTGGCCATGATGAAGGCGTCGCCCTCGAAACGGCTCCAATACCACTTGAACGTGGTCGTCTCTTCGTACTCCTCGGGCAGCCACGATTTGACGTCGTTGCGATTGCTCCACAAGGCGCGCAAACTTCCGAGCCCGACGAAGGGAACCAGGAAGGCGGCCGCCACGAGTATCTTCAAACCATAGCGGCCGAAGAAGGAAGGTTTCGTCTGAAGCATTGGATACCTTATAGTTCAGGTTGTGACCCCATATTGTATCGCACATTCGGATTGATGAGAAGAGAAACCTCCAGTCTATTCCTTTTGCCCCGCTTGCCCATGCCGCCACGCGAGGCGGGGCGCAACACGTTTCAAATGGGCAACTTAGAGAAATTTTGACGCGCGCAATGGAGGGGCAAATATATGAATGGAAAGCCGGCGCCCAAACCTTCACTACGCAAATCGTCGCGGCATGGATCGGGCCATTACCAATAGAAGATTCGTAGGGTGGGCACCGCCCACCAAAAGATTTGTAGAACGAGGCGAGATTTGTAGAGTGGGGCGAGCGTTGTATTACCAAGAATTTGTGTGGATCGCTTGACGTTCCTGGCCGGTCAACTTGGTGCGTAGTTCTCGCCCCACCAGCATCACTCACCACCAATAAAAATGTTCGTCGTGGGCCAGTTGGTGGCGGCGCAACAAGGCGAGGAACTCCTGGCGAAAGGTGCGTTGGCGATGATGCCGCTCTTGATCGAGCACGTAATCGCGCACGCGGTCGAGGTTCGAGAAACTCACCGAAAAAGCCCCGTAGCCCGACTGCCACGCAAAACGTCCCTGATCACGAAACGTGTCGCGGACCCAATCGGCCGAGCGGCTTTTCAACGCGCGAACCAAATCATCAATGCCGGTCACTCGGCCCAGCGAGACCAGCAGGTGAACGTGGTCGGGCATGATGCCGGAGGCGACCAACTGCGCCCCTTGATCCGCGGCGATTTCCGCGAACTGCTCGCCAATCCGCCCGCCCGCCGCCCGGCCCAACGTCGGCTGCCCTTCCTTCGTGCCGAACACAATATGACAGTGCATCGAAAGAAACACGTCGGGCATCGATGATCTCCGATTTTTCGTAGGGTGCGACTGGACGCACCATCGTTTCGCGTGTTGCGGTGCGTCCCGACGCACCCTACAGCCCCTCCGTGCCTCCGTGGTGAACTTTACCCCTCGACCTTTTCCGGCACTTTTTCCAGCAGTTCCAACAGCACCTGGTCCGGCTGGATGCCTTCGGCCTGTGCCTCGAAGTTGACGATCACCCGATGGCGCATCGCCGGCAGATAGACTCGCCGCACGTCCTCGAAGCTCACGTTGTAGCGGCCGTCCAACAAGGCGCGGACTTTCGCGCCCAGCGCCAATGTCTGCGCCCCGCGAGGGCTCGCGCCCCAGCGGAGAAATTGATTGGTGATCGGCTGGGCGAACTCGCCCGCCGGATGCGTGGCCAGCACGAGCCGAACCATGTAATCCTGCACGTGCTTCGCCAGAATCACCTCGCGGACCAATGCCTGCCACTCGAGAATCTCCGGCCCGTCGAGCACCTTGGCCGGCTCGATCGCCGTGCCTCGTGTCGTCCGGTCGATGATCGCGCCGAGTTGCTCGCGGTTCGAGTAGCCGACCAACAACTTGAAGAAAAACCGGTCCAATTGGGCCTCGGGCAGCGGATAGGTGCCTTCCTGCTCGATCGGATTTTGCGTGGCCATGACGAAAAACGGCTTCTTGAGTTCGTAGCGCGTGCCGGCCGCCGTGATGGTGCCTTCCTGCATCGTCTCGAGCATGGCCGATTGGGTCTTGGGCGTCGCGCGGTTGATTTCGTCGGCCAGGCAGATCTGCGTGAAAATCGGCCCCCGCTGGAACTCGAAAATCCGTCGGCCCTCGGGCGTTTCCATCACCATGTTCGTGCCCAGAATGTCGGCCGGCATCAGGTCGGGCGTGAACTGGATTCGCGAGAAGTCCAATTCGAGCACCTTGGCCAGCGTGCGGACCAACAGCGTTTTGCCCAGCCCGGGCACGCCCTCCAGCAGGCAATGCCCGCCGACAAACAGGCAGGTCAACACGCCGTGGATGATATCGTCGTGCCCGACAATGACCCGCGATATCTGCTCGTGAACCGCCTTGTACCGCTCGACAAACCGCGCGGCGCGTTCTTCCATTGTTTGGGCAATACTCATCGAAGTGTCTCCCGTCTGTAGTCTGTAGGTCAGGCTGTGCCTGACGGAATAGGACGTTTTCGTTAGTTTCACCGCGGGCTTCCGCTGGCGGCTATTCATGTTTATGTCAGGCACAACCTGACCTACGTTTACTGTGGTTCCCTCTTCTTCTCCGTGTCTCCGTGGTGAATTTTATTTCTTTTTGTCGCGTTCCTGCCAGACCTTTTTCTTCGCTCGCAGGAGGCGTTCGGTGTAGGTTTCTTGTTCGGCCGGGCGGTCGGACGAGATCGACGGGGCGGCCGGTTTCGTCGGTTGCTTGCCGGGGCGCGGCGCGGCCATTTCGTCCAGCGCGCCGGTGCCGACGGTCGTTTCGCCGGGCGCTTCGAATCGCGCGGACCGCGAGGTCTCGTCGCCCGCCGCCTCGCGCAATTGCTGAATCCGGTCGTCCACCTCGGCCTTGCGGCTCTTCAGGCGGTCCATTGTCTCGGCCGCGGTCGCCTCGGGCGGGCGTAGCAGCACGAGATTGCCGATGCGGCCCGCCAACGGTCGCACCCAGGCAAAATGGACCTGAACCCGGCGGACGAACACGTCGAAGAAAAACAGGCACCCAGCCACCAAGGCCAGGTAGTGCCAAATCTCCTGCTGGCTCGTGGCTTTCTTCAGATCGTGGCGAAACGTGTCGAAGGCGAGCCACTGTTTCATTTCCTCCGTGCCTTCCTCGGCCCGGATCACCTCGCCCGGCTTGCCGCCGACGGGCGTCATCGCGGCCATTTCCTCCAACAACGGCGCATTGGCCACCCGATCGCGGAACTCACGCGAATAGGGCACGTTCAGGCTCGTGCGAATCGGCGCGTAGCCGACGCCCGGACTGACCACCAGATAATAGCTGCCCACGTTGCCCAGCGGCAATCGGGCCGAATAACGACCGGGCGCCGTCTGGTCGAACTTCAGGTCAACCGGCTCCAAATCAGGCCCCAGTGCATTGCCCGCCGGGCTTAAAAAGTTGAGAAATTCGTCGTTCTTGTCCAGCGCGTCGAGAATCACCTCGGCCTCGTTGCCCTCAATCCGCGTGCTCAGCGTGAACTTGCCGCTGCCGCCGGTCGGACGCATCGACCAGCGGACAATCTGATCGAACAGTTTGCCGTAATCGTCCCAGGCGGTCCACTCGCCGGCCCAACGCGCTCCCGTGTCGGTGGTCAGCGCCACGCTACGGCCCAGCCCATAAACCCAGCAGGCCAGCACGGTGCTATTACGCACGTCGGGCGGCATGGGCGACACGAGCGGCACTTCGACCAGCGGATTTTCCTTCACCGTGGTCATCACGAACCCGTGGATCGGCGGCAGCCCGTCTTCCAGGCCGCGGATCATGTCGTGGGGCGTTTTGACCACGGGCCGCACGCCCTGCTGGCTGCGATAGATAAGCGGCCGAGCCACCCGGCGAAACTCCTGCATGAAGATCTTCGGCAGGTGCTTGGGATTTTTGACGCGATGAAACTTGCCTTTGCCAATCACGGCAATCTGGTTCAAGAGCGGTTCGTTCGCCCCTTCGCCGACGGCTACCGTGCTGATGGTGATGCCGTCGCGGCGGATGCGCTGGGCCAGTTGGCCATACCCCTCACCCATCGTCTGACCGTCGGTCAGCACGACCATGTGCTTGACCGAGGCGTCGGTCCGCCGCAGTCCGTCGTGGGCGAATTGCATGCCCGGATACATGTCGGTGCCGCCGCCGATGCCGATGTTGCGTATCCGCCGGATGACGGGCGAGGGATCCTGGACCTTGAACATGCGAACGACCCACTCGGCGGCCGAATCGAACACCACCACGCCCACGTGGTCCTGCCCGCCGAGCGTTTTGACGCTGGCGATGGCCGCCGCCTTGCACAGTTCGAGTTTATTTTCCATCGACATCGAGCCCGACCGGTCGATCACCAGACAAATGGCCCCGCTCGGAACGACCTTGAGATTCTTGATCTGGAAATCGACCGGCATGGCCTCTTCGAGCTTCGTGTTGGTCCAACCGCCGGTGCCGAAGCTGTTCGGCCCGCCGAGCATCACCAGGCCCGCGCCGAGCTGCCGCGTGTTATGCACCAGCATGTCGATCTGCCGGTCGGAAAACTGCTCGCGGGGCACGTTGGCCAGGATGACCGTGTCGTAGGGCTGCAAGTCGTCCAACTCGGCGAACAGGCGATCCGTCGGCTGCACCGTCACCTCGAGATCCTGCTTGCCGAGCTGCTGGACCAACAGGTCGAACTCGCCGCGGTTGGCGTGGTCTTCGATCAGCAACACCCGACCCTTGCCGTGGATGTGCGTCATCGCCGTGGCGCGGTTGTTCTGCTGGACCACGTCGTCTTGGGGTCGCGTGGGCAGGAATCGGGCCTCGAATTGATAGGAACCCGGCGCGTCGCCCTGCTGGCGGACCGTGTAGACCTTCTTGCCCGGCGCGATCGTGATTTCCTCGTTGCTGATTTCGACCGATTGGTTGCCGGCTCGCCGCGAGATGACCAACCGGCCGGCGATGTCGCGTCCCTCGTCGGCCAGCGAGTCCGACGTGTTCTCGACGACCACCTTCAGATCGAACGGCTGGCCCGGCCGCACGTTGCCCGGCGCCGAAAGCCGTTCGACGATCACCTCGGCCGGATGATGATAGTCGATCGGCAGCACGTCGATGCCCACGCCCGAGGTCGAAACGTACTGCGCCTGTTTCAATCCGTCACCCAGGTTCTCGTTGCCGTCGCTGATCAGGACGATTCGCTTGGCGGCGTCCTCGGGAAACGTGGCCTGGGCCAGCCGCATCGCCCCGGCCAGGTTGGTGTTCTCGGGATCGAGTGTGCT
>DATECS010000182.1:0-7974 GCA_035286785.1 Thermoguttaceae bacterium | reverse complement strand
GCGGTGGGAGCATCACAACAAGCCGCCACCGCTCCCTTACGGTCGCGGCTCGGTTAAGCTCACGGAGGCCTCCGTGTCTCCGTGGCGAGATGTCCGGTTCTGCAGCCTGTGTCGTTTGTGTCGGATATTCGCTAAATGCGGCTGGTAGGGCGTGCCGATGGAGTAACTACGGGAAACGTCCGGCCTCCCGCACCAACCGCCGCTGGCACGTTTTGCCCGAATTACCCAGAGACCCAGCAGTCCGTGCCGATAGGGCTCCGGCCGGCTGCCCACGCTCGATTGAACCAACCGTTTCCAGGGGGGAAATCCCGATGATCCGCCGGACCATGCTGGTGCTGCTTTGCGCAGCCGCCGTTGTCGCGCTGTTGAGCGCATCCGATGCCAAGGCCCAACAGCAGGCCTACGGGCGCCAGTGGGGCCGATCCTACAACACCCAGGATTGGAACCGCTTTTATCACTATCCGTACGTCTACTATCCGCAGAATTTCTGGGGAACCGACTACTATCGGAGCAGCGACAGTCTTTACTATCGCTACCCGCCCGAGATGCAGATTCCCGTCTATAACAAGCAGTGGCAGAACTACTATCCTCAGAGTCACAAGTACTATCAAGGCCACCACTTCGTTCTCGACGTGTTTTGAGGACGAATCGCCACTTTGGCTCAACGTCCCGCGCGCCACTCCAACCACCGTGGCGCGCGGGGCATTTTGTTTCTTGGGGTTGTCGTTAGGGGGACGAATGGCCGTGGATGGGGGGATATGCCAGATTCCGACGTGCTTTTGTGTAAATTTTCCGAGAAAGATCTCGTGGATGCGAGAGTTCTGAATGGGATGAGTGGTGCGTATGGGGTGTTTGGGTATGCTAAAAACATGCGTTTTCTTGCTATTGCGAAAACCACGCAATGATAGTTAACTTTTTCACTAGTGAAAAAATCGCAAAATCCGACGAAGGGCCCCCGATTTAGGGATTGAGCCGAGGGAATTCCAGACGATAATTGAAAGTGTGTGGGGGGTAACCCTCACCATCTCGCCCTCTGTAGGTCCCTGCCCCGCCTACGGAGGGCTCTTTTTTTGCGCCCCCTACCCAGCACCACGGTTCTTGCGGTATGGTGTTAGTTTTCCCGGTGGTCGGCCGCCGGGCGTTCTCTGACAGGTGGCGCGTGATGGAACCCGTTTTGCCTTTGTTTCTGCTGGTGCTTTGCGGCGTCGGCCTGGGCCTGGTGCTCTTGGTGCTCGGCCAGATCGTCAATCCCCGGCGGTCGAGTCGCGTCAAGCGGATGCCCTACGAAAGCGGCGTCGATCCGTTTCACGACGCGCGCCGTCACGTCGACGTGCGATTCTATTTATTGGCCATTGCTTTTCTGGTGTTTGACGTCGAGTTGTTGTTTCTTTATCCCTGGGCCGTGGCGAGCGGACCGGCGCCGGCCCACGTTCCCGCCGCGGCGGTCGTCGCGAGCAGCACGGTTGAAACCGACTCAGCGCCGTCGAAGGTCGCCGATCCGTCGCCCACGACGACCGGCGCTCGCAACGTCGCGCCGGGCATCGACGCCGCCGTGGCTGCCGGCACGGTCGAGAGCCGGCATTTCGTCTTCGGCGGCACGATGGTCTTCGTCGGCCTGCTGGCGCTGGGCCTGGTCTACGATTGGCGCAAGGGAGTCTTTCAATGGCGATAGAGTTGCCCAAAGGCACCCTGATCACCCAGCTCGACTCGCTGGTGAGTTGGTGCCGCAAGAACAGTTTGTGGCCCATGCCGTTCGCCACCGCCTGTTGCGGGATCGAGCTGATGGCCACCGGGGCGAGCACCCACGACCTGGCCCGTTTCGGCGCCGAAGTATTCCGCTTCAGCCCACGGCAGTGCGACCTGATGATCGTCGCCGGTCGCGTGGTCATGAAGATGATGCCCGTCTTGCAGCGAGTTTGGCTCCAGATGCACGAGCCGAAGTGGTGCATTGCGATGGGCGCGTGCGCCTCGACGGGCGGCGTGTTCGACACCTACAGCGTGGTCCAAGGCATCGACCGATTCATTCCGGTCGACGTCTACGTGCCCGGTTGCCCGCCGCGCCCCGAGCAGTTGCTCCAGGCCATCATCGACCTGCAGGAAAAGATCCAGCGCGAGGGGACCACCTGGTGCCGCGAGTTCAGCTTGCCCGAGCGGCAGAAATTGCCGCGCGCATTGCGCGAGGAGGTTTAGCGTGACGCCGTCTCGCGATTTGACAACCCCAACGACGGTCGATCGGCTGCGTAGCGTCTTTCCGCAAGCGTCGGCCCATCCGTCGGACGACGTGCCGCGCGTGGTCGTGCCGCGCGACGCCGTTCGCGCGGTGCTGGAATGGCTCCACGGGCCGGGCGGTTTCGCGTTTTTGGCCGACGTGACGTGCGTCGATTATCTTCACTACCACGGCGCGACCGACCGCTTCGGGCTGGTCTACCTGTTGACGAACCTCGAAACGAACGAGCGGATCATCGTGCGGACGTTCGTCAACGATCCCGCCCCGAGCGTCCCGTCGGTCGTCGATCTTTGGGAGGCGGCCAACTGGCTGGAGCGAGAGGTGTGGGACCTGTTCGGCATCCGTTTCGAGGGCCACCCGGACCTGCGGCGAGTCGTTCTGCCGCCGGCGTTCGAGTCGCATCCGTTGCGCAAGGACTATCCGCTCCAGGGGCTGGGCGAGCGGCACAACCTGCCGGTGGTCCGGCGAGGGGAGGGTTGACGTGCCGCTGACGCAAAAGCATCATGCCGATCCGATCCGCGCGGGCGAACCACAGCCGTATCTGTGGAAGCTGAACCTCGGCCCGCAGCACCCGGCCACGCACACGACGCTGCGCATCCAGTTGAAACTCGACGGCGAGCGTGTGATCGACGCCTCGCCCGAAATCGGCTACCTGCACTCGGGCTTCGAGAAGCTCGGCGAGCGGCTCGACTACAACCAGTACGTCGTCGTGACCGACCGGATGAACTACGTTTCGCCCATCTCGAACAACGTGGGCTGGCACGAAGCGGTCGAGCGGCTGATGGGCATCGAGCCGACCCCTCGCTGCAAGTACCTCCGCGTGATCGCCGCCGAGCTGTCGCGGATTTCCGACCACTTGGTCTGCAACGCGGCGGTCGGGCTCGACACGGGCGCTTTCACGGCATTCCTCTACGCCTTCAATCCCCGCGAGCGGATCTGCGACATTTTCGAGGCCATGAGCGGCGCGCGGTTCACCAGCAGCTACACCCGCGTCGGCGGCTTGAACTACGACATCACGCCGACGGCCTTCGAGATGATCCGCAAGTTCCTGCGCGACATTCCCCGCGCGGTCCACGACGTCGAACTGCTCTTGAACCGCAACCGCGTGTTCGTCGACCGGACGCGCGGCGTCGGCGCCCTTTCGCGCGAGGAAGCGATCAACCGCGGCGCCAGCGGCCCCATTGCCCGGGCCAGCGGCGTGACCCGCGATTTGCGCAAGGACGAGCCCTACCTGGCCTACGGCGATTTTGACTTCGACGTGTGCTGCGCGACGGAAGGCGACTGCTACGCGCGCTATCTGGTCCGCATGGCCGAGGTCAAGGAGAGCATCAAGATCGTCCAGCAGGCGATGGACAATCTGCCCGCCGGTCCGGTCAACGTCGAGGTGGGCAGCCGCGCCGTCCTTCCGCCCAAGGATCAGGTCTGGACGACCATCGAAGGCCTCATCACCCATTTCGAGATGGTCATGAGCAACCGAGGTTTCGAGGCCCCATGTAAAGAGGTCTACGCGGCCACCGAAGCGCCCAACGGCGAGCTTGGCTTTTACCTTGTGGGCGACGGCACGCAGACGGCCTATCGGGCCCGGTGCCGGCCGCCTTCGTTCCTTCATTTCGCCATGCTCCCGCACCTGTTGCGCGGCTACCGACTGAGCGACGTCGTGGCCGTCGTGGGAAGTTTGAACATTATTGCCGCCGAGTTGGACCGATGACCGCGCCCGTGTTGAACGACGAAATCCGCCGGGAGATCGGCGACTTTTTCCCGCGCTACCCGACCCGCCGGGCCGTGGTGCTGCCGGCGCTTCACGTCGTGCGCGAGCACCTGGGCTACGTGCCGCCGGCCGCCGTGGTCGAGTTGGCCGAACTGCTCGGACTCGCGCCGGCCGAGATCCAGGACACGTTGTCCTTTTACGGATTTTTCCGCCAGGACGAGCCCGAGGGACGCCACCGGATCTGGATTTGCCGCTCGTTGAGCTGCGCCGCCCGAGGCGCCGAGCCGCTGGTCGAACATTTGTGCCACCGGCTGGGCATTCGGCCGGGCCAAACGACGGCCGACGGCCGCGTGACGCTCGAAGTGGCCGAGTGCCTCGGCGCGTGCGACCACGCCCCGGCCATCCTCGTGGACCGGAAGATGTACAAAAACATGACCGTCGAGAAAATCGACGAGATGCTTGAAGCGTTGGAGTAACATCGTCAAAGGGGACTGGCTCCGTCGCCCCAATAAATAGAACCTTGCCAATAGGGCCCACGGCGACGGTGCCTGTCCCCTTTGACAAGCTGGGAAGTTGAAGCGTTAAAGTAGTCTGAACCGCCATGACCGATTTCCAACCCGTCCTCACCGCCCGCGTCGATAAGCACGATAGCCACCGGCTCTCCGTCTACGCGGCCGACGGCGGCTATCGGACGCTGCGTCACGCCCTGACGAAAATGACGCCGGCCGAGGTACTCGACCGAGTTCGGGCGAGCGGCCTGCGCGGGCGCGGCGGCGCCGGCTTCCCGACCGGCATGAAATGGTCGTTCCTGCCCAAGGATCACCAGGGGCCCGTTTACCTCTGCGTGAACGCCGACGAGAGCGAGCCGGGCACCTTCTGCAATCGGGTGCTCATGGAGCACGATCCGCATCAGGTGATCGAGGGAGTCATCCTCAGCGCCTACGCCACCGGCGCGAGCACGGCCTACATCTACCTTCGCTACGAATATCCCACGTCATTCGAGCGGCTCCAGGCGGCGCTCGATGAATGTTACGCGGCGGGCTACCTTGGCCGAAACATCCTGGGCAGCCCTTTTTCGCTCGACATCCATCTCCATCGCGGCGCGGCGGCCTACATCTGCGGCGAGGAAATGGGCCTGATCGAAAGCCTCGAAGGACGCCGCGCCTGGCCGCGCATCAAGCCGCCGTTTCCGGCCACCAAGGGCCTGTTCGGCCAGCCCACCGTGGTGAACAACATCGAGACGGTCGCCTGCGTCGTCCATATCCTGGACCGCGGGGTGGATTGGTTCCGCTCGATGGGCACCCCGCCCGACCCGAAGAATCCGTCCGATCCCGGCAGTTTCGGCCCCAAGATGTACGGCATCAGCGGCCATGTGAATCGGCCCGGCTGCTATGAAGCGCCACTGGGCATTCCGTGCCGCGAGCTGATCGATCGGTTCGCCGGCGGCGTCTGGCACGGCCGACGGGCCAAGGCCGTCGTGCCCGGTGGACTGAGCACCGGGCTGCTCTCGGCCGATGAATTGGACACGCCCATGGATTTCTCCGCCCCGATGCGGGCCGGCTGCCTCGGCCTCGGCACGGGCTGCATGATGGTGTTGGACGAAACGTATCCGATCGTCGATTTCCTGCACAACAGTTGCCGGTTTTTCAACCACGAAAGCTGCGGCCAGTGTACGCCCTGCCGCGAGGGCACCCGCTGGTCGCTTGAACTAGTCGAGCGAATCAAAGCGGGCCGCGGACGATTGGCGGATCTCGATATACTGCTCGAAATGAGCGATTTCCTCGGCATCATGCCCGGTTCGACCATCTGCGGCCTAGCCGACGGCGCCGCCTGGCCCATGAAGACGGCGGTGCGCAAGTTCCGCGGCGAACTCGAAGAGTACATCAAGAAAACGAACCCCACGGGCTATCAAGAAACACGGCCGGTGCTGTTCTTAAACCACGCGTAGGTCAGGCTGTGCCTGACAACCCATGTCAAACACAACCCAATCGAACTAACCTGGAAAGTCATGTTCCGCAAGTCCTGAACAAGGGAGGATATCGCGTCAAAATCAATTTTTTCTAGCCCAGGCGTTTTTCTCTAGCCCAGGCGTTTACGCCTGGGACGAAAGACGCCCCTTCATGTGTGATTTTATTTTTCAGCCCCTTTAGGGGCGCAATGAGGACCGGCAAAGCCCCTAAAGGGGCTGGAAAAAAACGATAGTTGTCTCTCGCGTCCCAGGCGTAAACGCCTGGGCTAGAGAAAGTTATAGTGTACGGCGATTGCGGCTTAACGACGGATAGCAGAATACAAAACCAAATGAGTCCCACAGTGTCAGGCACAGCCTGACCTACGAGAGTTATCACGCGTCATGGCCATCATCACGATCGACGACCACCGGCTCGAAATCGACGACAACGAGCGGCTCAACGGCATCGAAGCCGCCGCTCGCGTCGGCATCGAGATCCCGCGCTATTGCTGGCACCCGGGCCTGCCCGTGGCCGGTAGTTGCCGCATGTGTCTCGTCGAATACGGAACGCGCGACGCAAAAACGGGCCAAATCAACATGCTGCCCAAGCTTGTCCCGGCGTGCCAGATGCCGGCGGTGGACGGGACCGTTTTCGTGACCAATACGCCGAAGGTGGCCCAGGCCCGCGCAATGGTCGAGGAAGCCCTCTTGCTGCGCCACCCGATCGACTGCCCCATTTGCGACAAGGCGGGCGAGTGCTACCTGCAGGATCATCACTTCGATTACGGCCAGCCCGAACGCCGCGCGGACGTGCGTCCAAAAACGAGCCGCCGGCGCGACCTGGGCACGCACATTACGTTGTTCGTCGATCGATGCGTTATGTGCAGCCGTTGCGTCCGGTTCACCCGGGAGGTGAGCGGCACGAGTGAATTGATGGTCACCGGGCGCGGCGCCAGCTCCGAAATCGACGTCGTCGAAGGTTTCCCGTTGGAAAACCGCCTATCGGGCAACGTCGTCGATCTGTGCCCGGTGGGCGCGCTGGGCGACAAGGAGTTTCTCTATAAACAACGGGTCTGGTTCCTGCGCTCGCACGAGGGCATTTGCACCGGCTGCTCGACCGGCTGCTCGATCTGGATCGACGAAAACCAACAGCGTGTGTGGCGTCTGCGGCCGCGCGAGAACCGGGCGGTCAACCGCTGGTGGATGTGCGACGAGGGCCGCTACGGCTGGGCCTACCTCCACGATCCCAACCGATTGACTGTTGCGCGGCGCCGCGAAAACGGCTCCGCCACGCCGGTCGACAACCACGGTCTGGCCGTCGAACTGAACCAGCGATTGCGGCACTTGGGCGGTCCGATCGCCGCCGTCCTCTCGCCGTTTCTCACGGTCGAGGAAGCCTATCTCCTGGCCACCTACGTCCGTGGAATCGATCCCGAGGCAACGCTCGTGCTGGGGCCCGTGCCCACCGCCAGCCAGGACGAGACGTTCCGCGGCGGATTCACGATCCGCGCCGAAAAATGTCCCAACCGGCGGGGCGTCGAGCAAGTGATCGCCGGGTTGGCGGGCCGCGTCACGACGTTCGCCCAACTGCTCGGCCTGCTCGACGCCCGAGCGTTCCGCGCGGTCTGGTTCTCCGGCGGCTATCGCAAGCCGTGGATCGACGAGGCCACCGCCGCGCGTTTTGCCAAGGTCCAAACGCTGGTGGTCCAGGATTTGTTCCCCTCGCCGCTGTCGAACCTCGCCGCGTTCGAGCTGCCCGGCGCCGCGTCGGCCGAACGGGCCGGTTCCTACGTGAACGCCACGGACCGGCTACAAACCTGCGATTGGGCCGTACGTCCGCCGCGAGGCGTGTTGGGCGAAGGAACCCTACTGTGGCAACTGTCGGGCCTCGAAGGTCTCTACCAGCCGTCCGCCGTCATCGACGACGTCGCGCGAAGAATCCCCTACTTCGCCCCGGCGGCCGATTCGGTCGCCTCCGGCGTCGATCTTCGCCCGGGACGTCTGGCCGAATCCATTCCGATCGATAAAAATAGCGTGATTCAATAAACAAGGGTGTCCGGAAACCGACTCAAAAAACCGAGCCGCGAAAAA
>DATECS010000181.1:0-2525 GCA_035286785.1 Thermoguttaceae bacterium | reverse complement strand
GCCGCCGGCCTCCGTGACGACTTGAAGAAAAGCGTCGCGCCGGCCGTCGGACCAGCTCATTCCGTCGTGCCCGACGAATCCGAAGTGCTGGAATCCTCGCTGGAGCAGATGTTCGGCCCCCAGGCGTCCGATGGCCGCGTGGTCGTTCGTGATCTGCGGAACGCCGAGGCCCCCAAGCTGCTGGTTGAGATCCACCACCGGAATGTTGCGGTGGGCCATGAACTCGGCGATGTCGGGCGTACTGACGCGCGTGATGATGCCGTGGCCCGACCATTTCCGAAGCCACTTGGGCACTCCGTCGCACAAGCTGCGCTCGACGAAGAAGACCGACCAAGGATTGTTCTCGCGGATGTATCGCGTGATGCCGCGAAAAATCTCGCGCCCGTAGGAGTGCGAAGTCTCGACGACCACCGCCACCCGGGGAAGCCCGTCCTCGTCGGTCCGTCCGTTCCGTCGGACCGTCGCCGAGGGAGGCGTTGTCGTTCGTTTCTTGGACACGGCTGACACTGTCCTTTTTCGTGACGGGTGGAGAAGTTAGGCGCTCGGCGGCGCGTCGAGGTGGTATGTGGCGGACGTTGCTTTCCGCGGCGGACGTTCGCGGCGGATCATCGTCCAAAGGATGACGGTGGCCAGCGGATGGAGAACGGCCATGACGGCGAACATCGGCGTCAAGTCGAATCCCTCCGAGGCCTCGCCCACGATCGCGTTGAAGACGATGCCTCCCGCGGCGCCAAAACCGGCGGCAATGCCCACCACGCCGCCCACGTTGGCGGCGGGAAACGTCTCGGCCACCACCACCCCGAGGTTGAAAAGCCAGGTCAGGCACATGATGGCGACGATGCTGAAAACAGCCAGCACGGCCGCCGTGTTTCCCAGATAGGGAATCACCGCGCAAAGCGGCGCGAAACAGGCCGCCGCCGTGAGCATGAGCTTTCGGGCCCGCAACGGTTCGACGCCGCGCCGCACCAAGCTGTCGGAGCAAGCCGATGTGAGCAGCGCCCCGAGATCGGCCGCGAGAAACGGAATCCAGGCGACCGTGCCAATTTCCCCCAGCGACAGACCCATGCTCTTCCGGAGGTAGCCCGGCAGCCAGAAAATGCAAAAATACCACACCGGGTCGCTCACGAACCGCCAAAGGAGAAATCCCCAGAGCGTGCGGGTGCGCCAGAGTTGGGGCCAGGTGAAGGTCGCCTGGGTGGACGCCGACGGCAAGGTTTCCTCCGCGATTTCGGCCGGTGGATCGCGGTAGATGAGCCACCAACACGCGGCCACGCCGAAACCCACAAGCCCGGGAACGATGAAGGCCGTATGCCAATTAAAATGGAACACCAGGAACGCCACCAGCGGCGGCGCGGCAATCGCGCCGATCGAGCTGCCCGCCTGGCAGAAGCTGTTCGCCGTTGCCCGCAGCGTGCCGGGAAACCACGCGGCCACCGCGCGCAATTGCGCCGGATAGGCCGTCGGCTCCGCGATCCCGAGCATGCCGCGAAAGAAGAGGAATGGGGCCAATGCCCGACTCAAGCCCGTGCCGATGCACGCGGCGGACCACGTGACGATCGCCAAGAGCATCATGATTCGCGCGCCGAATCGATCGACAAGCCACCCGCCGACCGGGTACGAGATCGCGTAGCAGATCAAGAACACGTTCGCGATCATCGCGTAGCCGCGGTCGCCAACGCCAAATGCGTCCTTTAACTCCACGCTGAGGACGGCAACGATCTGGCGATCGAAATAGTTCAACACCAGCGCGCCGAAAGCGATGCCCAGGATGAACCAACGACGGCGCGAGGGAGTCAAGCCGCACGAAATCGCTCTAGCGCGCATCTTGCGTCCTTGTCTTCTCGTGTAAAGCTTCACCCGCGCCGATGACGCCGCCCCGCGCATGTTCGATCACCAAGCGACTCATTGTATTTCAATCGTCACGCAGCGTCAACACGGCGCCGAGGGGCGCGCGATCCTCGAACCGTCCGCTCCCATCCTGAAATTTCTCCGGGGAGACGGTAAAAATGGAAGTCATCCACCGTGGTTTCTCCACGCCACGGATGGAGGGCCACGCTCCGTCGTGGCCGTGAATGGACGCGACGAAGCGCGTCCCTCCAGACATGTAGGGTGGGGCGATCGCGGCGACACAAACGGCGAAACCAGTTCCCAAACCTTCCCCGCCGCGATCGCCCCACCACGTGCCGCCCCCGTCAAAGGTCAATGAACACCTTCATGCACCGCCCATTCCGCCCAAGGATGTACTGGTAAGCCTCCAAATACCGCTCGAACGGAAAGTGCTTCGTTTCGAGCGGCCCGGTGACGACCGCGCCGGCGTCGAGCAGTTCGACGGCCCGGCGGTAGTCCTCGTGCTTGTACATCAACGTGCCGATCAGGCTCAGTTCGCGGTCCTGAATCAGCGACACGTTGACTCGCGGTTTCTCGGGGAAATTCCCGACCGCCACGATCCGCCCGCCCTTGGCGATGTTCTCGATGGCCGCGTCCACGGTGGCCTCGACGCCGACGCACTCGATGGCCACGTCGAA
>DATECS010000180.1:0-3207 GCA_035286785.1 Thermoguttaceae bacterium | reverse complement strand
GAGCGGGGCCGTCGAGCAAAACGTCTTCTCGCCCACCCATGCGGCTTGCCCGGGTTGCACACCCGGCCGGCTCCCGTTATCTTCGGACTCGTCGTGTATTTGTGCTCCATACTAACCCGAAGCGCAAGCGAGGGCACACTGGCGTGGTGCGCTGCCAATTTTTGTCCCTCGCTTGCGCTTCGGGTTAGTATGCTGATATGTCGCACGTTGCTCACGTGGTGACGCGAGAAGATAACGAGACGCATTCCGCCTTAGGAGGATGTTGGCCATGAGTGTCATTCAGGTGGTTCCCGGCGTCACGCGCATCGGGTGGATCGGCACGGGCGTGATGGGCCGGAGCATGTGCGGCCATTTGCTCGACGCCGGATTTTCGGCGACGGTCCATAACCGCACGCGGGAGAAAGCCGAGCCGCTGCTCGCCGCGGGCGCCCGCTGGGCCGACGGACCGCGGCAAGTGGCCGAGGCGTCGGACGTCGTTTTCACGATCGTCGGCTATCCGGCCGACGTCCGGGCCGTGATTCTTGGGCCCGAGGGAGCGCTGGCCGGCTGCTCGCCGGGCAAGGTGATCGTCGATATGACGACGAGCGAGCCGTCGCTGGCCGTCGAGATCGCCAAGATGGCCGCCGCACGGGGCGTTCACGCGGTCGACGCGCCGGTCTCGGGCGGCGACGTCGGGGCGCGCCAAGCCACGCTGTCGATCATGGTCGGCGGCGATGCCCAGGTCGTCGAAGCCCTCGCGCCCTGCTGGCGGGCGATGGGCAAGACCATCGTTCGCCAAGGAGGGCCCGGCGCCGGACAGCACGCGAAAATGGTCAACCAAATCCTCATCGCCGGCAACATGGTCGGCGTCTGCGAGGCGCTGCTCTACGGCTATCGGGCCGGTTTGGATCTCTCCACGGTGCTACAGTCGGTCGCCTCCGGCGCGGCGGGAAGCTGGTCGCTGGCGAATCTCGCCCCGCGAATCATCGACAATCGGTTCGAGCCCGGTTTCTTCGTCGAGCACTTCGTCAAGGACATGGGCATCGCGCTGGAGGAGTCGCGGCGGATGGGCCTGTCCATGCCGGGCCTGGCGCTGGTTCACCAACTCTACCTGGCCCTGATCGCCCAAGGACACGGGCGCGATGGGACGCACACCCTCCAGTTGGCCCTGGCCTCGCTTTCGGGCGTCGATTGGCTCGGCCGATAAGCCGTTCATCGATAGGCCGGTTCTCTCCTCGTCATACCAACCCGAAGCGCAAGCGAGGGCCCGGCAATAGTGTGCCACTGCTTGCCACGAAACGGATTGGATAGCCGGCGCCGCGTCACACTGCTTGCGACTTTCCGGCACGACGACGTTTCCCGGCAAGCAGTGTCATTGAGCGGGTCCAACGTCGGTCGGTGGTTTTGCAAGCAGTGGCACACGTTGAACTTGCGTTCGCCTTCCGGAGACACCCCTTGCCTGCCGGACCATCCGGTAATATAAAGTAATATCCTCGGGGCGAGGCAACGAAGAGGGTACGCGCCGTGGCCGGAGACAAAAAACAGGAAATCGTCACGTTCAAGGTCGATCAGTCGCTTTGGGAAGCCTTGCGCGACGTGCCCAACCGATCGGAGTTCATCCGCCAGGCGATCCAGACGGCCATGGACCGCGCGTGCCCGTTATGCCAGGGGACCGGTACGCTCTCGCCCGAGCAGCAGGAGCACTGGAAGCGTTTTTCCGAGCGTCATCACGTCCAACGGTGCGACGACTGCCGCGCGATTCATCTGGTGTGCGTCACCGAAGCGGACTCCCCCGGCAAACGTCACCGGAAGCGAGGATGAGCACCAAGCCGTTGTGTCCACAATAGAAGCGAATCGAGATTGCATAATGTTTCGACTGTCGAAAACGACCTTGATCGTCGTGTTCCTGAGCGGGTTGATCGCCGCGCGGCTTGATTCCGCGCCGTCCGCGGCGGCGCCGGCGGACGTTTTTGTGAGCGTGCCGCCGCAGGCCTCGGTGGTTCGCGCGGTCGGCGGGCCCCAGGTGACGGTTCATTGCATGGTGAGCGCGGGCCAGGATCCCCATTTGTTCGTTCCCACGCCGAAGCAGGTTCGGGCATTGGGCCGCGCGAAGATTTTTCTCACCGTGGGCATGCCGTTTGAAAAACCCTTGCTGGCAAAGGTCCACGGCCAGTTGCCCACTATGGAAATCGTCGATTCGGTCCGCGGGCTCGCGCGACTGCCCGCGCCCGAGTGTTGCCATGATCCCAAAGCCGGCCACGACCACGACGCCGGCCAATCCGACGGCGATCCGCACGTCTGGCTTTCGCCCGACGGTCTCCGGGCCATCGCCCGCAACACGGCCGACGCCCTGGCGAAGGTCGATCCGGCCCACGCGGCCGATTTCCGCCGCCGGTTGAAGGAGACCCTCGTATCGATCGACCGGATGGACGCCGCGAATCGGGCGAAGCTCGCGCCGTATCGCGGCCGTGCCGTCTACGTCTTCCATCCGGCGTTCGGCTATTTCTGCGACGCCTACGGCTTGCGGCAAAAGGCGGTCGAGATGGGCGGCCACGCGCCCAGCGCCCGCCACCTGCGCGAGTTGGCTCGCCAGGCCCGCGAGGACAAGGCCCAAGTGATTTTCGTGCAAAAACAATTCGACCGGCGCGGCGCTCAGATCGTCGCCGACGCGATCGGCGGCCGGCTGGCCGAGGTCGATCCGCTGGCCGAAGACGCGGTGGAAAATCTCGGGCGCATTGCCGACGCCATCGTGTCGGGGATGTCGGACAAATAGCGGGATCAAACCATGTCACAGTTCCAAACGGATCCTTCACCCGCCGTGTCGATCGAGGATGTCTCGTTTTCCTTCGGCTCGATTCCAGTCCTGGAGCAGGTCAACGTGTCGATTGCCCGGGGCGAGTCGATCTCGATCGTGGGCCCCAACGGCGGCGGCAAGACGACGCTGTTGCGGCTGATCCTCGGGCTGCTGCGGCCCGACGCGGGCCGGATCGAGGTTTTCGGCCGCTCGCCGGTGGACGCCCGGCTTCGGATGGGCTACATGCCACAGCGCGCCGAGCACGATCCCCAGTTTCCCGTCACGGTGATGGACGTGGTGCTGATGGGCTGTCTGGGAAGGCCAGGTCCGGCCGGGCTGATGGGTTGGTACGGATCGGCCGGACGCCGCGACGCGCTCGAAGCGCTCGATCGAATGGGCATGGCCGACTTGCGACGGCGCTCGTTCGCGGCGTT
>DATECS010000179.1:0-8198 GCA_035286785.1 Thermoguttaceae bacterium | reverse complement strand
GTAAGGGAGCGGTACGCCACCTATTTACGTAACCCTACCGCTCCCTTACGGTCGCGGCTCGGATCATGCCGGTGAACTTTTCGGACGCCAGCCCATGATACCCCGGCGTCGGTCGCCTGGCAACGCTCCGGGACCGGTGAGTCTGACCACGGTTTCCTGGCCTCGGGGGCCTTGTCCCACCACCGTTCCCGATGTTACGATGCCCCGGGCTAAACTGATTTTGCGCAAAACGCCCCCATCCGGCACGTTGAAAACGGCATAACCTTGCCGTCCCCCAAGGTGACGCCCATGTGGCGGTGTCCCGCTTGTACCGAACAACACGAAGACCAATTCGACGTCTGCTGGAAGTGCGGCACGACGTCCGCCGGATTGCGCGATTCGGATTTCCATGTCACCGAGCGCCCAGATGAACAGGTCCAGTCGCCGTGCTCTGAAACGGAACCGGCCCTCCCGAATCTTCAATTACCAATGATCACATATTTAGCCATTCCAGTTTGGCTTTGGGGCTACTGCATCCTAAGCATCTTGGAATTGCATCGGGCTTCCCCAGATTCATCCAAACCACGGATTCTCACTTGGCCGGAAATCGTGTTCATGGCCGTCACTGTGATCGTCGTGGGAATTCCGATGTTTACCAAGATGCTCAGAATCCTTTGGGAGCAGTGCATGGAAATGACGGGCCAAAGACCTGGGGTGGCTTATATGAAGAGTCTGCTATGGGCACTCTCCATGTTCCGTCTCCCCGAAATACTGTCTCGCCGCCATCGCTGGTTCGTGCCACTCTACTACGATTCATTCGTTGCCCCGATCGTCGCGTTCGTTTTCGCGGTTGTTTGGAGCTTTAATTAACTCAACTACTCTGACGTCACTGAACAGAAATCACGGAGTCACACTCATGGAACGGTCGGATCATCTTGCATCGCCTGAACATCCTTCGTCGACGGATAACCGCGGCGCCGTTGAAGCGAGGGCCCACGTCATCGGCCGGTCGTTGTTGGGCGCGGCCCGGGAGTACAAGGCGGGCTGGTTTTCCACCCGGTTCTGGAACGACCAGATGATGAACTTCACGATGAAGGATCCGGCCTTCAAAGTGCAATTGTTCCGGTTCGTCGACGCCTTTCCGATGCTCCGCTCGTCAACGGCCGTCTATGACTGTCTGGTGGATTATCTGACTCAGCCCGGCGTCAAACTGCCGCCCGGTATGGATCTGGGGCTCAAGGCGGGTCGCATCGCCAAGGGGCTCATGGCCAAGACGATCAGCAACCGCATCACGGCACTGGCCGGCAATTTCATCGCGGGCACCGACGCGGCGGGCACGGTCGCCACGCTCCGCAAGCTCTGGGACGCGGGCAGCGCGTTCAGCGTCGATCTGGTCGGCGAGGCCTGCTTGAGCAACGTCGAGGCCGACGAATATCAGCGGCGCTATCTCGACCTGTTGGAAACGCTGCCCCGCGAAGTGGCCCGATGGAACGCCTCGCCGGGACTGGAAACCGACCACCTGGGCCCCATTCCACGAGCCAATGTGTCGATCAAGATCAGTTCGCTCGACGTGCGGCCCGATCCGATTGATTTCAACGGCACGATCGCCCGGCTGTTCGAACGGCTCCGGCCGATCCTGGAGTCGGCCGCGCGTCAAAACGTGCTGATCAACTTCGACGTCGAGCAATCGACCCTGAAGGACCTGACGTTCTCGCTGTTCGAGCACTGCGCGTCGGAGATCGACTTCCCCGCCGGGTTGGCCATTCAGTCATATCTGCGAAGCGGCGAGGAGGACGCCCGGCGGATCATCAATTGGGCCAAGGGAACCGGCCGCCAGATCACGGTGCGGCTCATCAAGGGAGCTTATTGGGACTATGAAGTCACCCGGGCCGAGCAGATGGGCTGGCCCGTGCCGGTCTGGACCGACAAGCGTCAGACCGACGCCTGTTTCGAGCGGATGGCCGAGATGTTCCTCCAGGCCGTGCCGCGCGACAAGAGCGAGGGCGGCGTGAAGTTGGCTCTCGGGTCGCACAACGTCCGGTCGATTGCCTGGACGCTGGCCCTGTTGGAGCAATACGGGCTGCCGCCGTCGGCGTTGGAAGTGCAGATGCTCTGGGGCATGGCCGATTCGTTGAAGGTGGCCATTCACCAGCGCGACCTGCGGCTGCGCGAGTACGTGCCCATCGGCCAGATGATTCCCGGCATGGCCTATCTGGTCCGGCGATTGTTGGAGAACACGTCAAACCAGTCGTGGCTGCGGGCCGGATTTTTCGAGAACGCCTCGGACGACCAGTTATTGGCCTCGCCCCATTCGGCCCCCGACGCCGGAGAGCCCGACACGACCGAGGCCGTCTGCGAGCGGTTGGGCCGGCGTCATCAGTTGAGCGCGACGGTCGAGGGATTGGACCACGGGCGGCCGTTTTTCAACGAGTCGCTGCGTGATTTTTCTCGGGCCGATGAGCGAGAGAATTTCGCCCGGGCCGTGGCTTCCGTCAGTGTACCCAAGGTGGAAGCCAACGCCACGGCCGAAACAGCCAAGGCCGCGGTGGGCCGCGCGGCGGCCGCGTTGGGCCCGTGGCGCGACCGCGACGCGAGGGACCGCTCGGCCCTGTTGATCGAAGCGGCCCGGATCATGCAGCGCCGTCGCGACGAACTGTCGGCCGTGATGATCCGCGAGGGCGGCAAGACGTGGCGCGAGGCCGACGCCGATCTCTGCGAGGCGATCGATTTCGCCCAGTACTACGCCCGCGAGGCCGTCGGGCTGTTCCGCTCGAAACGTTTGGGCCGGTTCGTCGGCGAGTTGGATGAAACCTGGTATCAGCCGCGCGGCGTGACCGTGGTCATCAGCCCGTGGAATTTTCCGCTGGCCATTTGCGCGGGCATGACGTTGGCCGCGCTGGCGACGGGCAACACGGTCATTGTAAAACCCTCGACCCAGACGCCCGGCATTGCGCGGCTTCTGTGCGAGATTCTCTGGGAAGCCGGGGTGCCGGCCGACGTGCTCCAATTCCTGGCCGGGCCGGGCCGCGTGATCGGCAACGCCCTGGTCCGCGATCCGCGCGTGGCGACCATCGCGTTCACGGGCTCGAAGGAAGTCGGGCTCGACATTCTCCGCGCCGCGGGCGAAACGCCCGAGGGCCAGGCGTTGGTCAAGAAGGTCGTCTGCGAGATGGGCGGCAAAAACGCGATCATTGTCGACGAGTCGGCCGATCTGGACGAGGCGGTCTCCGGCGTGCGGCAAAGCGCGTTCGGCTACAGCGGCCAGAAATGCTCGGCGTGCAGCCGCGTGATCGTGCTCGACGCGGTGTACGACGTGTTTCTGTCGCGGCTGGTCGAATCGACCCGATCGTTGGTGGTGGGCGACCCGGCTGATCCGGCCACCGACGTGGGACCGGTGATCGATGAGTCGGCCGCCGCGAAAATCCGCGAGTATATCGAAATCGGCCGCGGCGAAGGGCGGCTCGAAGTGGCGTTGGACGTGCCGGCCGGTCTGGAGGAGAAAATTGGCAAGCCGGTCGTCGGCCCGTGCATCTTCTCGGGCATCCGGCCCGAGCATCAACTGGCCCAGGAGGAGATTTTTGGCCCGGTGCTCTCGGTGATGCGGGCCAAGACGTTCGACGAGGCGTTGGAAATCGCCAACGGCAGCGTCTACAAGCTGACCGGCGGCGTGTTCAGCCGACGGCCGGCCCACCTGACCGCCGCGCGGCGCGAGTTCCGCGTGGGCAACCTCTACATCAATCGCGGCATCACCGGCGCCCTGGTCGCCCGCCAACCGTTCGGCGGCTTCGGCCTGTCCGGCGGCGGCACCAAGGCGGGCGGAGCGGACTACCTGCTCCACTTCGTCGAACCGCGATCCTGCACGGAGAACACGTTGCGACATGGGTTCGCGCCGGATTTGCTTTAGAAACCACGAAAGACGCGAAAAGCACGAAAACAGCACATGTAGATGGGGCGATCGAAGTAGATGTAGGGTGGGGCGATCGGAGCGAGCGAAAGACGCGGCAAAACCATCTCGCGCGGATCGAGCTCCGATCGCCCCACCGCGCGTTTGACATGGTGGGGCGAGGGCGGCCAACAGCGTCCCTCGCGTGAAAAACGTCCCGTGACGTGGAAACACCCTTGGCCATCAACGCTCGCCCCATCACCCTACTCGGTGGCGTCGTCGGGCTTGTAGCCGAGTTCCTTGGCCTTGGCAAAATCCGCTTTGGCTTTATCGTTTTCGCCCTTCTTCTGATGGGCGAGACCGCGGGTGTGGTAGGCGGCGGCGTTTTTTGGGTCCAGACGGATTGCTTCGGTCAACTCGGCGATGACTCTGTCGTACATCCTCCAGAAAACCTTGGGATCTCTAGTGTCTAGACGGATCGCGGCGGCATAGTCGGTGGCGGCTTTGTCGTATTCCTTTCTCATACTATAGATATGACCTCGCATCCAGTAGTTGTTTGCACAATCCGGGGCGAGGCGAATTGCTTCCGAGTAGTCGGCGAGAGCTTTGCCTGACTCGCCGTTAACTTCATATATAGATGCGCGATTCAAATAAGAGTCAACATCTTCAGGGTTGAGTTGCAGCGACTCGGTGAAATCGGCTATGGCCTTGTCCCACTCGCTTGTGGCAGAATACAAGGTGGCTCGACGCTTCAGCACATTCGCATTTGGGTAAAGACGTATTGCCCCCGAGTAATCGGCGATGGCTTTGTTTGGCTTGCCCTTCTTGTCATACGCATAGGCGCGGCTGCATAAAGCATGAAGATTCTTGGGATCAAGCCGCAAGGCTTCCGTGAAATCAGTGATCGCCTTATCCCAATTGCTCATTTCGAGATAAGCCCGGCCTCGCAAACAATACATGGAGGCATCGGGGTTCTCGGATAGGCGGATGGCCTCGGTGAAATCCGTGACGGCGTTGTCGTATTCCTTCTTCATTGCACCATAGACATAACCTCGTGAACAATAAGCGTTGGCGCATTTTGGGTCGAGACGAATGGCCTCGGAGAAATCGGCGACGGCGTTGTCCGATTTGCCTCGTTCGCATTCAGCTCTCCCTTTCTTATAGTAAAAAATGGCAACATTCGGTTGAATTCGCATCGCCTCGGTCAAGTCCGCAACGGTCTCGTTCCACTTGCCCTGGACGCCGTAAACCATTGCACGATCGTGGAACAACTCTGCATTATTCCGAACATGCTGAATGGCCGCCGAGTAGTCAGCGATTGCTCTGTCGAAAAACCCCTTCTCGAAAAAGAGATAAGCCCGACAGCGATACGCCTTGGAATTCTTTGGATCAAGGCGAATAGCCTCCGAATAATCGTCCAGGGCCTTGTCTCGTTCGCCCTTTTTTCCATAGGAGATGCCGCGGTTGCAATACATTTCAGAGTCGGGTTTTTCGACAAGTCGAATCGCTTCGGAGTAATCCGCAACAGCTTTGTCGAAATCGCCGTTGGCCAAGTGGGCCGCTGCCCGCCATTCATACCCGAGGGCGTATTTCGGGTCGAGCTGGATGGCGTGTGTCAAGTTGGCGACGGCAATGTCGAACTTCTTTTTCTCCGCAAACGCCCGGCCTCGTCCAAAGTAAGCGCCGGCATCCTTCGGATCGAGTCGCAGGACGCTGTTATAGTCCGTGATCGCTTGGTTCAGCTTGCCTTGTTCGAAGTGAACCGCCGCGCGGCGATTGTATGCCAGCGGGTCTTTAGGATCCAAACGGATGGCTTCGGTGTAGGCGGACAAGGCAGCATCGAACTTCCCCTCGGCCTGTGCCTTGTCGCCTTCTTCCACGGCCTCGGCGGCCGACTTGAACTTCGCGGCCCCAGCCGATAGACACGCCACGACCAGCACGCCTGCCCAAAACGCCGCTTTACGAGACGCCGATGCTCGCATGGGTGGTTTTCCCTTCGTCGATTCAATGCATGGCACGATTGTGCGCGATTGTGGGACTTCCCGATGCCCGGTGATTCCCGACAAGCTGCCGATTATATTACCGCAAGCTCGGTCGGAAATAACATCCCAAAAAGAAGTAGGCGATATTTGGAAATTGGTAATCCTGAGGGGATTAGGGGGTTGGATTGCCTGAAAGTCGACATCCGCAGGCATTTAGGCGGCCTTGCGTTTTACGAAAATGACGTATATTATTACGTGATATGCGTAAATCAAGCCCCCTCGATTGCCTGATTTCCAAGACCGTGCAAGGGCTGCTGGCCGTTACGGTTCTGCAACCCGACCGATCGTGGTATCTGAGCGATTTGGCCAATCGATTGAACGTGCGTCCCTCGACGCTTCAAACGTCTTTGGCGGCCCTGGTCAAGGCGGGCATTCTCAGCCGGCGCAAGGATGGGAATCGGGTATATTATCAAGCCGATCCCATCTGTCCCTTCCTGTCGGAATTGCAGGGCCTGATCAGGAAGACAGCAGGGCAGGTCGATGTGCTGCGGGAACCTTTTCCCGACCGCAAAACATAGTCGCAAAAAGTTCCCGACCTCCTGAACTCGTTCAGGAAACCGGCCAACCTTGCCTTCCCGGCGCGGCTCGGTTACACTCCGTCCTAACAGAAAGGACGTTTTCATGCCCACCGTCAATCTTGGTCACGTTGATTACCTCGTGCTGATCGTCTATGCGGTGTTCGTGCTGGGCATCGGCATCGTTTTGAAGCGGTACATGAAGACCAGCACCGACTTCTTCCTCTCGGGCCGGTCGATTCCCGCGTGGATCGCGGCCCTGGCGTTCGTGTCGGCCAATCTGGGCGCGAACGAGGTGATCGGCATGGGGGCCTGCGGGGCGAAATACGGCATGTTGACCTGCCATTTCTACTGGCTCGGGGCGGTGGCGGCCATGGTGTTTGTCGGGGTCTTCATGATGCCCTTCTATTACGGTTCGAAGGCCCGGTCCGTGCCCGAGTATCTCAAGCTTCGTTTCGACGAAAAGACCCGGGGATTCAACGCCATTTCCTTCGCCGTGATGACGGTGTTTATGTCGGGCATTTCGATGTACGCCCTGGCCAAACTGATGCAGATCCTGTTGAACTGGGACTTCAGCCTATGCGTGTGGGTCTCGGCCGCGGTGGTGCTGGTTTACGTGTTCCTGGGCGGGTTGACGTCGGCCATTTACAATGAGGTGTTGCAATTCTTCCTCATCGTGCTCGGCTTCCTGCCCTTGACGTTGCTGGGGCTTTGGGAAATGGGCGGATGGACCGGCCTGAAGGCTCGCTTGGCCGACTTCGCCCAGGCGGCTCCCCAGCACTATCCTCCCAACGCCTGGACGAGCGTTTGGGCATGCATGGATTCCGAGGCGTCCAACCCCATGAACGTCGAATGGTTCGGCATGGTCGTCGGCCTGGGGTTCGTCCTGGCCTTCGGCTACTGGTGTACCGACTTCCTGGTCGTTCAGCGGGCGATGGCGGCCGAGTCGATGTCGGCCGCGCGGCGAACGCCCGTGCTGGCCACCATTCCCAAAATCCTGATTCCCATCATCGTGGTCGTGCCGGGCATGATCGCGTTGGTCGCCCAACCGCACGAAGGCGTTTTTCCGGCGACGGATCCACCGACCGCGGAGTCGGTGTTCGACACAAAGCTCGCGCCGCCGTGCGTCGGGCTGATCCCGCCGAAGTTGGACCCCAAGCCCGTCACCCAAACGATCGACGGCGTCGAAAAGACCGTCTACCGCGTTAAAACCGACAAACAGGGCCGGGTCGAGTTGGACTACGACATGACCGTGCCCATGATGCTCATCCAGTACTTCCCCACCGGTCTGTTGGGCCTGGGGCTCACGGCGCTGATGGCCTCCTTCATGTCGGGCATGGCGGGCAACGTCACCGCGTTCAACACCGTCTGGACGTACGACATTTATCAGAGCTACATTTTGCCGAATCGCGGCGACCGACATTACCTTTGGGTCGGCCGCATGGCGACGGTGTTCGGCATCCTGGCGAGCATCGGCACGGCCTACATGGCCTCGCAGTTCAACAACATCATGGATTTCATCCAGATGGTCTTCAGTTTTGTCAACGCGCCGCTGTTCGCCACGTTCCTGCTGGGCATGTTCTGGAAGCGGACGACCGGCCACGGGGCGTTCATCGGACTGGTGTCGGGCACGCTGGCCTCGGCCATGCACACGGCGCTGACCGGCCCGACCGGCCAATGGCTTGTCGGTCATGGATTGCTCGCCAAACCGCTGCGCGACTACGGCACCGACATGGCCCAAAACTTCGGAATGGCCGTTTATGCGTGGACTACGTGTTT
>DATECS010000178.1:0-4202 GCA_035286785.1 Thermoguttaceae bacterium | reverse complement strand
CAAAATCCGCCACCGCAAATAATCGGCCGTAGGGTGGGCATCGCCCACCGCCGCCTTTGCCCCTCTGGGCCACCGCTGCGCTATGGCCCAACCGCCCTGCGCTGAAAGGTCGCCAACGCGGTGTGCCATCTGCTTGCCTGGCAAACCGTTCCAAGCCGTCCCGCGTCACACTGCTTGCGGCTTCCTGGCACGACCACGCTTTCCGGCAAGCAGTGCCGGCGCGCCGATCCAAGCGTTCTCGGTTTTCCGCAAGCAGTGGCACACCCGGTCCAGACGCCCGGTCGCCGAAATTTTTTGGTGGGCGATGCCCACCCTACCTCATCACGCACGCGGCCGCTTGTTCGCCGCTGTGGATGCAGTCGGGGATGCCTACGCCGCGATAGGCGTTGCCGGCCAAGGCCAGGCCCGGCAGTTCGGCCGCGCGGGCCTCGATCCTCGCGACCAGCTCTTGGTGGCCCACGTGATACTGCGGCATGGTCCGCGGCCATCGGGCCGTGCGGACGTGGACGGGCTCGCCCGAGATCCCCAGCCACCCGCGCAACTCGCCCAGCACGATTGCCACAAGCCGGTCGTCGTCCATCTGGGCCATTTCCGGCGCGCGGACCCCGCCGGCGAACACCCGAAGGGCCGTTTTGCCTTCCGGCGCGCGATGGGGATATTTCTGACTGCTGAAACTGATCGCCAGGATGGGACTCCTTTCGATTCGCCCGACCACCGCGCCCGCCCCGGCCAACGGATGGGCGATCTGCCGACGGTCGAACCCGAGCGAGACAATGGCCGTGCCCGAGTGCTCGATCTGGCCGAGCAGTTGCCCTAGTTCGTCGTCCAATGGAGCGAGCAGTTGAGCGGAAACATAGGACGACGTGGCGAGGATCACCGTGTCGAACGTTTCTTCAGTATTGCCTGACTGGACTCGCCACGCGCCGCCCGCGATGCGTTCGATCCGCTCGACGGACGCATCGAGCCGTACGCTGCCCTGGGGCAATTGGGCGGCGATCGCTTGGATCAGCGAGCCCAGTCCGTCGCGGAGCGTGACGAACAGGCTATATCGCGCGCCGCTCTCGGGCGCGGCGCGATGCGACTTGCGCCGCGCGTGGATCTGGCGTCGCATCGCGCGGATCAGGCTGCCGTCGGCGCGTTCCATCTCGCGGAATCGGGCCAGCGTGGCGTTGACCGAAAGTTTTTCCATGTCGGCCGCGTAGATCGCGCCGACCAGCGGCTCGACCAGCCGCTCGAACGTCTCGCGGCCCAGTCGCCGCGTGGCGAACGCGGCCATGCTCTCGTCGGCGTCGTCCCGGCGCGGCGGCAAAAAATACTCCATCGCCGCACGCAATTTGCCCCAAGGGCTCAACAGCGGCGTCAACGCCAGCGGCCACAGCCGCGTCGGGGCCATCATCAAGAACCCCTCGGGCAACGTGTAAAGCCGGCCGCGCCGCACAATATAGACCTGGCGGCACGCGGGATTGGTCCGCACCAACTGATCGCCCAGCCCGAGCCGTCGGCACAACTCAACGCCGTAAGGCGTCGTCGTGATGAAGTTGTCGGCGCTCTGTTCGATCTGAAAGCCCTGCTCGTGGACCGTCTGAATCACGCCGCCCAGCCGCGGGCCGGCCTCGAACAGGCGAAGCTGACAAGCAGGGTCCAACTCGATCAACCGATGGGCGGCGGCCAGCCCGGCGATCCCACCGCCGACGACGGCCACTCGGCGAGGTACGCGTCGGACGCTCACGCCTCGGTCTCCGAAGGCCCACCGCTTTCACGCCGGCGCAGGTAGAGCTTGATCGGCACCTCGCCGTACGGGAGTTGATCGCGGAACACCCCGAGCAGGTAGCGGCGATAGCTCACCGGAAACGCCTTGGGATTGTTGCAGAACAACAGAATGGTCGGCGGCTGGACGGCCACCTGCGTGCCGTAGAAAACTTTCGGCCGATAGCTTCGGATCATCGGCGGCGGGGTCCGCTGCATCGCGGCCTCGATCAGTTTATTCAAATCGGCCGTGCTCACCCGATGACGCGATTGCTTGAAAAGCATCTGCGCGTGGTTCAACAGATTCTTCACGTTCTGGCCCGTCTGGCCCGTGACGAACGCAATGGGGACGTGGGCCATCGTGCGAAACGTGTCGCGCAGGTACGTGACCCACTTGCCGGTGGGCATCGTCTTGGCCAGCAAGTCCCACTTATTGACCACGAAAATGCACGGCTTGTACTGCTCGGCGATGTAGCCGCAAAGCTGCTGATCGACCTTGCTGATTCGTTGCGTGCCGTCGAAAAACAACAGCACGACGTCAGCCCGGCGAATACTCCGCTCGGCCCGATGGGTGCTGTAAAAATCGAGATCCTCGGTCATTCCCTTCCGTCGGCGGAACCCCGGCGTGTCGATCGCGACGAATCCCTTGCCGTCCATCTCGAAACGCACGTCGACGCTGTCGCGGGTCGTGCCGGGCACCTCGCTCACGATCATTCGCTGGCTTTCGACCAGCGTGTTGACCATCGTGCTCTTGCCCGTGTTGCGCCGGCCGACGAAGGCCACTCGCATTTCGGGCTCGCCCGGGCCGCCTTTGTTGTCATCCGTTTCGGGCGGCAGCCGCTCGGCGATGGCGTCCAACAATCGCTGCCGGCCGCGGTTCTGCGTGGTGCTTACGGCGACGATCTTGCGCCCGAAGCGATAAAACTCGTCGGCCTGGCTCTGCACGTGTTCCTGGTCCGTCTTGTTGGCCACGCACAGCACGGGCGCGTCGGCGTAGCGCAACCGCCGGGCGACCTCTTCGTCCAACGGCGCGATGCCCTGGAGCGTATCGACCACGAAGAGGATCACGTCGGCCTCGTCGATGGCCGTTTGGATTTGCCGCTCGACGTGCTCGGTCAGATGGTCGGTGTCCTGGATGCCGATCCCGCCCGTGTCGACGATCTCGACGAACCGATCGTTGATCTCGACCAGATGGGTCACGCGATCGCGCGTGACGCCGGCCGTCGGATCGACGATGGCCAGCCGCTTGCCGGCCAGCCAATTGAACAGGCTGGACTTGCCGACATTGGGCCGACCGACAATAACCACTTGGGGGACACCCATCGAATGCCTTTGTTTAATCTCACGTTGCCGAGATACTCTGTTTTATCCTATTTATGATATTTGACCTGCCGCCCGAGCGATAGCCCATCGGCGGCCGGATCGTCTGAATGATACGTCGGCCGACCACCCTTGGGTCGGTCGCTCCTACCCCCGTTTCACCCGAGGCAGGGTTGTTTTATACTCGTCCGTAGGCCGTTTTTCTTTGGGAACGAGCGGCCCACAAAGGATTTGCCATGAACACCACAACTCCTAATGATTTGCTCCGGCGCGCGGTTTTGCAGCGGTTGGAGAGCCTTCAGCGGGCCGGGGTGACGCATCTTGCCCGGCCGCGCCGCGTGCCGCCGATAGTGGACCAGCCGACCGTGCCCGAGGTTTCCTCTCCGTCCGAATCCGTGACGTTTGACGCGACACTCCAAGAACTTCCCCCCATGACAACTCCCTCTTCTTCCGACCGACCGTCGCGCCAAGCGGAACTGAACGTGATCCAGCAGAAAGTGGCCGCCTGTGTGCGATGCGCCGAGCTGGCCGAGACGCGAACGCAGACCGTCTTCGGCGTGGGCAATCCCGCGGCGCGGCTCGTCTTCCTCGGCGAGGCGCCCGGCGCGGACGAAGATCGCCAGGGCATCCCGTTCGTCGGCCGGGCGGGCCAACTCCTGACCAAAATCATCGAGGCCTGCACCCTGTCGCGCGACGACGTTTACATTCTGAACATTCTGAAATGCCGTCCGCCGGGCAACCGCAACCCGCTGCCTCAAGAAGCTGAAAACTGCCGCGAGTATCTCGACGGACAATTGGCTGTTATCCGGCCCGAGTTCATTGTTTGCCTAGGCGCCGTGGCCGCGCGAAACCTTTTGAAAACCGAGGCCAGCATCGGTCAGATGCGAGGCAAATTTTATCGGCATAACGACATCCGAGTCTTATGCACCTATCACCCGGCCTACTTGCTCCGCAACCCGGCCGCGAAACGCGACGTGTGGGAAGACATGCAACTGTTGATGCGCGAAATGGGCATTCCCGTGAAAACAAGCGGTAAAGGATAAGAATCCATCAGCACGCATGGTGGGGCGATTGCGGCACGTCACATAACGCAATGAACAACCGCATGGACGAGGCGTGCCGCAATCGCCCCACCC
>DATECS010000177.1:0-5365 GCA_035286785.1 Thermoguttaceae bacterium | reverse complement strand
CTTTTCGGACCGATGATGCCCATCTGGAGCGAGAACCCGACGCAACGGGCGGCCAATTTGTACCTTGATCTGGATTGCATCGGCTGCCACAAGCGAGTCTGTCCGCTGGGCCACCACCGCTGCATGCGCGACCTGACGGTGGACATGGTTTATAACGAAATGCTTCGGCTGATGCAGACCGACGAGGCGGCCGCAGCGGCGTAGAAGTGTGAAGTAGGAAGTGTGAAGTGTGAAGTGTGAAAGGGCCGATGCTTTCCCACTTCCCACTTCCCACTTTCCACTTCACCCTTCCTATTTCCTACTTCACATTTCCATTGGCTTCTACTCTTCAAATTAATGATCCGGTGCAAGAAGGGCTTCAGGCGGTCGATGGCGGCCGGATGTGGCTCGACGGCGAGTTGCGCGAACCGCTCACGCGCGCCGGATTGGACCGATTCGGCGCGGTCATGGGCACGGCCGACGGGCATTGCATGAGGGCGCTGGCTGATCGAGAGAATTGGCGGCTTGTGTTGCACTCGTCTCACGCCTCTTCCGATTCGGACCGGGGCGTCTATTTGAAGAAACACCACGTGCGGACCGTCGCCACGCGGCTTCGCGCCCGGCTGGGCCTGGGCCCCGGCGAGACGGCCGCGTGGACCGAGGCGCGGAACATCGGCCGGCTGGCCGGCGACGGGATCGACACGATGCGACTGGTCGCCTACGGCCAGCAGTTGCATCCCGACGGGCTGCTCGAATCGTTCGTGCTGACCGAGGAACTGACGGGGTACGAGCAGTTGGATCATTTTCTCGCCCGGCGATTTCCCTTGCGCGAATTGCACCATACCCAATCGCGCGGGCAGGCTGACGCCGATCTCGGCGAGTTGATCGGCCGCGTGGCCGACGTGGCCCGGCGGTTCCACGCGGCGGGTTACAACCACCGCGACCTGTACTGCTGCCATTTTTTCATCCGCGAGCCGCAGCCGGGGCGATTCGACGTTCGATTGATCGACCTGCAACGAGTGCAGCATCGCCGGCGACTGCGGCGGCGCTGGATTGTGAAGGATCTGGGCCAACTGGCGTATTCGGCCCCGCGCGACCGCGTGAAATGCACGCATAAAATGGCCTTCCTGCGGGCCTATCTGGGCGTGAACAAGCTCCGCCCACGCGACAAACGCCTCGTGCGCGAGGTTCTGGCGAAACAACAACTGATGGAACAGAAGCGGGGGATTGTTCCATGAGAATCGGGCTGGTCATCGAGGAGTTCGACCCACGGCGCGGCGGCGTCGAGCAATGGACCTCGCAGGCGGTCGAGGAGCTTGCCGCGCGCGGGCACGAGGTCCACGTTGTCGCGCGGCGATTTGCCGCGGCTGCCGGGGACATGCCGATTATTGCCCATCCGCTGGGCGACGTTCGCGGCCGGATTGCCTTTGCGGAAGCGGCTGAACGCGCACTCCGCCCGTTGGCGTTGGACGTGGTTCACGACACGGGCTGCGGGTCGTATTGCGACGTTTTTCAACCGCACGGCGGATCGCGGGTGGCCGCGGCGGCGAGGAACCTGCTGCTGTTGCCGCCTTGGATGCGACGGATCAAACGCCCGGTGGACCGGTTGCTACCGCGTTATCGCCAGTTCGACGCGCTGTCGGCTCGGCAATACGCGGACGACGGCCGGATCGTGCTGGCCCTGTCGCGTCGCGTGGCCGACGATCTGGTCCGGCATCACGACGTGCCGCGCGAACGGATGCGGCTCGTCTACAACGGGGTGGACACCGAGCGATTTTCGCCCGAGCGGCGCGAGCGGCATCGTGACGCGATTCGCCGGCAACTGGGCGTCGCGCCGGAAAGCACGCTTCTGTTGATCGTCGCGCACAATTTTCGTCTCAAGGGCGTGTCCATGTTGCTGGAGGCCATGAGTCGATGGCCCCATGCGCGGCCGGTCGATTTGGTTGTGGTGGGCGGCAAGCGGCCGGATCGTTTTGTCCGGGTGGCGCGGCGTCGAGGGCTTGGGCGGAAGGTCCATTTCGTCGGCTCGGTCGAGGACACGGTTCCTTATTACGCGGCGGCCGACGTGTACGTTCATCCCACGTTCTACGATCCGTGCAGCCTGGTCGTGCTCGAAGCGCTCGCGGCCGGCGTACCCGTGGCGACCACGCGGCAGAACGGCGCGAGCGAGTTGATGGCCGACGGCCGAGAAGGCGTATTGTTGGACAACCCGGCCGACGTCGGCGAATTTGTCCAAAAAATCGAGCCGCTGTTGGATCCGTCGCGGCGCGAGCGGATGGGCCGCGCGGCGCGCCGGCTGGCCTTGCGGCACACGTTTACCCGAAATATCGACGAGTTGATCGCCGTTTATGAAGAAGTCCGCGCGGCGCGACGCCGCGCGGAGGACGAGGCCGTCGAGCGGCTGACCCGGCCGTTCGTCTGCCGCATGCACGGCGAAACTTCTCCCACCATTCCCTCGCGGGTTCCGTCTTCCGACACGGGAGTCCTGTCATGAGAATTGGAATAGTTATCGAACATTTCGACCCGCATCGCGGCGGCGCCGAGCAGTGGACCCATCAGTTCACCGAGCAGTTGCTCGCTGGCGGCCACGAGACGCACGTCGTGGCGGGCGATTTCGGCGATACAACCCGGGCGATGCCCATTGTGCGCCACCACCTGCCCAAGACGCGGGACCGGCTCGAATTTGCGGCGGCGGCGGAACGCAAGCTCCGAAGTCTTTCGCTCGACGTGATCCACGACATGGGCTCCGGATGGTATTGCGACGTGTTCGAGTCGCACGACGGATCGCGCTACGCCCAATGGGAACAGAAGCTCCAAACATTGCCCGCCCCGCTTCGCCCGATCAAGCGGCGGATGACCCGGGTGTTGCCGCGCTACCAGGAATTTCGCCGGCTGCTGGCGCGGCAGTTCGCCGACCCTGGCCGGATCATTCTCGCGTTGTCCAAGATGGTCGCCACGGATTACCTCCGCTATCACGGCGTCCATCCCGAGCAAATCCGCCAGATTTACAATGGAGTGGACACCGAGCGATTTTCACCCGACCATCGGCGCGCGTATCGCGAGGGGCTGCGTCGTCAGTTGGGCGTGGACAACGACGAAACACTCCTATTGTTCGTCGGCCACGACTTCCAACGCAAGGGGCTCGGCACGGCTATTCGCGCGACGGCCCGGCTCGTCCGCGCGGGCGAAGCAGTCCGCATGGTCGTCGTCGGCGGGCGGCGGTCGTGGCGGGCGAAGCACCTGGCCCAGCGACTTGGCGCCGGCCGGCAGATTGCGTTCATCGGTTCGGTGCTCGACACGGTGCCGTTCTACGCGGCGTCGGACGTCTACGTGCTGCCGACGTTTTATGATCCGTGCAGTCTGGGCGTGCTCGAAGCGGCGGCCAGCGGATTGCCGAGCGTCACCAGCCGATTCAACGGGGCGGGCGAGATGCTCAGCGACGGC
Organism: Thermoguttaceae bacterium; assembly: GCA_035286785.1. Classification (GTDB taxonomy): domain Bacteria; phylum Planctomycetota; class Planctomycetia; order Pirellulales; family Thermoguttaceae; genus UBA11386. The sequence continues at coordinate 1,942 of DATECS010000177.1, read as the reverse complement.
CTGAACGGCCTGCTGATGGACGACCCGGCCGACGACGAAGAACTGGCCGAGTTGATTCGCCCGTTGTTGGACCGCGAAACGCGATCGAACATGGGCCGCGCGGCGCGCCATTTTGCGTTGGACCACACACTGGCGCGGAATTGCGCGGAGATCGTCGCGGTTTATCGCGACATCGCCGGGCTGGCACGAAGGGCGGCGTAAGAGCCGTATTCATCACGCTCCGCGTGATGGCCACTGGACGTGCAACCCTGATCCTCACGCGGAGCGTGAGGAATACGAAGGGAAGATCCGTAGGCCGGGTCATGACCCGGCGGCTTGCGGCATCGGTCGAACGTTGCCGGGTCGCGACCCGGCCTACTCGTCCTTGTCAGGCACAGCCTGACCTACTCCTCCTCGTAGTGTTCGACTTTCGGCCAGTAGGTCTCGAATTTGAACGCGGGGCTGTTGTCGAGGTCGTGACAGTTCTGGCACATTTTCGAGAGGTTCGTCTGCGACTCTTCCTTGGTGACGCGGACGGCGATTTGGAGTTTTTCTTGGAGGGCCAGGTCGCTGCCGTCTTCCGCGTCGCAATGGGCCCCGCCGGGGCCGTGGCACGTCTCGCAGCCGATGTTAACCATCTCGGGCGTTTGCTTCTCGCTCAAGAACCCGGTTTTGTACGGGAAATAGCGCGTCGGGTGCCAGCCGACGACGTGGCAACTGATGCACTCGGGATCAAAGTTGCGCGGCGGGTCGAGTTCGACGAGGGTCTTCCAACCCTTCGCGTGGCCGCTCTTTTTCCAGATGCGATACGACTCCTCGTGGCACGACTTGCACTTCTCGGAGCCGACAAACGGGCCGTTTAATTCGGCCTGGGGATGGTCGATCGCGCGAACGCCGAGCCCTTCGAGCCCTTGCCGCTTGAGCTGCTCCTGATAGGCGACCATCAGCCGGTACATGTCCTTGGAGGCCGCGAACCGCGAGTCGAGCGGCACCCGTTGATAGCGAAGGGGCTTTTGGGGATCGTTGTAGAGGCCGACCACCACCGCGTTCATTCCTTTTTCACCGACCTCGATCAACAGCGAATCGGTCCCGGGGATTCGCGTCGCCTCGGCGGGCGGCTCGGCCGGGCTGTCGGAGGTCACCACCAACTGAAAATCGCGAAACCGCTTGCCCAATGCGATCGACTCTTCCCGCGTGGCGTGGGCCAGGAGGATCAGTAGGTTGCACGTTTTTTTCAGTTCGGGCAGAACCTTCGCGATCGCCTCCTCGGGCGGCGAGAACTGGATTTCCTGATTGTTGATTTCGCTCTGATACTTCGTGCCTAGGACGGCGGTGACGCCGATTTTCAGGCCGCCGGCTTCGGCGATTTTCGTGCGGGCCGTAAGGCCGGACTCCAATTCGAACAGGCCCACGTTGGCCGAGACGAAAGGGCTTGCGGGATCGGCGGCCACGGAGACCAATTCGGCGGCCGGCAGACGCAGATCGTTGGCGCCGAAGCCGATCGCGTCATAACCGATTTTGCGCATCGCTTCGACGGTGATTTGGAATTTGATCTCGGTCTGGCGGCCGTAGCCTTTGGTCAGCCCTCCCGCGTCGACCCGGACGACCGGCCAGCCCTTGGCGATCAATCCCTTGATCATGGTGTGGCGGCGGCTCAGTCCGCCTTTCATTTTTTCCAGGCCCGCGCAACCGCACGGCTCGAGGTAGCCGTCTTCCCGGCCCGTGATGACGATGGCCAGGCGCGGTTTGGGCCAATCGACGAAGATGGGGCCGTTTTCCTTGATGGGGTCGAAGGGCTCTTCGGCCGGTTCGGCGTTTTTCGCGGCGTCGTCGGCCGGTTTGTCGGACGATGATTCGGAGGAAGGTTTGCCGGGCGAACTTGCCGCGGGGGATTCATCCGTTCGTGCGGTCGCCGGAGTGTCGGCCGAAGGCAGGGGTGTCTTTAGCGGCGCGGCGGGTTCCG
>DATECS010000176.1:0-2586 GCA_035286785.1 Thermoguttaceae bacterium | reverse complement strand
ACGGCATGGCGGTGGCCCAAGCCCAGCACCGAGTGCGCGAGCTCTACGACCGCCTGACCAAACGCGGCATCGAAGTGAAATTCGCCATCCATCCGGTTGCCGGACGCATGCCGGGCCACATGAACGTCCTGCTGGCCGAGGCCGAGATTCCCTACGACCAACTGATCGAGATGGACGACATCAACCCCGAAATGGGCGAGGCCGACGTCGCGCTGGTGCTCGGGGCCAACGACGTGGTCAACCCGGCCGCCCGCCACGACACGTCCAGCCCCATCTACGGCATGCCCATCATCGACGCCGACAAGGCCAAGACCGTCATGGTCATCAAGCGGAGCATGAACCCGGGTTTCGCGGGCATCGAGAACGAACTGTTCTTCGGCGACAACACGCTCATGCTCTTCGGCGACGCCAAAGCCATGCTCGGCGAATTGGTCAAACAACTCGGCGAAAACAACGGCTGAGGTTCTTTCTTAACGCAAAGACGCCAAGACGCAGAGACGCAAGGGAAGAATTTGATAAAGCTTCGTGGCTCTCGAATTCTTTGCGCCCTTGCGACTTGGCGTCTTTGCGTTTCCTTCTTTTTTAACGCAAAGGCGCGAAGACGCAGGGACGCAAGGGAAGAATTGGTTAATGCTCGGTCCCGCGACAAACGTATTCTTGCCACCGCGGTCCACGACGACGGTCCCCTTGGGGCGACTCAGCGCGGCTCGACCACGATCCACGCCACTTCGTAGGCCGACATCCGTCGGCGGCCCGCCGGTTCGCCGATCTCGCGTCCCGTCAGCAGGTCCGCGACCGGCCGAAGGCCGAATTGCCCCTCGACGTCGATCGTCCGCTCCTCTCGGGCAAAATTAGCCAGCACGAGGATCCGCTGCCGCCCGTCCAGGCTCGTGCGCAGCAATGCCAGCATCGTCGGCGGGCCGCCGGCGAGCCATCGTTGGTCGGCCTCGGGATGAAACGCCGGCTGATTTCTTCTCACGGCCAGCATCCGGCGATAGGCGGCCAAAACGTCGGCGGGCGTCGAGTCGTGCTCCAACAGGATCGACCGCAATTCGGCGGCCGTGTATTTACGGCGGTTGATCGACCGCGCGCGGCCCGTCCGTTCGCGCCCCGCGTAGTCATTGGATGTGGCCACGAGGCTGTGGAAATACACGGCCGGAATGCCCCGTAGCGACAACATAATCGCCTGACTCGCCATAAATCGGGCCTTTTGGATCGCCGCCCGATCGGCCGCGCCCGGCTCGTCCAGCGCCGAGAAATAGCTAACGTTCAGTTCATAGGGACTTTCCGTGCCGTCCGCGTTTCGTCGCATGCTCGCCTCGCCGCCGCGCCGGCGGACCGTGTCCAACAGCCGCGCGAAGCGATCCGGCGGCATGATGCCCTCCAGGGGACGCACGCCGATGCCGTCGTGCGACGCCGTGAAATTCAGCGTCGTCGTGCCCGGCGGCGTCGGCTCCTGTCCAGCGAGCCATTGGGCAAGCAGACTCGGATTGCCGGTCAACAAGGCTTCGAGCAGCAACGGAGCCAGGCTGAACTGGTAGACCATCTGCGCCTCGTCCCCCCGGCCGAAATAAGACACGTTCTCCTCGTGCGGGACGTTCGTTTCGGTCAACAGGATCGCGCCCGGCGCGAGCACGTCGACCAGATCGCGGTATATCTTGACCACCGTGTGCGTCTCGGGCAGGTGGACGCACGGCGTACCCGGCCGCTTCCAAAGATAGGCGATCGCGTCGAGCCGGACGATCCGCGCGCCGCGGCAAAGATAGCCCAGCAGCACGTCGATCATTTCGACCAGCACGGCCGGCTCGGCGTAGTTCAGATCGATCTGGTCGTCGCTGAACGTGGTCCAAACGTGCCGCGGGCCGCGCGACGTTTCGACGGGCGTCAGCAGGGGTGAACTCCGCGGCCGCGTGACGCCCGACGTGTCGGACGCCGGATCCACCTCGATGAAGAAGCGAGTGAACGGCTCGCGGCCCGCGAGGTAGTCCGCGAACCACCGACTTTCGCGCGAGACGTGGTTGAGGACTAGGTCGAGCATCAGCGAGTAGTTTTCGCCCAGCGCGGCCACGTCGCCCCAATTGCCCACCGCAGGGTCGATCGCGCGATAGTCGATCACCGAGAACCCGTCGTCCGACGACGCCGGAAAACAAGGCAACAGATGGATGGTGCTGACGAGTCGGTCCAACTCGGCCTCGGCCAGGAATCGGCCCAAAGCCCCCAGCGGCGCGCGGCCCTCGTCGCGCACCTGGTCGCCGTAGGTGATGAGCACGACGTCGCGCTCGTCCCAAAGAGAGGTTCGCGGCGGCGGAAGGGGCTCGGCGGCCTCAACCCGCCGCAAGATTTCTTCAAAACACGCGCCCGCCCGCACACCATAGAGCAACGCCAACTTCGGAAGCAACCGGGAACGCAAAGTCTGTTGGATCGTCATCCGCCCGTTTCTTTCGTTATCCAGTTAGCGTAGGGTGCGTCCAGACGCGCCACCGTATTCCTCACGCTCCGCGTGAGGTCGTCGCTGAACGCGAATACCGGTCTATCGTGACATCACGCGGAGCGTGATGAGTACCGACCTGCCCACGGTGCGTCCAG
>DATECS010000175.1:0-5255 GCA_035286785.1 Thermoguttaceae bacterium | reverse complement strand
AGCTCGAATCGACCAAGTACGCCTCGGGCGCGTTTCAATATCGCGCGCCTGTGCCGAACCCCGACCTCTCGGAAATGGAAGGCGGCGACGAAGGCGTGATCCAGATGAGCCACGCCGTGTTCGACGCCGGCGGCCGGGCTGTGGAATCGCATACGTTCGAGATGAACCACGGCGACACGACCAACGTCGGCATCGACCTGTCGGCCAACGACGACTACATCCGCTCGACCGTGTTCTCGTGGCACGACGCGGCCGGACGGCTCGTCGTGACGGCCAACTACGGCTGCGACGACGGCGACGGCTAGACGGGCGCGGGCACGTGGACCTACGTGGCCGCTCCGACCCGCGCGTCGACCGTCCCCGGCGGGGCCGACCAGGCCTCGGAGTCGAACGACACGCTGTTGATCACGACGTACGGCTACGATTCCGCCAGCGGCCGACTGACCACGGTGACCACCCCCGGCGGCGTGGCCGGAAGCGTCACGACCCAGACCGCCAAGACCTTTTACGACGACCTGGGCCGCAAGACGTTCGTGGCCGAGAACTGGGCCGACTTCTCGCCTCCCTCGACCGGCGCGGGCGGCGGGTCGAACAACGACCAGGACAAGGTCACCCGGTTCGTCTATAACGGCCTGGGCAACGTCACGGAGCTGGTGGCCATGAACGCGACGACCGGCGACCAATCGACCAAGTACCTCTACGAGGACTCGTACAACGCCGCGCTGGCCACCGGCACGATCTATCCCGACTCGTCCGACACCGACAGCACGGGCACGGATCAGGTGAAGGTGTCTTACTACCTGGACGGCCAACCCAACACGCGGACCGACCAGCGCGGGACCGTCTTGACCCACGTCTACGACGCCCAACGGCGGCTTTCGTACCAAGGCGCGACCACCCTGGGCGGCGCGACCGACAACCACGTCCGCGCGATCAAACGGGAGTACGACTCGCTGGGCCGGATCGAAAAAATCACCTCCTACTCCGGCGCCGACGCCACCGGCACGGTCCGCAACCAAGTCCAATACGCCTACGACGACCTGGGCCGCAAATCCATTATCTACCAGGAGCACAACGGCGAAGTGAACGACGCCAGTGAAGGCGGAACCGACTCGCTTTCGACCCGGTTCATCCACGACGACTCGGCCACCGGCAACGTCTTCATCAACGGCGGTCGGCTCGCGACGGTCGCCTATCCCGACGGCAGCGGCGTCGCCCATGCGTACACGACGGGCGTGAGCGATCTGTTGAATCGGACGAAATACCTCGAGGACGATTCCTCCGAGGAAATAGTCGGGTATTACCACAACGGCGTCGCCCGGCCGGTGCGCGTCAAAATGCTCAACATGGCGCCGTTGATGCTCGACTACTACCAAGGCGCGTCGGGCACGTACGCCGGTTTCGACCGGTTCGGCCGGGTGAAGGATCAAAAGTGGGTCAACTGGTCGCCCGAGCCGGACGCCGCGCTGGTGCAAATCGGCCACGGCTACGACCTGGCGGGCAACCGGATCTGGCGCGAGGACGTCAAGGCCGCGGCGGCCAGCGTCGATCTCGACGAGTTTTATACGTACGACGGCCTGCACCGCGTCAAAAACCTCGATCGCGGCGCGCTCGACGAAGGCAAAACGGCCGTCAGCGGCACGCCCGCGTGGGAAGAGGACTGGTCGCTCGACGAGCTGGGCAACTGGAACGGCTACGACCAAAAGACCTCGGGCACGACGACGCTCGACCAGGGCCGCCTGCACAACAAGGCGAACGAAATCGACAACGACAACAACCACGCCAACCAGCCTTCCGGCAGCATCACGGCCTCGACCGGCACGAACTGGGCTGATCCGACGCACGACGCGGCGGGCAACATGACGACGATCCCGAAGCAATCGCCCGCGCTTGCCTACACGGGTGTCTACGACGCTTGGAACCGGCTGGTGCGGTTGCAAAGCGGCCAGGATCCGGAGGCGGAATACGCCTACGACGGACTGAACCAGTTGATCGTCAACAAAATCTACGCCAGCGGGCAAGTGGCGGAAAAACGGCATTTCTACTACAACAACCGCTGGCAGTGTCTCGAAGAGCGTCTGGAGTCGGACGGAACGATTTCAAGCTACGCCGATATCCGCTACGTCTGGGGCCTGCGTTACGTGGACGAACTGGTCCTCCGCCAGCGCGACACCGACGCCGACGGCACGCTGGACGAAACGCTCTACGCCTTGCAGGACGCGAATTTCAACGTGGTCGCCCTGGCCGAGCCGGACGGCGACGTCGTCGAGCGGTTCATTTACAACGCCTACGGCCAAGCCACGCAGCTCGATCCCGATTTCACGGCCTACGGCGGCGAGGACTATCTGTGGGACTACCTCTACACCGGCCGCTCCGTCGATCGCGAATCGGGGTTGATGTATTATCGGAATCGATTCTACCACACCGGGCTGGGAAGATTCGTCAATCGAGACCCAATCGGGTATCGGGGGAGCAAGTGGAATCTCTATCAGTACGTCTTGGGACGGGTTCTTCAGTCCGTTGATCCATCGGGCCTAGATTTTGACGCGGATGTATCCAATCTGTTGGACGGATTTGGCACCAGTTATGGTAATTTTTTTGGTGATGGAGTAAGTCTTAATGACGCAGAGTGTGCAAAGCATATATCCCAAATGATTTCAGACGGACAATTTTTGGATGCGGCGGAGGCAACGTTCCGCGACATGCTACTCGATGCTCTAACCAGCTTGGGTGGTGGTTCATTGACCGGTCAAGCTCTTGCCCAAGCGAGTGCGGCAATCGCAAACTTGTTAGCGGGAGATCCGGACATAGACGCAGCATTGTCGGCGCAAATCGCCGCCATCATACAAGATGCGGCAGGAGATATACCGATTCCTGGGTTGGAGGAAATGATTGATCAATTAGTCAATGTAGCTGGGGCGGACGAGGCAACTCACGTAACCATTGACCCGTTATATAACAATGGTATCGGGGAGTCCGTGGACTGCTATTTCATTCGTAATGGAAACGGGCCAATTCAGGGATGGTGTGAATATAAATGCAAGCCGGGCAAGCACGGTGCAGAAACGCAGTATTGTTGCTGTGGAGAACAAGGGACGTTGACTCTTAGCGGGAACACGAATAATCAGGGACAACCGGTTCCGCCGATATTTGAACGGCCGAAGCCGCCGGACACCGGCACGCCACCGCCACCGGGAGGCCTTCAACTTCAGAGCAGTTCTTCTACTGTCATAGCGATTCCGTTTTCGCCATAAGTTCTTTGCCAGTGGGCGGAAGCTGACATGAGATTTAGCACACGTGTTTCGTGTTGTCTGGCACCATAGAATTAAGGAAGGAAGAGTATTTCAATCAGAATCGTTTTTTTGGAGGGATACAACGATGAGCATGACACGGATTCTTTATTGGTCCGTTGGAATGATAATTCTGACCACGACGATCGGAATGAATGGGTCGTGGGAATCCTCTTCCGGAAAAGGGGTTCCCAAACAACCGGCAAAGGAAATCGCTTCCGCCACGTGGACGGAAATCAAAAATGCGAAATCGGATATTTCGATCCATGATGACCCGATAGAATACTGGAGTGAGATGCTCGTGCATTGCCGAATTCCATTCGGCAACATGATTCATCAGGCGGACAACCCCAGTGAGGCAATTCGATATTTCGTGGATCAGTTCGGAAAACACGGTGCCGAAGCTGATATTCGCTGGATGTGGGTTGGCCGAGGGTTAATAACACCCTTCAAAAGTCGTCCACCCGATAGGGGTGTAAGATTATTCCCTTTTACGGTGAAAATAAAAATGGAGTTGAGCGAACACATCGCTCGGCGATGCTTGAGAGATCGAGAATTCCTAGAGCGATATTATCAGGCAATTCTTTGGTCTAGGAGTCTTCTTCGCAACGGTAGGACGCCAGACTCATTGTCCTTCGCTATCGAGCTTATGGGAGAGGGATTTGCGGAAGAAGAGGGCCGTTGGTACTGGTGGTATGCCAGGAATCTCATCCTTCTGGCCCATGCGTTCGGTCGAGATGACCTTCTCAAGGATATTGAACCGGAAAAGTTGAATAAGGCATATCTAACGTTCGCCAAATGGTACGAGGAAAACAAAGACTATTTGGTCCTGAGCAAGGATGGATTCCGTTGGAAGTTAGATAAGAAGGCAAAAGAAAGAGGCGTACCAAACGAGCCGGAATATCTACTCGAACCCGCCGCACCTTTTCCCGAACTGAACAAGGAACAGATACCTCGAATGTGGGACGCTTATTATCATCTTGATAGGATGACACTTGATAATGATAGTATTCTTCGGAGTGATCTTCAATGGAGGGCAAGGGGAAACGGTGCGTCAGGGCGCCCTTGAAGCTCGACTACTACCAAAACACGTCGGGCACGTACGAAAGGGGACGAATTCGAATTAAAGGAATTAAAGGGGGGAATTAAGGGAATTAAAGGGGGGAATTAAAGGGGACGGGCGCATATATTGACGAGGATGCGGTGGATTGGTAAGGTTGCAGCCATGCCTCGAACTGCTAGAGTCGCCGTCTACGCGGGCTACGACGTCGACGCATCGGGCCACGCTGTCCTGGTCCACCGAGTCTTGACAACCGACCTGACGGAGAAGCAGCCCCCGAAAAATAGCGGCGAAAACACAAGCCACAAGTGGTCCGCTCGTCGCGTGACGGCGCGCGGGATGACTGATTTTTGACAATTCGCCACGCGTCGTGTCCTTGGACCGCTCGCAGCGCGCACGACGAGCGCGATCGTTTCCGATCGACGTTAATCACGCCGCTCAGGCGGCGCGTCGCAGCGTGACGATCGGCAGATGTTTTCGGCCTCGGTGGAAGCGGACTTCCAGCGCGAGCGTCGCGCCGGGCCTGCCACGCACCAAGGCCCACGGCTTGGCGCAAGGCGAGCCGCGCGGCCAGCGGTCGCGAGGTTCGTGGCGCGGCCGGCGATGGGCCGGAAACCGCCCGCAATAAACCTCGTCGGGCGTCCGACCGCCGAGCCGTTCGTGCGGCCGGTGCGCGTTGTACCACTCGACGACCGTTGCCCTGAACCTTGGGAGTGTCAACGGCTTGGGCCGCTTCCCGGACCCGACGTAAAAAAAGCGGTTCAGCTAGTTGACAGCGTCCGTGAGGTTTGATAAGTTCATCAGCGCATGACGCATTGAGCGGGGAACGCCTCTTTCGCGTGGGCGTTTCTCGGACGTGGGCGTTATGGGCACGAGTCTGTTGCATCAAGGGGTTTTGCGGCGAC
>DATECS010000174.1:0-9004 GCA_035286785.1 Thermoguttaceae bacterium | reverse complement strand
GTCTCGATGACGCCTGCGCGGGCCCCGCCGATGCCCCTGGCCCAGGCCAGGGCGATCTGCTTGGCCGTACCGGTGGCGTCCTGGTGTACGGCGATCAGGCACGGCACTCCGCCGCCCTTCTCGTATTCGCTGCGGACCAGGTGGCCAGGCCCCTTCGGCGCGACGAGAATCGTCGCCACGCCCTCGGGAATCTGAAACTGGTTAAAATGGACGTTGAACCCGTGCGAGCAAACCAGCACGTTGCCCGGCCGGAGATTGTCGCGGATTTCGGCCCGAAACACTTCGGCCTGCAATTCGTCGGGCAGGAGGATCGTGATAATGTCGGCCTGTTCGGTGGCCCCGGCGGCCGAGACGGGCTCGAAACCGTCTTTCACGGCCTGTTCGTAATTGGCCGTGCCGGGCAGCTCGGCGACGATCACGCGGCAACCGCTGTCGCGCAAGTTTTGGGCATGCCCGTGGCCCTGGGAGCCATAGCCCAGGATGGCGATCGTCTTGTTCTTGATCAGTCCAAGATCGGCGTCTTTATCATAAAAAACCGTAGCCGGCATCGTATCTCTCCTCGCAAAAAAATGTAGGCCGGGTCGTGACCCGGCAATATCTCTCGTCGCCGGGTCACGACCCGGCCTACGTTTACTATTTCACGGATGTTCAAACGGTCCTTGGTCCTCTTCTTCGTAATGGTCGTGGCCCGCCTCGCCGTTGCTTCCGCGGACCATGGCGATCCGGCCGGTCCGCACGAGTTCGATGATCCCGAAGGGACGCATCATTTCGACGAACGCCTCGATTTTGCGCTCCTGGCCCGAGATCTCGATCATGACCATGTCGGCCGAGACGTCGACGATCCGGCCGCGGAAGATATCGGTTAATTCGCGTACCTCGCTCCGCTGGCTCCGCGCGGCGGCCACCTTGATGAGCATCAGGTCGCGCTCGACGAAATTTTGCGAACTGATGTCGTCGACCCGAACCACGGTGACGATTTTTTCGAGCTGTTTTCGGACCTGCTCGAGCACCCGATCGTCGCCCATGATGACGAAGGTCATCCGCGACAGGTGGGGGGTTTCTGTCTCCCCCACCGACAGGCTATCAATGTTGTAGCCCCGCGAGGCGAGCATGCCCGAGATATGGGACAACACGCCGGGCACGTTCTGAACCAGGGCCGAAAGCACGTGACGCATGGAAAACTCCGACGATTAAGCGAAGAAAGTCATCCTACCCCCCACGGAAGCATAGGACAAGAGGCGGCCCCGTGAAGTTCGGCGGCGGCAATTGCTCGGTCGGTCCGCCAAAGATAGCCACGAAAAACACGAAAAGACACGAAAAACAACCGCGTTGGGTGCCATGTCCACGGCCAGTGAAAACTCGCCATGATACAAAGGTAGGAAGTACGATCCTGGTGAACATCACGCGGAACCTTCGCCGTGGACATGTCTTCCGGCTACCCTTACGATACAAGTTGGAAAATCAGTGTCCGATGCGAGCGCCGACCATGGAAGAGAACCCTTATCAACCGTCGATGACCGACCTCGACTCCGTCGACCTCGTCCCGGTCGAGATTGTCGATCCGGCCGCGCCGCGCAAGCCGCGTCTCTGGGGCTTTTGGGTCACGATCGGTTTCTCGCTGGCCATCGCCGTGCTCTACGTTCTGGCCAATATCGTGATTGTCATCGGGTTCATGATCGTCTATCCGCTCGTCGATCCGAGCTTCAACATGCGCACCGCCGGTGAGTCGCTGGAAAGCAACGGGCTGCTGCTGTCCGTGGGCACGATTCTGTCGGCGCCGGTCGCGCTGGCGTCGATCTGGCTGGCGATTTGGGCCCGACGCAGAATCACCGTCCGCGAGTACCTGGGCCTTTGGCCCGTCTCGTCGCGCACGCTGCTTGTTTGGCTGTTTGCCACGTGCCTGTTCCTCGTCGGCGAGGATCTGTTCCAGCGGGCGACCGGCGTCATGCCGTCGCCCGAGTTCATGTTCGACGCCTGGCGGACGGCTGGTGTACTCCCGTTGCTCTGGATCACGCTGATCATCTTCGCCCCGCTGGTCGAGGAGGCCTTTTTCCGCGGCTTCCTGTTCGTCGGTCTGCAAAACTCCCCGATCGGCCGCATCGGAGCCGTCCTGATCACCTCGGTGGCCTGGGCCGTGATCCACTTGCAGTACGACTTTTCTATCAGGGCGTCATCGTCGCCATCGGCCTTCTGCTGGGCACGGCTCGCATCGTCTCCAAATCGCTCTACGTCCCGATGGCCATGCACGCCCTGATCAATCTGGTGGCAACGGTGCAGACCGGGTTGATCATGGCGCAACAGTGAGAATGCCGGGTTTACCACGCCCATTCTGGGCGTGCCACCCGGTTCAATCGCACTTGCCGCGACCATCGGCGGTTGGGTAGACTGCAAGTATTGGTTTGCCCGCACATGCCCACACAAGCGTGGGCATGGCACCCGAGGAACACGAAGAGGCCGTTCATGCATACTGCGTTACTTGTGCTGCTGGGTCTTGTGGCCCAAGGCAATCCCGGTTTTACGGCCACGGCCCCAACTGCCGCTAAAAACGCCGTAGTGGCCGTGTGTCCTGACGACTTTCGCCCAGCTTTGGCTCCCTGGGTTGCCTTTCGCAAGGCCGAAGGCTACGACGTGCGGGTCGTGTCGAACGCGGGCACGTCCAAGGAAATCCGCCGCCGCGTTCGCGCGGCCGTGCCCGGGGGACGGCCCAAGTTCCTCGTGCTGGTCGGCGACGTTCCGACCGACATGGACGGAAAATCTCCCGCCGGCGCCGATGCGAGCGAAGCGGCTCGTTGCGTGCCGGCGCCCTATGCCAAGGCCAAGGTGAACCTCTATTTTGGCTCCGAGCCGCGGATGCCCAACGACGCCTGGTACGCCGATTGGGACGACGACGGGCTGCCCGACGTGGCCCAGGGCCGACTCACGGCCGACACGCCCGAGGAACTCGGCACGATGGTGGCCAAGATTCTGGCCTATGAGCGATCGACCGATTTCCGCGCGTGGCGGCGGCAGTTGAATTTCGTGGCCGGCGTCGGAGGGTTCGGTCCCATGGCCGACGCGGTCATTGAATCGTCCGCCCGCTACCTGCTCACGACGGGCATCCCGGCCGACTGCCGTGTGCAAATGACCCAGGCCAACTGGCGGGCCGCCTATTGCCCCGACCCGCGGCGGATCAACCAAACGACGATCGACCGGCTCAACGACGGCGCGTTTTTTTGGACCTACATCGGCCACGGTCGCCCGCAACGACTTGGCGCGATGCACGTGCCGGGCCGGCGGTATGGGCTGTTGAGCACGGAAGACGTGGCGAGGCTCCGCGCCCAGCATGGCCCGTCGATCGCCCTGTTTTTGGCCTGCTACACGGGCGCATTGGACAGCCGACCCGACTGCCTGGCCGAGGAACTGCTGCGCGAGCCCGGCGGGCCGGTGGGCATTGTGTCCAGCTCGCGGGTGGCCATGCCCTACGCGATGGCCGTGATGGGCATGGAAATGATGGACGCCTGTTTCAAGCAGCGCGTGCCGACGCTCGGCGAAGCGGTGCTCGTGGCCAAACGCAACCTGGTCAATCCAGGTAAACCGACCGAAGTCCGCGCGATGCTCGATTCGATCGCTTCCTTGGTCAGCCCCAGCGCGTTGAAAATGACCGAGGAGCGGGCCGAACACGTCGTGCTGTTCAACCTGTTCGGCGACCCGTGCCTGCGGCTGCGCTATCCCGAGTCGGTCACGCTTTCCGCCGCGACAGATAAGACCAACGTCAAGAAGCTCGTGGTCGAGTGCGATTCGCCGGTCGCGGGCCGGGCGACGATCGAACTGGTGCGACCCTTGGGCGTGCTCGGTTTTCCCGCGCCCCGACGGACCGCCTATCCCGCCTCGCCCGACGAGTTGGACGAATATGACCTAATCTACAAGAGGGCGAACGACGGCCGAGTCAGCGGCGTCGAACAAAATGTCGCGACTGGCCCGTTCCTCGCCGAACTGACGCTGCCCGGCAATCTGGCCGGCACGTTTCAAGTTCGCGTGTTTGTTGAAGGCAAAGACGGTTTTGGCAGCGGATCGACCAACGTTCGCCTCGGCCCGCAACAGCCGACAGCAGACAGCAGGCAGCAGGCAGTACGTGTAGGTCAGGCTGTGCCTGACAACCCCGCTACATGATGAAACACAACACCGGCTGTCAGGCACAGCCTGACCTACGGTTGCCGCGTTCCGGGTGAAAGGAATTCCTCATGCACGCCACGACCGAACGGAAAGACGGGCACGACGCCCAGGTCAAGCCACGCCGCCGGCGGTGGCCGTTTGTGACGGCCGTCATCGTGGTTGGGCTGCTTGCGCTCGTGGCCGTTTTGCCCCGGCTGGCGTCGTTCGGTCCGATTCGCGATTTGTTTCTTCGCGCGGCGCTGCCCGGCGTCGAGGGTTCGATCCATGTCGGCACGGCGCGGCTCGGCTGGTTCTCGCCGATTCATCTTGAAGACGTCGAAATCCGTTCGCCCGAGGGCGAGCCGGTCGTCGCAATGGCCCGGCTCGAAGGCACTCAATCGCTGTGGCGCATGATTTTTGGACGCGACTTGGGCGAGTTCCGCGTCGAGCGGCCCCGCGTGAGCATCGTGCTCGACCATAACGGCTCGAACCTGACCCGGGTGTTCGCGGGCCGCCGTCCAGGCGAAAAAAAGATCCGCCGCCCGCCCGACGTCGCGCTCGCCGTGCGTCTGATCGACGGGAGCGTGAGCGTGCGAGGCGCCGATTCGTCGAAAGCGTGGACGGCCGAGCCGATCAACCTGGCGTTCCGGATCCTGCCGAGCCGGGCAAACGCCGACCGTCAGCCGCACTTGGAAATCGAGCCCGGCGTGGTCTGCGCCAGCACCCAATTCACGCCCGAGGTGTGCCACGACCTGTTGAAATACGTCGCGCCCGTGCTGGCCGACGTCACCGAGGCCGAAGGCCGCTTCTCGGTCGAGGTGGACCGCTGGGATCTGCCGCTGGCCGATCCCGGCCGGGGCGAAGGGGCGGGCCGCCTGACGATTCACGAGCTTCGCGTCGGGCCCGGCCCGGTGGTCCGCGAGTTGGCCACGTTTCTCAAGGAGTCGCCGCGCCTGGTGACGGTCGAAGACGAGCCGGTCACGTTCCGCATGACCGAGGGGCGCGTTTACCACGACCGGTTCACCTTCCACCTCAAGCGGCTGGCGATCCGCACGAGCGGTTCGGTTGGCGTGGCCGACGGATCGTTGGCGATGGTCGCCGAGGTTACCGCGTCCGAACACCCGGATCCCGCGGCCCGGCCTTTGCTGGCGGCGTTGGCCGACCAGACGCTCCGCATCTCCATCGGCGGCACGCTCAAGCGGCCGAAAATCGACGCCAAATCGCTCTTGGAATCCCTGCCCGCGATGGGTGCCGACGTGCTGGACAACCTGCGGAAGAACAAGAAAGAAAAAGCCGCGCCGAGCGACCGCCAAAGCGAGGGCCTTGATATCGACCAACTGCTCAAGCCGATCCTGGAGCGCCGCCAGCAACGGCTCGAAAAGCAGCGCGACGAGAAGAAGCCATCGCCCGCCCAGCCTGCCGACGAACCCAAACGCCCCTTGCGCGGCTTGATTCGCGGCATTATCGACGAGGCGATTGACAACACGGACGAGAAGACTTCAAGGAAAGAACTTTGAGTTGTCCGCAGCACATCAAGGTGGGCCTGTGAGTCAATTCACACTCGCCGTTTGCTGCTCAAGCCAACGGGTAATGGTGTTCCACCTGTCCTCATCTTCCGAAAGCTCTGGTGTTATTGCGATCTGTTGGACACAAAAGCCTGTTACAATCACCTGTTCGATGACGTCCCGAGTAATCCGACCAGTCGAAAGAACATTTGGGATTCGTTGAAGCCGCCTTTCTATCTCCTCTTTTCGCTTCACGATGAATTGCAGAGCGATGCTAGAAAGGCCCATGTCCCGCACCCCCGCGAGCATGAAACCAGCGACTTGGTCAGTGCGTCTCCCGATTCGCCATATCATTCGTCCATCAGGGTCTGGCAAGTCGAAAGTGGGCTCGCCGAGCCCGAAATCAACCGAAAAGGTATCGGTGTGGGGGTCGTACGAAGGGACGAGGCGTACGCCGAGTTGCGGGATATCGACCGGCTGGGCTTCACACGGTTCCTGGCGGCTTTCCATCAGCCGAATTGCTCGTTCCGCGCTCGACGGCGCCATCCAGCCACACCCACCGTTAAAGCAACGAAAACGGCCGAAGTAGCTGTCAAATTCCAGAGTCCATTTTCCACACTTCGGGCATTGTCTCATTTTCTCTCTCCATAGATGCGGGAATAGGCCTTGAAGGTTATTCCCTCAAAGAACGAGTCCTTTACCTTGTCCTGAAAAATGTACTTTGCCTCCGGATCAGGGTATGGTTCAAGGTAGACTACTCGCTGCAACCCCAGGTTCACGATCTTGTTCGCACAAAGTCTGCAGGGATAGGTCGTCGAATACAACGTACATCGGTCCAGCGGAACGGATCGACCATTCCTAGCCAAGTTTACGATAGCATTCTCTTCCGCATGAAGCGCGCGGCACTGATCCAGCATACGGATCTTATCGCGGACATAGGCAAGAATGACTTCACATGCGTCAGGCTTGTCTCCGAATTCTCTTTTCAGCAATGTTTCGAATTCTTCCCGCTGTCGAGTACGTCCACAGGTCGTGAATTTCTTAATGCAGGGTCGTTCACCCTCAGGCACCTCGTTGAACCCCGAACTAATTATGTTTCCACAATCGTCCGCGATCACCGCTCCAACCTTTCTTTTCAGGCAACTCGATCGTTGACTGACCGTATATGCCGCCGCCATCAGCGATTCACTTTCCGTGGGCTGCTGTCTTGACAGGCGATTAGATATGCGGTCGATATATCCGCCGAGACGACCCTTGAAGCTCTCGAAGTCCGAATTGTTGACAGCCGCAAAGTCAGTATCGTTAGCTATGACCACATCTGCCTCGGCAAAGCAGTCTTCAACACGTTGGCCCGTTCCATCGCTATGCCGACCAGTGTCTCGCTCATCATCCTGCTCGAAGTCTCCTCGATTGCGATGGTACTTGTCGTCTTTGATCCGTTCCCACCGACGATCCCGCGAGGCGTACACTCCAAACAAAAAGAAGTTGGGAAATTTTTCTCGGAGAAAGTGAATTTCTTCAGGATTCCGAATACTGTCTATTACCCATCCGGTCTTGGTCCCCGAGTCCCCATTCTCGGAGATTGTCTCAATGACTTTTCTCGCGAGATACTCGCCTCCATTCGTGCTACGCAGTTCATCTCCATAATCCTGCATCGCTTTTCGAGGGACTTTTGCAAGGTCATCCGTTCCTTTGGCCGTGCAATACTCTTTCTTAAGCTGCTCAGACAAGGAGCGGGACTGATACCCCAGTCCGGAAAGAATGTGCCGGGCAATGTAGCTGCATCCGCTACCGAAAGAGCCCGTCAGGCCGATAATCGGAGGATTTTCTGTTTGGTCTCTGCCCATAACCGCAGATACTACCAGCGGCACTCAGGCGTGTCAATGGACTTCGACTCTGTGAAAACACCACGAAATGGGGCTATCAAAGGCTTATCGTGTGTCTCTGCCTTAGGAATCTCGTGTTGTTCGCTACCACCTGTTGCCACCAATCCATAAGGGGGAGAACGATAGCGACCCGTACCGCAATCGCTACTCGTGCGGCAGATTCCGCGGATACGGCGGATCGGCCTGCTCGGGCAGCGGCAGATGGTACGTCTCGGCCCACATCTCGCGGTCTTCCTCCGTCGCGTAGTAGCGAAGCCAGATTTCGGGATCGCGGCTCGGGCCGGTGCAGTCCCAGTGCAGATAGTTTACGCGCGAGTCAATCATCTTCTCGCGCGAGGGCAGAATGTCGCGATAGATCAGCGTGTACAATTCGCGGTCGCTCAGGTGCTCGGTGAAATCGAGCACGATCCGCTTTTTGAACATCTTGCGAACGACGTCCCAGAGGATCTCGTGCAGGTTCTCGTCGGTCAGCACGCTCGGCCGCGGCGGACGCAGCTCGGGATCGAACCACCGATAGATCGGCAGCACCGGCGCCTGTTCCCAGGCCAGCATCGCCGCCAGAAAATCGTTCTCCATCGCCAGCGGCAGGTGCTGCACGTTCACCCGGCTGATCGCCTCGTCGTAAAACGGTTCCAGGGCATTGCGCAGCTCCGCGTTGCGAAGCAACTCCTCGACCTCGATATCTTGCGGACGACGCGAATCAACCATGCGGTGGCACTTTCAAACAAGATGAGCCGCGAACTCTCACTCCATTCCTCGACTCTAACAAGCATTTACAAATTTGGGAAGCGTCTTTCCGACCCGATCGACCGGCCAGTTTTCGAGGCTTGCCCCGAAAACCGATACGACCGCACCGACCACGTTTTCCTATTTCAGCCAGGCGGTAACCTTGCCGTACATGGCCCAATTCACCGTCATTTCTCCATTGACACGCATTGCCCCCACGGCTACCCTCCCCCTGATTTTCGCGCCCGTTCCGCGCCGCTGCTTCTCTCAAAACGCACCCCGGGTAGCTCCGTATGCGCAACCTACGTGCTGATCGGCACTTCCGACCGATGTTCGTAGCCCGGGCCGCGGTCTGCCTGCTGTTGGCCGGTTTGACGTTCGGCTGTGCGGCGCCCTTGATGCGCCACGCCGAACCGCTGCTCCGCCAGCCCCGGATGTCGCCCGACAGCGTGGTGCTCGACGTGTTCCTCCTCAAGTGCCCGTTCGGCGATCCGGAACTGAACGGCCCGGCCTGGTCCCAGATTGACGAACAGCCCTTTCCGGCCGATTTGCGACGTCATTTGCTGGCCAACGGTTTTCGCGCCGGGGTGCTCACCGGGCGGTTGCCCGACGAACTGGCCACGCGGCTCGAGGTGGCCGACGACCAGCCTCTGCCGGGCGAAACCACCCCGCTGAAGCTCGACCAACTGGCCGAAGAGCCGGCCGTGCTGCGCGGCCACTTCCAACTTCGCGCCGGCGCGCGCAAGGAACTCACCC
>DATECS010000173.1:0-13950 GCA_035286785.1 Thermoguttaceae bacterium | reverse complement strand
CCTTGAGCCCCACCCACACAGGTGCATTGCAGTGGTGCTCGGGGTGCTAATCAACCACGATACCGAAATCCCTATTTTTCCGCAGATTTTTGCGATTCTGGCAGCCAAAAAATGTGGGTAAAGACAAGGTCACGACCCGGCAAAGCACATGTTCGTCTGTTGATCGCCGGGTCACGACCCGGCCTACGGTGTTGGCCAAGTAGACAGCGAGAATGTCATGAAAATCTACACTCGAACGGGCGATGACGGGCGGACTGACCTGGCCGACGGGCGTCGCGTGGCCAAGAACGCCGCGGAGGTCGAACTCAGCGGAACGCTCGATGAACTTAACTCATTGCTCGGCCTGGTCCGGGCCGCATGTCCCCCGGAGCCGGTCGATGCCGTCGTATCACGGATCCAGTCCGAGCTGTTCCTGCTCGGCGCGGAAGTGACCGGCGCGAGCCGCGGATGCCGGGCTGCGGACACGATTACGGAGGACCACGTTTTGCAGCTCGAGGCCGAGATCGATCGGTTCGACGCGGAGCTTCCGCCGCTTCGGGCGTTCATTCTGCCGGGCGGCACGCGGCCAGCCGCCGTCCTGCACCTCGCCCGAGCCGTCTGCCGCCGTGCTGAACGCCGTCTGGTGAGCCTGACGAATCTGCCGCAACAGGAGCCGGAGGCGATCCGACCCGTGGTCGGCGTCTATCTGAACCGGCTGTCCGACCTTCTGTTCGTCCTGGCCCGGTCGGCCAACGCCCAATCCGCCGCAGCCGAACGGACGTGGCCGCAACGCCCCCAGAGAGAGTAGGGTAAAGATTCCAATTGGGATTTGCCTCCGGTACCCTTGAGCGTCCGGCCGAACTCGGTAAGATAGTAATTTCCCGTCTACGCCCCCTTAGCTCAGTTGGTAGAGCACCTGACTCTTAATCAGGGTGTCGTTGGTTCGAGTCCAACAGGGGGCACTGATCCTAACACCCGCCGAATCCTGGACTTAGGATACCTGCTGGCGGTCGGCAGCGCGGCCTGTTTTTCCCAAGAAATCCGGTAATTACCGGATCGCGGGAGAAAACGGAGGCTGCCATGCCGTCATCTTCACGCTTTTCCGCCGTCGACCAAGTCCCGAAATATCGGCGTCATAAACCGAGTGGTCGGGCCGTCGTTACCATTGGCGGCCGAGACCATTACCTGGGAAAGTGGAACACCCAGGCGAGCCGTTGTGAGTACAACCGACTTATCGGCCAGTGGCTGGCCAGCGGGCGGGTTGCCCCGTCCGATGGTGTCGGTCCCAGTGTCGCCGAGATCCTGGCGGCCTACCTTCGCTTTGCCAAGGGCTACTACCGGAAGAATGGCGAGCCGACCAGCGAGTTGTCGGAATACCGCCAGACCATCCGGCTCGTTCGCCAAATCTATGGCATGACGCCCGCCAAGGACTTCGGCCCTCTGGCCCTCAAGGCGTTGCGAGAAAGAATGATCGCCGCGGGCTGGTGCCGCAGAGTGGTCAATCAACGGATCGGCCGCGTTAAACGCATCTTCAAGTGGGCGGTGTCCGAGGAGCTGGTGCCGCCGTCGGTCAACCACGGCCTTCAAGCGGTCGCTGGATTGCGACGAGGCCGCACCACGGCTCGGGAAACCGAGCCCGTCAAGCCTGTTCCCGACCATTTAGTGGAAGCCACGTTGCCCCATCTTCCGGCGGTTGTGGCCGACATGGTGCGGTTACAGCGGCTTACGGGGTGCCGGCCGATGGAGGTTTGCATCCTCCGCCCGTGCGATGTCGACATGTCGGGCGACGTGTGGATCTACCGGCCCGAAAGTCACAAGACCGAGCATCACGGCCGCGACCGGCTCATCTGTATTGGACCAAAGGGACAGGAGATCCTCCGGCCCTATCTCTTGCGAGGGAAGACGGACTATTGCTTCTCGCCTGTTGACTCGGAACGCCGACGACGAGAGGCCCAGTGACTGATCTTTGAAAATTCACCACGCGCCGTGTCTTTGGACCGCTCGCAGCGCGCGCGACGATCGCGATCGATTCCGATCGACGTTGATCACACCGCGTGACGAGCGAAAAGTGGTACGCCGACGTGGACGACACGACGGCCGACCATGTGTTCGAGTACGACTACGACCTGGCGGGCCGGCTGGCCTCGGCGGCCGAGGGCGACGACGCCGACCAGGACGGCCTGGAGCCGGGCGAAATCGCCTCGGCCTACAGCTATGAGTACGACGGCTTCGACCGGCTCGTCTCGAATGCCCAGGATCTGGCCGGGCTCGACCACGACGTGCTCTTCGAGTACACGTACAACAGCCTGGACCTCGTGGCGAGCGTGGCGGCCCCGATTGACGACGGCGTGGACGTTTTGGACGACTATCTCAACACGTATCGCCTTCGAGTCCTGTGTCCCGCATGTCGTTCACGAGTATAGTTTTTTTGTTCCATTGTACACTTCTACACAATTGCCATCCGGTGGCAAAGCCGCCTATAATCGAAGTCGTGATCGGATTAAGGGTATTTCGAGCAACACAGTTCCGCGCAGCTTTGGGATTTCTTCATGGAACGCTTACGTCGAACCGATGTGGGAGCGACAACCTCAACCGATGGCGAGCCTGGCTCACGATCGAATAGCCGCCCGGACCATGTGAACGGCCACGCGGTTGGCAAGGAGCCTTGCGGTCCGTTGGGCGACGGCTACCGGCTTGCGCCGTTGCGGCTGGACTACAATCCGTTGGTGGTGAATGAACGATACCTGCGGTTATATTCGGGCGTGGTCTACGACGCCTGCGAGCACTTGGGGCTGTCTGGTCGCGCGATGTCCGGCGGAATGTATCCCCTGGTGCATACGATGAAGGTGGCCGGCCCGGCGTTCACGGTTCACTGCATCTCCACTCCCAGTCGCGACGAGAGAATTCACAACATCCGTCTCGGTATGTTGCGGAGCATGACGCCGGGATGCGTTCAGATCCGGGATACGCAAGGCAACTGCAATTGTGGCCAGTTCGGCGAGATCAGCGCGACCGCGGCAAGGGCGGCCGGCTGCGTTGGGGCCGTGATCGACGGAAGCACGCGCGACAGCAACCGTCTCATTGAGATGGAATTTCCAACCTTCTGCCGTTTCCGCAATCCCGTGGAAGCGTTCGGACGGTTCATGGCGGTGGACTATCAAGTCCCGATTTGCGTTCAGGGGATCGACGGTCAATTGGTCGTGTATCCGGGCGACTATCTGTTCGGCGACAACGATGGCGTCGTGATCGTTCCCAAGGCCAAAACCATGGCGGTGCTGAAACAGGCCGAAGAGTGGTTTGAATCGGAGGCGAGGTCTCGCGCCGACATGGCGTCGGGGATCGACCCGTTCGAGGTCTATGAGAAGCATGGTCGGTTTTGAGCGTCCAGGTTGATTCCAGGTCGAGCAGAGTGGGCTGCTGACGGAACTCCGCCCCGGGGGGCAATCGTGGGAAGAAATGTTGGGGCAATAATGATGCATTGTTCCGATAGGAAGAAATCCGTGAATCGAACGAATGATCGTCGATGGCGGCGACCGAGAACTCACCGGCTCCCACACGGTTTTACGCTGGTTGAGCTGCTCGTGGTGATCGCCATCATAGGCGTGCTCATCGCGCTGCTCTTGCCGGCCGTTCAGGCGGCCCGCGAAGCGGCCCGACGCCTGCAATGCACGAACAACATGAAGCAGCTCGGGCTCGCGCTGCACAACTATGAGAATGCGTTGGGGGTTTTTCCACCCGGCGGGTTTTCCGCGGGAAATCGGTTCTCATGGGCCGCCCTTGTCATGAGTCATCTCGAACTGGACACTCTCTCTGATTTGCTCGACTACAAATCGATGTACCAAAGCGTCCAGAACAAGCAAGCAGCCACCTCCGGGCCCGTGGTCTTCTTCTGTCCCAGTCAGGCCGAGCAGAATTCGGTATTGTACCGCGTTTTTGGCGTGACCGACGAACTGTCCAACGGCAAGGATACCAAGACGATTCACTACGTTGGAATCGCCGGCCCCAAGGGGGTCAATCCGGTGACCGGCACGGACTATGCCTGGGAGAATCTCGGACCGAACGGAGGGTACTCTTTTTCCGGAATGCTCTATCGCAACAGTCGCCTCAAGACACAGGACGTCACGGACGGCATGAGCCAGACCTATCTCCTGGGAGAGATCGCCTGGGAGGGCGTAAACACCTATCGCGTTTGGACACGCGGCTGCACCTCGGAGTCGACCGCCTCGTGTAAGAACATTCTCAATGCGCCCAACACGGGGGCGTACATAACCTTTGGTGTCGGCTTCAACGACGCGGCTCTTGGGAGCAACCATCCGGGCGGCACGAATTTCACCATGGGGGATGCGTCCTGCCGGTTTGTCTCGGACGACATCGACCTGGCCGTGTACAAGGCCACGGCAAGCCGCGACGGCGGTGAAGTGGGGCGCGAATTCGGTGACTAGAGAAACCGCACGAACTATCAGGTTGATCCTTGGAACCTTGTTGCTGGCGACGTTGCCGTTGACGGCGGGCTGTGGCGAGGCGAGCAAGGACCGATATTACGTTATGGGCACCGTCACGTTCGACGGCAGGCCGGTTCCCGAAGGAGTCATCTATTTTGACCCCGATCTAAAACGCGGGAACAGTGGCGTGCAGGGCGTGGCCATTATTCGGAACGGCGCGTTTGACACGCGCGATACCGGGAGAGGGGTCTCCAGCGGCCCCTATCTGGCAAGAGTCCAGGGTTTCGCGCCGGAGTCGGCAGAATCCGGTTCTCGAAAGGCGCCTCTCTTCGGCGAGTACATGATTCCGGTCGATTTGCCGAAGGATCCCGTGCCACAGAAACTCGATGTCCCGAAGCAGGCCGCGGCGAATATGCCATCTTTGCCGGCCGTACCGCCGTAACGCGCCGAGCGGCGAACCGCCATGGGCGAGATTCGCGTCTTGCGTTATGCTATTATTTGTTGGCACTTCATTCATTTAGCGCTCGTGCGGCCGGCGACAGTCATCCTGCCCTAGGAGTTTGCATATGCCGGATAGGAAAACGAGAATCGCCCTGGTGACCGGGGCGGGCCGTGGAATCGGGGCGGCCATCGCCCTTCGACTCGCGCGGGCGGGCGCCCTGGCCATCGTTAACTACGCTCGCAGCGAAAAACAGGCCTCCGCCCTGGTCGATGCAATCCGATCCCAAGGCGGCCGCGCCGAGGCGGTCCGCGCCGACGTCGGGTCGGTCGATGCCGTCCGAGCCATGTTCGACCGGATTGAGTCCGACTGGGGGCCCGTCGACGTCCTGGTCAACAATGCGGGTATCGCACAGCGCAAGCTGTCGCTGGAAGTCACGGAAGAGGAGTATGATGCCATCCTCGACGTCAATCTGAAGGGCGCGTTTTTCTGCGCGCAACGGGCGCTGGGCTCCATGAAGAAAAAAGGTTGGGGGCGGGTCATCAATATCTCCTCCATTCACGAAACCAAGCCGACCGGGTTTTGCACGCCCTACAGCATGAGCAAGGGCGGCATGCTCATGATGACCCGCGAACTCGCGCTCGAGTTCGGACCGTTCGGGATCACGGTCAACAACGTAACGCCCGGCGCCATTCGGACCGACATGAACCGCGAGGCGCTCGCCGATCGAGACTATGAGGCCATGATCGTCGAACGCATTCCCGCCCGCCGCATCGGCGACCCCGACGAGGTGGCCGCGCTGGTCGCGTTTCTCGCGTCGGACGACGCGGCCTACGTCAACGGCGCGTCGTGGTTCGTCGACGGTGGATTGGCGATGTAGCTCAGGGGGACGTCAACGCGTGGCGACGGATGAAATCGTGAGGCGCAATCCGCTGATATCGCCCGGCTACCGCTGGGAAATGATCGCCCTGCTCTGGGGCGCCTTCTTCCTCAACCAGGGCGACCGGCAGGTCTTTGGATCCGTCCTTCCTTTGGTGCGCGACGCCCTGGGCTTGAGCGACGTCCAACTCGGGCTGGTGGTGACCGTTTTCACCGTCTTCTATGGGATCCTCGTCCCCGTGGCCGGCTACGCGGGCGACGCGTTCCAGAAACGCTGGGTCGTGGCGATCAGCTTGCTCACGTTCAGCGTGGGAACGCTTCTGACCGGCGGAGCCACGGGACTGGTGATGCTCCTCGTCTTTCGAAGCATCGCCACGGGGGCCGGCGAGGCCTTCTATTATCCGGCCGCCAATTCGCTTATCGGGCAATACCACTGCCGCAACCGGGCCACCGCCATGGCGATCCATCAGACGGCCAACTACACGGGCATCGTCCTGGGCGGGTGGCTGGCCGCCCTGATCGGCCAAACGTACGGATGGCGTGCCTCGTTCTTCACCTTTGGCGTGGCGGGCATTGTCTGGTGCGGGCTGGTTCTCCTCCGGTTCCGCAACGACCGAGCCGATGCGAGCGCGGAAACCGATGCCGCCGCAAAGGTCTCGCAACGGCCGCCCCTGGGCGAGGTTCTGCGCAATACGCTCTCGAAGCCCACGCTTTACCTGCTTTCTCTCGCCTTCGGCGGCATGGTTTTCGTTCACGTGGGTTTCGTAACTTGGATGCCGACGTTCTTGTACGAGAAGTTCCACCTTACGCTCGCCGGCGCGAGCCTCTCGTCGATGCTCTGGCACCATGCGGCCGCGTATGTCGGAGTGCTTATCGGGGCTCGCGTCGCCGACCGCCTTGTCCCAAGACGCAAACAGGCCCGCCTGGAGGTCGAATTCGTGGGGCTGCTGCTGGGTGCGCCATTCATCTGCCTGATGGGAGGAGCGAACACACTGTGGCTGGCTTGTTTCGGATTGGCCGGATTCGGGTTCTTCCGCGGCGTTTACGACTCGAACCTGTTCGCCGCGCTGTTCGATGTGATCGAACCGAAGTACCGCGCCAGCGCCACCGGCATCATGCTCTCGATCGCATTTGTGATAGGATCGCTGTCGCCGCTGTTGCTCGGGTGGATCAAACCGGCCGTCGGCCTGAGCGCGGGCATCGCTTCGCTGGGAGCCGTTTATGTCATGTCGGCACTCGTCGTGCTGGCCGCAAAGAAACGGTTCTTCGAGAAAGATTATTGTGGGACGGACCTGGCTTAGGAGCCACGAGAGCCGCTTTGTGTCACCGATGAGGAAGAACGAGGAAGAACGAGGAAGAACACGTCATGCGCTCCGTTCGTGTACCATCGCCCGAGACGATTGCCCACGAGCTGCGGTTTCCTGAAGGGCCGGCCTTCGCGCCGGATGGGTCGCTCTGGTGCGTCGAATTTCATGGCGGCTCGCTGCGGTGTTGGCGCGGTGGGGAGTCAACGCAGTCCGCGACCGGCGGCGAGCCCAACGGCGCCGCGGTCGATCGGGCAGGCCGCGTGTGGTTTTGCGACGCGGGTCTGTGCGCCATCCGGCGGTTCGACCCAAGGACCGATGCCCTGGAGACTATGGCAAATCAGATCGATGGCCGACCCTTGCGACGGCCGAATGATCTGGCCTTTGACTCGGCCGGAAACCTCGTGTTCACCTGTCCCGGCGATTCCCGGCGCGAACCCACCGGCGAAGTCTGCTGCCTGTCGCCCGACGGCGAGGTTAGTCGGGTTGCGGGCGAGCTGTACTTTCCCAACGGACTGGCGTTCACGCCGGACGGCGGCGAATTGGTCGTGGCCGAGACCTATCGTCAGCGGCTGTGGCGAGGCGAGTGGGACGCGGCACGCCGCCTGTGGCGTAATCCCCACGTGTGGGCCACGGGGCTCGATGGCGCGCCGGGCCCCGACGGAATGGCCTTTGCCGATGACGGATCGCTCTTCGTCGCCGTGTACGGCGCCGGCATCATCGCGAGGGTCGATCATCGGGGAAGCACCGTCGAGCGACTGGCGACCGGCGGTCGCTGCCCGACCAATTGTGCGTTGGATCCCTCGGGCGTGCTCGGGCTGGTCGTGACCGAAGCCGAACGGGGCGAGTTGTTGAGTATGCCGGACATTCGCGTCGGTCCGGCTCTATTTCATAGGACGGACGAGAAAGCATGAACTCCAAAGAACGCGTGATGTGTGCCCTGAGGGGTGTAAAGCCTGATTGCGTGCCGTTTGTGGAAACTCGCGTGGATCCGGTTCTCCAGGAAGCATTGCTGGGAAAGAAGCTCCAGTTTCCGGATACCATCACGCATACCACGCAGTTGTGCAATCCGGATCTCAATGAATTGATCGGCCTGGATAATCTGCAATTTCGGTTCTTGCCGCCGATCTTTGCCGAGTTGCACGCCAGCGCCGACGGTTTGGTTCCCACCAAGCCGCTGCTGCGCACCGAGGCGGATGTGTCGAAGATGACTTTTCCCGATCCGAATGACCCGGCGTTGTATCGTGAAGCGGAAGCGGTCATCAACGCGCACGGCGATCGCTACGCGGTGGGCGCGACCTTGCGTTCGGGCATTTCCGCGACGCACATGAGTTTCGGTCTGGAGGGGTTGAGCTACGCCCTGGTCGACTCGCCCGGCCTGGTCGAGACGGTGTTCCGCAAATACTCCTCCTGGGCGATCGCCGTGATGAAGAACCTCAAGAACAT
Source organism: Thermoguttaceae bacterium (assembly GCA_035286785.1). Lineage (GTDB taxonomy): Bacteria > Planctomycetota > Planctomycetia > Pirellulales > Thermoguttaceae > UBA11386. The sequence goes on along the minus strand of DATECS010000173.1, from coordinate 5,461 downwards.
GGGTTTTGACTTCATCTGGACGGCGGATGACATGGCCTACAAGGCGGGGCCGATGTTTTCGCCGGAGATGTTCCGCGGCCTCTTCAAGCCGCTGATGCGGGAATTCGCCGAAGCGGTCAAATCCCACGGTTTCTTGTGGATTCTGCATTCCGACGGCGACGTGTCGACGTATATTGACGATCTGATCGATATCGGAATCGACGGCCTGCACCCCATCGAGCCGGGCGCGATGGACATCGAACAACTCAAACGCGATTACGTCGGCAGGCTCTGTCTGGTCGGCAACATCGATCTGCACTACACCCTCACGCGCGGAACGCCCGAGGAAGTCGACGCGGAGGTAAAAAGACGCATCGAGGTGATCGGCGCCGGTGGCGGCTATATGATCAGCAGCGCCAATTCGCTGACCTCGTACTGCAAAGTGGAAAATGTCTGGGCGATGATCAACGCCATCAAGGCGTACCGCGGGAAAGGATGCTGTTGATGAAGCTTGCCTTAATGCTGCCGGGAAAGCGTGATGACAAATGGCAACTGGCGCGCCAGATGGGGGTCAGGTACGCCATTACCAAGCTACACCCCGAACTCACCGGGATGGAAGGACCCTACTGTCGGGATACTCTTGCCTATTTCCTGGAGCAATTTGCCCAGGCCGGATTGACGCTGTACGGTCTGGAAAGCGATGAATTCGACATGCAGCGAATCAAGCTGGGGCAGCCGGGTCGGGATGAGGACCTGGAAAAGTACCTCCGCATGATTCGCAACTGCGGCGAACTGGGCGTGAAGATGATTTGTTACAACTTCATGCCCACCGGCTGGACGCGGACGCGCGTGGATATCCCCGAGCGGGGCGGGGCGTTAACCAGCGGGTTCGATTACGCCGCGGCCCGAAACGAACCCAGGAAGACCGACCGGGAGTATTCGGCCGAAGAGATGTGGGAGAACTATCGGTATTTTGCCCAGGCGGTGATACCAGAAGCGCGGAAAGCGGGTGTACAGATGGCTTTGCATCCGGATGACCCGCCCGTGTCGCCTCTGCATGGCGTGGCGCGGATATTCATCAGCGCCCAGGCGGTGCGGGAGGCCCTGGATCTGGCGCCGGGAACCTGTCATGGCGTCGCATTTTGCCAGGCGACTTTCAAGGCGATGGGGGAGAATATTGAAGAGTTGGTCATGGAATTCGGGCGTGAGAAGAAGATTTTCTTCGTGCATTTTCGGGATATCCAAGGAACGGCGGAGCATTTTCAGGAAACCTTCCACGACAACGGTCCGACGGATATGGCGAAGATGTTGCGGCTGTATCAAGACGTGGGATTCGACGGCCCCTTGCGGCCCGATCACACGCCGACGATGGCCGGCGAAAACAACGATCAACCCGGCTACGCCATGCTGGGACGCTTGTTCGCCGTTGGCTATATAAAAGGCCTCATGCACGCTTTGGGCACGGCGGTCGAATAGACAAGAATGAGGACAGGTGCCTATACCGGCGAGGATTCGGTGTCTGGACGATATTCGCGGAAGAGAGCCCGGCTTCGTCGCGCCGCTACTTTTTGCGGACCTTGACGGCCATGTCCCAGGGCAGTTCCTCGACCGTTAGCTTCACTTTCCCGCCGTTCGGCGTTGAATCGTCGGTCCGCAACCGCTTGCCGGTCTGCGTGTCCCAAATTTCGACCATGCACGGGCCGGCGAAGGTAACGGGAATCTCCAACACCACGGCGGTTCGTGGTTCTACCTTCTTGCCCGCGAAGATGGATTTCCAGGTGTGTTTTCGATTCACGGCCCAGCACCACGTTGCGTCGTCCGATTGCAGGACGAACGCCATGACTTGGGCGTCCGAACACTTCGGCGTCGCCTGTTTCCAGCGTGGCCGCGTCAACGACTCACCGTCGAGGAACCGCGACAATGCCTTCGCGTGCGTCAGCGCGCCGTCCTTGTGCAGCAGCCGGTTGAGCCACTCGGTTCCCCCCGCGGCGTGCTTCATGAACAGCGCGCCCCAAAGATGATTATGGAACGCGACGACGTGCGCGTTGTGGTGTTTGGTTCCCGATTCCAGGCTGCCCACCAACCGATAATGCATGTGGAAGATGCCACCCTCGACCATGATCACTGGATGGGCCTGGTTCGCCAACGGACGCGACCAATCAACCCAGGTGGGCAAGTCGACGTTGTACCAGCCGGGGTGGAGAATCACGTCGCTGCCCACGGTCAGCGATTTGACTCCCTCGCCGACCGCGTGCGGGTGGTCGTAGACGTCCAGTTTACGAATGTAGTCGTGATACGGTATCATCCAAGTGGCTCCCGACTCCTCCTCGCCGCAGTGCCAGATCCAGATCGACGGACTGTCGGCCATGCGAGCCACCATGTGGCGCAACTCGATCCGACCGGCGGGGTCGAATCCCAGCGACCCCCGATCGCTCCCGCCCTGGATCACGACGTGCTTGGGCAGGTAAAACTTGCCCTTGTAGTCGATGCGGCCCTTGCCGGGCGTCCCGTAGACGATCCAGCGGAGACCGTTGGCCTCCATCGAGCGGAGCGCCTCCTCCTGCTTCCAGAGCACGTAGGGATCCAACCAGCCGCCCTTCAGGTACCACGATCCGAAGTGCCAGATCGCCAGGTACTCGTAGGTCGATCGGTTGCTTCCCTTGTCGCGATAATATTGCCGCAACTCCCCCAGCGGCACCCAACGCGGATTGCCCATGAACATCTGGGTCGATCCACGATACCAGCCGCTCGGCCCCGTGCCATAGAAGCTGTCGCCGTTGTCGTATTCGAAAAATCGCGGGTCGTCGCGGCTGATCCGCAGGAACCCCGGATGGTCGGAGGGAGTGGTCTCGAACCCGCCCGCGTCGTGGGTGGCCGACCCGCGCCGATCGCGGACCTCGATGCTCATCTTATGTGCCCCCACTTCCCGCGGGCGGTAGTAAGCTCGCCACGGCGTGCCCAAAGAGCGCGTGGGCAGCAGAATCTCTTCTTCCTCGCCCACTCCCACCAGACGATAGTCCTGGGCGAAGAAGGCGGGCATCCGCTCCACCTTGCCGGACGGCGTGACCACCCGGGCCGTGACCTCAATCTGTTCGACCAGGAAAGGATTCGTGTAAGTCGCCTCGAGGTGAATTGGCAGCGTGATCTTTTCGTAACGGGCCACTTTAGCCGGCAATGCTTCGCATTGGATCCGCGCCGCTCGGTCGTCATGCGGCGTGTAGAACTCCGTCAACTCGACCGCGTGGCGCTGCCTTTCGGCCAGGGCATCGGCCGGCGCCAGCAGAATCAGTTCATCCTCTCGCAGCGCGTACATCGGAATGTCGAGCGATCGCAATTCCTCGGCGGAGAACCGCGTGGTTCCGCCGCGCGCCATCAGGGCGTCGCCGAGGTGCAGCAGCACCGAAAACGGCCCTGCCGCGTCCGTTTCCAGGCCGCCCGAGGCCGTGCGCCGAAACGGCAGCGAGCGGTACAGACGCACCGAGCCCAGAAGCCCGCCGACGCGAACGAAGCTGCCTTCCTCGCTCAATCGCATCAGTAGTTCGTTCGACTTGCCGTAGTTCAGGTGGCCGTCGAGCGGGATCTGAAACGGGCCGCTGGCGCCGCGTCCCAAGTCGTACTGGACCTTCTCGCCCACCTGTTGTCCATTTACGTACAGTATGACGCTTCCCGAGCACGCGGTGCCGTAAAATCCGATTTTCTGTCCCCGCAGGGCCTCGGGCGCCTCCAGCCGGGCGCGCACCCAAACCGTCTTGCCGCGCAATTCGGCGCGTCCGATTTCGTCCCAGCGTTTGCCGATCCGAATGGGCCGCCAGTCGGTGCGGCGCCGAACGTCGTCCACGGAGGCCTTTCCCGTCGAATCGGCCACGCATTCCATCGGCGTCTGCGTCAAGTCGATCAGATACTGGTCCGGCTCGAAGCGAATGGCCGGATCAGCAGCGCTCGTTCCCTCGGCGAACAGGGCGACGAGAATCATCGCCGTGAAAATGATGACGCGCTGCATAACGGGCCTCCCATGATAAACTATAGATGCGGGAAAGGTGGGATGACTTCACTTGGACAAAACGTGACTCGAGAAACGGGGGGGGCGGAACCAAAATCGCTCCCACCGTCTCTAAAAAACCGGTTGGTGCGCCGGGTTTTGCCTATCTAAAAAGCCTGGGGGGAAGCCCGGAGCAAAGAAGTCTCCGAGTTTCCCCCCACGAGTGACGGATTCCCCCCCAGTCACCCGCCGAAGCGTCTCGCGCGTGCCGAGAACGTCGATCAGCGACTATGCGACCCTTTCACGGCGGCGTCGGATGGTCAGCATCAACAGTCCAGCCAGGAGAAACACGGCCGCGCCCGGTTCGGGCACGCCGGCGGCGCCCTCCGCCGCGTGGTTCCCCCAATTCGCCGCCAGAATCGAGGCGTCCAAGGCATTGACCACGTTATCGCCGTTGAAATCGCCGTCGCCGAAACCGCCGGCCACGGTGGCGCCCCAGTTGGCGGCCAGCGTCGCCGCGTCGTCCGCGTCGACGTTGAGGTCGCCGTCGGTGTCGCCCGGGATCGGAGCGGAACCGATGTTGCCTGTAACGATCAGGTAGATCTCATTGGCGCCACCGTAGGCATAGTCGATCGACCAGTCGCCGGTTTGAAGGCCGGCCTCGGTGGCCGGAGTACCGGTCACCGTGCCGCCATAAGTCCCGATGAGGTAGTCACCGACTTCCAGCATTCCGATGCCGTCGAGGTTGATGATTCCGCCGGCCAAGTCGAGGTCGCCGGTCACGGTGAGCAGATCGAGCGTGTTGTCGCTACCGTCGAACTCAACGTCCCACGTACCTGCCATGCCCAAGTTGCCATTAATATTCAGCGTACCGACGCTCTCGCCCGGAGCGACGTGGCTGCCGATCGAGGCGACGACGTTGCCCGTGACAGTGCCGCCGCCCATGAGCGTCTGCGTGCCACCGAGCGTGAAACTGCCGGGCAGCGAGACGTCGAAGAACGAATCGACCTGGACGTCGATGGTCGATGTGCCCGAGAGGGTCGCCGAGGCGCCCAGCGCCAGCGTGCCGCCCGTGATCGTGGTGGCGCCGGAGTAGGTATTGGCGCCTTCGAGGGTGAGAACCCCGGTGCTGCTCTTGACGAGGCCGCCCGAGCCGACCAATCCCTGCCCGAGGGCATTGTTGTAGAACGTCAGACTCCTGCCGGCCGCGACCGCGACGGGCAGGTCGAAGTTCAAGGTCACCGAGCCGTACCAGTGGTTGTCGTTGCCGTAGCCGGCGGCGGCGTCGACGAAGATTCCCCCGCCGTTGGCAATGATCTCCTTCGAGACGCTGCCCACCGGCGTTGAACCCGCCACGGTACCGGTGGAATTCAGACCCAGCAGTCGCAGCCTGGTAGCCGGATTGACCGTCCCGTCGCCGATGACAATGGCGTCGGTGGCTAGGCCGGCCCCGGACATCGACAGGCCGAAGACGCCTTGGTCGACGTAGACGTTGCCCAGGTC
>DATECS010000172.1:0-3639 GCA_035286785.1 Thermoguttaceae bacterium | reverse complement strand
GGCCTACCTCAAACAAAACTCGAACGGAAGCCCACCCGATGGAAACCGCCACCAAAAAGCCCAACAAGATTCTGCCCGCGAACGCCTACACGAAACTCGCCCCCGGCGAAGAGTACAAGCCGATCGTACCGGCGGGCGACCGCCGCGCGGAGGTGACGGTGTGGTCGGTGACGCTCGGGCTGATCATGGTGGTCGTTTTTTCGGCCGCATGCATTTACATGGCCCTCAAGGCGGGCAACGCCATCGAGGCGGCCATTCCCATTGCCATCATGGCGATTTTCTTCGGCCGCAAGGAGCTGAAGTGGACCGGTAAGAGCACGATTCTCCAAAACGTGATCGTGCAGTCGATCGGCCAGGCGGCGGGCGTGGTCGCCGCCGGCGCGGCGTTTATTATTCCCGCTCTGTATATCAACGAGCTCGAAGTCGAGTGGTGGCAAATCTTCCTGGCTTGCTCCATCGGCGGTTTTTTGGGCACGGTGCTCATCATCCCGTTGCGCAAGTACTTCGTGAAAGACCTCCACGGCGATCTTCCTTTCCCCGAGGCGACCGCCATCAACGAAATCCTCGTGTCCGGCGAAAGCACGTCGAAAAGCGCCGGCAAGGTGCTCTTATTAGCCTTTGGGCTGGGCGCGGTTTACGACTTTGTCGTCGAAGCGATCCATGCCTGGAACCCGCTGATGACCACCAAAACGCTGCTGGGCAGTTTTGGCGAGAAAATGTCGGAATTGCGTTTTGACCTGTCGATGAACGGCCTGGCCGCCCTGTTCGGGCTCGGCTACATCATCGGGCTTCGCTATGCCGCGGTGATCGCCGCCGGGTCGGTCTTCGCCTATCTGGTGCTCGTGCCGTTGATTTTCCACTTTGGCTCTCACATCCCCGAGTTCGCCTACGCCGGAAAAACTTTTAACATCGCGACGATGACCTCCGACGATATTTTCGGCGCGTTCGTCAAACCGATCGGCATCGGCGCGATCGCCGTTTCGGGCATCATCGGCATCATTCGCATGGGCAAGATTGTCTTGGGCTCCATCTCGCTGGGATTCAAGGGCTTCAAGGGCGGTCCTGTCGAAGCGGCCCCGCGCACGCAAACCGACATGGCGCCCCGCAGCGTACTGCTGATCCAAGTCGGCTCGACGCTTTTGATGGCGCTGCTGTTCTTCGTGGTGGCAAGAAATAACTCCGGCGCTGTCGCCGGCGAGGGCTTTTCGGTCGGCCAGAGCGCCTGGTACGCCGTCGTCGGGGCGGCGGTGGGCTTCGCGCTGTCGTTCCTGTTCACGCCCGTCGCGGCCCAGGCCATTGCCATCGTCGGCGTGAATCCGGTCTCGGGCATGACGCTTATCACCGTGGTGCTCACGATTCTGGTGCTGGTGGCGACGGGGCTTAAGGGCAACGGCGGCATGTTCATCGCACTGATCGTGGGTTGTGCCGTCTGCACGGCCTTGTCCACGTCCGGCGCGCTGATCTCCGACTTCAAGATCGGCTACTGGATCGGCTCGACGCCGCGCAATCAGGAAGTGTGGAAATTTGCCGGCATTATCGTGGCCTCGCTCGTCGTGGCGTTCGTGATTCCCGTGATGGACTCGGGCTACCATTTTCTGGTCGAAGACCCGGCGACGCACGAAATGGTCTCGAACACCAAAGTGCTGCCCGCTCCCCAGGCCAATATGATGGCCGCGGTGAGCAAGGGGCTCCTCGCGGATCCGGCCAATCAACCGTGGCTGCTCTACGGCCTTGGTGGGTTCGTGGCCATCATGCTTTACATGGCCGGCGTGCCCATGCTGGCGTTTGCGCTGGGCATCTACATCCCGCTGCCGATCAACATGGCCGTGCTGGCCGGCGCGTTCGTTTCCTATCTGGTGGGCAAGACGGGCGGCAGCGAAAAGGTGAAGAAAGCCCGACAAGACCAGGGCATCTTGATCGCGTCGGGTCTGATGGCGGGGGCGGCCATTTTCGGCATCCTCACCGCCATCTTGCGCCAAGCCGTGATTGGAGCACCCATTCAGCACATCTCGGTCGGCGAGAGGTTCTGGCTTGACACGACCGCAGCCGGCGAGCCGTTTGTCCAAAGCGAGTGCTTCCCCTGGTACGAAGGTTTCCCGGGACAAGCCCTCGGTCTCGTCATGTTCCTCGGCCTCGGCCTCGTCTGCTTCCTCCTCGCCTGGCAAGGCGCTGCCTGGTCGCTGCGAGAGGAGGAAGAGGCGGAACGAGAAAGCACATAGCAGGGTAGCGCCGGTTCTTGAACCGGTGTGCCGAAGGTATGAGAGGTCTCGGTCAATCTCGCGGAAGGCTTTCAAACGAGACTACGGCCCGATGGCCGAGATCATTCGGCAGGCGTTGGCCCAGGCGAGGCAATAACTTCAAGCTGCCGGAGAATCCGTTGCCGGGTTTCTTCCCGCAACGGGGGGAGCCCCTCGATCACGCTATCGCGCTCGGCGACGTCCACGATCCGCCTGCGCCGCTCCGCGTCGTCGCGGAGCCACGGGCAGGCTTCCTTAAGAGTCGGTCCTTTTCCAGGTGGCACCATAATTCAATTATACCATGCCCATGAGGATAGGCAATTCCACTCGCGGTGCGGGTGCGGGAAAGATTATGGCGGTCACGACCAGAACGGTGTGCCACTCTTGCCGTGAAGGACGTGGTTATCCGAGTCCGGCCGGCACTGCTTGCGGCTGATGCTTCGATTCACGGTCTCCGGCAAGCAGTGCCGTGGTGGGCGTTCAACGATTCCCGGCAATTCCGCAAGCAGATGGGGCACACGGAAGGCATAGGACAGGTTGCGGGTAAACTTCAATCGGGCGAGGTGGTCACAATTTGTGACCGCATGGGCGTGGACGGGGTAGACGCGGTCGTGAGTTCTACTCAATTCATCCCGTCGCTCTTCCCATTGCTCGGCCCGTGCCATTGTAAGAGGCTCGCCCCCCAGCCCCATGTGGCGCCTTCGACCGAGGGCAGAATCAGCAGGGTTCCGGGGCGGAGTTTTTGGGCTTCGTGGAGACCGTTGAGCGCGACGTAGACGGCCGCCGACGGAATGTTGCCGACCTCGGAGAAGTTGGTGAACGTCTTGGCCTGGACTCGTTCGGCGAAGGCGATTTTCTCGGGCGGCAGCGTCCGCCGGCCCTCTTCCTTCTCCTTGAAGTAGTTGAAATTGGCCGCGGCGGGCACGACGTAGTCCACCTCCTCCAGATCGACGCCGGCCGTTTCCAGGGTCCGACGGATGATCTCCATGCAATAGGGCCGGCCGCGCCGGACCATCTCCGCGAAGTCGTGACGCCAGTGGTGCAGGCCCTCGGCGAACGTCTCGCGGTTCAACGGCACGGTGCTGCCGCCGGCCTCGCGATGGAAGATCGACGAATCGCCGCCCTCGGTGCCGCTTCGGGTGTAGAGCACGCCGTCTTCCACGGCCGGATCGTCGGACCCGGTGAGCACCAACGCGCCCGCGCCGTCGCCCAGGGCGGCGCGGAGCAGGAGGTCGGGGCGTTCGATCTTCTCGTTGGCATAGTTCTCGGCCCGGCCCGCGGTGGAAGCCAGCTCGACGCCGATCAAGAGGGCTCGGCGAAACATTCCCGCGCGGATCGCGCCGGTGGCCAGGGTAATGGCCTGCTGGATGCCCGTGCAGGCGCCCCACAGATCGTAGGTCGC
>DATECS010000171.1:0-10159 GCA_035286785.1 Thermoguttaceae bacterium | reverse complement strand
CGGGACGCCGAGCGGAAGGATTCCAGCACATGGATGCCCGGTTTTGGGGGAGTGCTCGACATCCTCGACTCGATCCTGCTGGCCGCGCCGGTGGCCTACGTCTGCTGGGCTTCGCAAATAGTCGGGGGGTAGTGTTTCTTTGGTGGGCGGTGCCCACCCTACACTCTCTCTGCCTGCTGCCATCTGCCTGCTGCCTACTATTTTTCCCGCTAGGCAATTTTGACGAGTGGAGATATGATAAAAGCGGGGGCCCTCGTGGGGTGACACTGCGAGGGCCCGGACCTGCGACATGCGTAAAACCGGCGCGGTAGGAGATTCACGGAGCACACACGGAGCAGCAACGGGCGAGGCATCAAAAATAACCTCCTGAATGGCCTAGGGGCGCCGGGGAGGACGTGGGATGTCGATCCAAGTCACCTGTCCGAACGGGCACGTATTGCGGGTGAAAAGCTGTTTCGCCGGCAAGGTCGGCTTGTGCCCTACCTGCAAGGCGAAGGTTCTCGTTCCCCAGATCGACGGTTCGTTCTCGGAAGAGGAGATCATCGACGTTCTCGGACCGCACGATCCGAGCCAGTCGGGCGCCGGATCGACTATCGTCTCGAATCGCTCGCTCGATCACACGGTCGCCAGTCCGGCCCCGCCGAAAAAGAGTTGCTCGAAATGCAATCGGGAGATCGCGGCCGGCACGCATATCTGTCCGTTCTGCAGGACGTATATCGCCAGCCTCAAGGATTTATGAGCCGCAAAAAGGGACAGGCGCCGTCGCCCCGGCCGTTTTGGTAGGGATGCGCTTATCGAGGCGACGGAGCCAGTCCCCTTTTGTGGCGGGCATCATGAGTCCAGGGTTGCTTGTTGCCACGCAAATTGTTTTATGCCAATGCTTTACGCGCACGCGACGCCGCCCGCTAGTCGCCGCCCAGGGGCATCAGCTATAGTAATTGTATTGGGGGTGGCCGTTTTTTCCGATGGCGGCTCAGCTTCCTTTGTGGTGTCCCGCAGTTTTCTTGGCGGTGGCCCGTATGCCGCCGCGCGCGTCGAATGACCGAAACCAGCATCGCGGTGGTCGATTCCAGGGCCCTGGTGGCCCTGTTCGGCACGTGCGACCAACATCTTCGAAAGCTTCGCAAGTCGTTGGAGGTCGAAATCTCGTCGCGCGACGGACGAATCCACGTCGAAGGCGAGCCGGAAGCCGTGGCCAAGGCGACCCACGTCCTTGAGCAGTTGCAGGCCCACGCCCAGCAATACGGCCGCCTGGCGATCGAGGACGTGGATCGGGTTCTGGCCGCCGTGGCCGAGGGCCGCGAGGCGTTGCCGTCCGCGGCGATTGGGGTGGGTGGCGGCCGTGAAGTCCGTGCCCGAACACCCGGTCAGGCAAAGTACGTCAAGGCCATGCGGGGGGCCGATTTGACGATGTGTGCCGGTCCGGCGGGCACCGGCAAAACCTATCTGGCCGTGGCCATGGCCGTGGCCGCGTTGCGCGAGCAGCAGGTCCGCAAAATTATCCTGGTCCGGCCCGCCGTCGAGGCGGGCGAAAGCCTGGGATTCCTGCCGGGCGACCTGCAAGCCAAGATCAATCCCTACCTTCGGCCGCTTCTGGACGCGCTTCGGGAAATGATGGACTACGATCTCATGAAGCGCTACCAGGAGGAAGATATCATTGAGATTATTCCCCTGGCCTACATGCGCGGCCGGACGCTCAACCAGGCCTTCATGATCCTCGACGAAGCCCAGAACACCACCGTGGCCCAAATGAAAATGTTCCTGACGCGCATGGGCGAGGGATCGAAGATCGTGGTGTCGGGCGACACGACCCAGGTGGACCTGCCCCACGGCACGCGGAGCGGCCTGATCGACGCCTTGGTCCGCTTGCGGAAGCTCAAGGGCGTGGCGGCCGTCAAGCTCACGGCGTCCGACATCGTGCGTCATCCGCTGGTGCAGCGGATCGTCGACGCCTACGACGGCCGGCCCAAGCAGCGGCCGTGATCAAACCCATGTTCCCACCAAGGGCCGTTTGGAGGCCAACCGGATAAATCATGGCGGCGAGCGGGTCGAGAAAAACGCGATCGGAGCGAGTGGCCGCGCTGGAAATGCCGCCCAGCAAGTTCGAGCGCGCGCTGGCAAGCTTGGGCCGCCGTGACGTCCTCGCGCGGCTTGCGATTGGCGTGGCCGCCGCCGTGGCGCTGGCCGTGGTGATGCACGCTTCGAGCCCGCCGTTCGCTTTCCGCGAGGGCTACGTTCCTCCACGCGACGTCGTCTCGCGAGCCGCCTTTCGCCAATTCGATCAACGGGCCACCGAGGAAGAACGCGAGGACGCCAAGGACCAGGCTCGCGCCGTCTACGTCCAAAACCCCGCGAAGCTAATCCAGTTGCAAGCGGAGTTGCGCAATACGATCCGCGAGCTGGCCGCCGCCAAGCGGCTCGACGGGTCCGCGCTCGAAACCTGGTCCTCGTTTGAACCCCCTCGTCCCGCCGACGCGGCGCCGCGGGACGACAAGCGGCGCGAGGAACGATTTCGACGTTTCCAGGAAGCCATCGCCGGCGAGGAAAAACAGGCCCAAATCGACGAAACCGTCGCTTCGGCCTTGAAACCCTACGAAACCTACGGACTCCTGGAAAAACCGGGACCGGGCAACGAAGACGAGATCCTCGTCTATCGCGAGGGCGAGCCCGACACCAAGGAACCGGTCCGCGTCAGCGACGTCATGCTTGGCGACGGCATCGGCATCAAAAACGAACTGGCCAAAAACCTCGGTTCGCTCGACCTGGCCGATCACCTGTTCACGTGGCTCTATCCGAAGCTGGCCCAAACGCGGACCTTGACGCTCGACCAGCCTCGCACCGCGCAGTCGCAGGAAGAGGCCGTCCGGGAGGTCGAGGACGTTTACATTCACTACGAAGCGGGCCAAACGCTGGTGAAACAGGGCAAGACGCTGGACGAAAAGGATCTCGCGCTGTTGCGGCTTGAGTACCAGGCGTTCGAGGCCCAGCGCAACTGGGGGAACAAGGTTTTCCGCGCGGCGGCCGTTCTGTCGGTCATCGCCATACTTTTTTCGCTCACCGGAATCTATCTCTTTCGACGACAACGCAAGCTGCTCGTCGATTGGCGGCGATTGGGCGCGTTGCTCCTGTTGGTGGTTTTCACGCTGGTCGTGGCCCGCTGGGCGGCTCGCGACTCCTGGTGCGCGGAAATCGTCCCCCTGTTGTTGTTCGCCCAGATCGTGGCGATCGTCTATGACCGCGAGCTGGCAATGCTGTTGGCCGGGGCCGTCGCGTTGTGCATGGTGATCTCGCTGGGCTTGGGCCTGGGCGAAATGATGATCCTCTTCGGCACGACGGCCACGGTGGTCTTCCAACTCAGCCACATCCGAAGCCGCGGAAAGTTGACCATGGTGGGCTTCGTGGGTGGGCTGATCGCCGGCCTCTTGACGATCGTGGCGGCCGTGCTCGACGACCAGCCGGCGCGCTGGGAGCTGCTGTTCAACGCGGCGCAAAACGCCGGCCTGACGTTGTTCGCTGGACTGTTGATGAGCGCCCTGCTGCCGGTCATCGAGCGGCTGTTCGGCGTGCTGACCGACATCAGCCTGCTGGAACTCGGCGACGTGGCCCATCCGCTCTTGCAGGAACTGATCCGCCGCGCGCCGAGCACGTATAACCACTCGATCACCGTCGGCTCGATCGCCGAGGCGGCGGCCGAAGCAATCGGCGGCAGGGGCCTGTTGGTGCGCGTCGGCGCCTATTTCCACGACATCGGCAAAATGCTCAAGCCAGGCTACTTCATCGAAAACCAGGGCGACGAAGCCAATCGGCACGAGACACTGGTCCCGGCCATGAGCACGCTGGTGATCATCGCCCACATCAAGGACGGCGCCAACCTGGCGCGGCAGCACCACCTGCCCGAGCCGATTATCGACTTCATCCTCCAACATCACGGCACCACGCTGGTCGGCTACTTCTTCGAACGGGCCAACCAGCAAAGCCGCGAAAATCCGGACGGCGGCACGGTCGAGGAAAGCAGTTTCCGCTATCCGGGCCCCAAACCCCAAACGAAGGAAGCGGCCGTGCTGATGCTGGCCGACGCGGTCGAAAGCGCGAGCCGGACGTTGGTGGGCCCGACGCCGGCGCGGATCGACAGCCTCGTGCGCGAGATCGCCGAACGCCGGCTCGAAGATGGCCAGTTCGACGAAAGCGGGCTCACGTTACGCGAGCTGCGCACGATCGAAGACAGCATGATCAAGACCGTCACGGCCATTTACCACGGCCGCGTGAAATACCCGGACCAACGCACGGCATAAAAGAGTTAGCCGTCGAGCCTGCTCGACGCCGTCAAGCGGAATGTTGTGGCGCCGCGCGGGCGCGGCGGCTAACGAATTGGCTTCGCAAGCGAATGATTCCCGCCGTGAATAAACACTCTGAACTTGTGATCGACGTTGCCGACGAGCAATCCGTGCTGACGGTCGACCGAAAGCGGATTCGCGCGGTCGTGCGGCGCGCGCTGGAAGCATCCGGCATCGAACGGGCCCAGGTCAGCGTGGCCGTGGTGGACGATCCGGCAATCCACGAATTGAATCGTCGTTATCTGCGGCACGACTATCCGACCGACGTGTTGAGTTTCGTATTGGAACGCGGTCCCGGGCGGCTCGAAGGCCAGATCGTCGTTAGCGCCGATACGGCCCAAAGCGAGGCGGCCCGATACGGATGGCCGGCGGAAAATGAATTGTTGTTGTATGTGGTCCATGGGGCGTTGCATTTGGCGGGATGCGAGGATTCGACGCCCGAGTCGCGCGAGGAAATGCGGCGCAAAGAGAGGGAAGTACTCAAGGAGTTCGGCCTGACGCCGCCTTGGAGGGCCCCGCGGGGGCGTGTCGGCTCGAAACGGAGGAAGAAACGCTCGTGAGTTCGCAAGCCGTATTCTGGTTGGCTTTCGCGGGTCTGGTCGTCACGTGCGCGGCGGCGATCGGCGCGAAATCGCTGGCAAGCTTCTCGCGTCACGACCTCGAGGAAATTTGTCGGCGCCGCGACGCGTTGGCGAGGTTGAGCGTCATTCTGCGGCGGCACGAGCAGGTGGGGCTGGCCGCCGAGACGTTGCAGGTCGTCGCCACGGCGGTCGTGGTTCTGGCCGGCGCTTTTTGGACGTCGCTCAAGTCGCCCCACGCGCCGGAGCCCGCCAATTGGACCCTGTTGGGCACGAGCGTCGGCGTGGGAGCGTTGCTGTTGTTGGCCGTCGAGATTTGGATTCCCTGGGCCGTCGCCCGGCTTTGGGCGACGCCGTTCGTCTACGGCACGTGGCCGCTGTGGCGCGCGGTGGGCGTGCTGCTGTCGCCGTTGATGCTCGGCGCGCGATTCTTCGACACGCTTCTGCATCGGCTCGCCGGACGCAAGCCCGTCGATCCCGACGAGGAGTCGTTCGAGGACGAGATTCGCACCATCGTCACCGAGGGCCACCGCGAAGGCCTGCTGGAGGAAGACGCCCGGGAAATGATCGAGGGCGTCATCGAATTGGGCGGCGTGCGGGTGTCGGAAATCATGACGCCGCGAACCGACATGGTGTCGATGTCCGTGCGGCTTTCGTGGGACGAGGCACTCGATTTCGTGATCAAGCAGGGCCATACGCGCATTCCGGCCTTCGACAAGAATCGCGACGACATTGTCGGCGTGCTCTACGCGAAGGATCTTTTGCCCGAGCTGGCTAAGGGAGTGCGGCGCGAGGAGACATCCTGGACCAGCCTGCTGCGCGAGCCTTACTTCGTGCCCGAGACCAAGCCGATCGACGTCCTGCTGCAAGAGTTTCAGCGGAACCGCCACCACATGGCCGTCGTGTTGGACGAGTATGGGGGCGTGTCGGGCCTCGTGTCGTTGGAAGACATTTTGGAGGAGATCGTCGGCGAAATCAGCGATGAATACGACAAGGACCTGATTGACGGCATACGCCAGGTCGGCGACGGCGCGGCCGAAGCGCTCGGCAAGGTCCACCTCGACGAAATCAACGAGCGGCTCGGCTTCGATCTGCCCGAGGACGGTGAATACGACACCATCGGAGGATTCGTTTTCAGCGAACTGGGGCACGTGCCGATCGTGGGCGAGGAAGTGGTGCGGAACCACGTTCGGGTCACGGTTGTGGAGGCCACGCGGCGGCGGATTCTTCGGGTCCGCCTGGAAGGCCTCCGGGAGCCGAATCACAACGTATAGTTGTGAGGAGGTAAACCCATGAGTGCTTCTGAATCCGCATGGAAAACGCTATTTGCCGAGTGGCCCGCGGAGTTGCCGCGCAAGGGCATTCTCGTCACGACCCTCAATGAGCCGATCCCGTTCAACGGGTTCATGATCGGCGATCATTTCGTGGTGATTTCGCGTAATGCGCCCGACGCGCTGGGCGCCCGGACCGTGTTGCTGCCGTACGAGTCGCTCTTCTTGTTGAAGATGACGGACGTCATTAAGAGCAAGGCGTACCAAGCGGCCGGGTTCCGTGGCGAACTGGGGCAGCAGTAAGGCGGGCGAACCTCCCAGGTGGGGGGCCCTGGGTCTGCCGGAAGGCTCGGTTTTCTCATCCCCCCAATTTCCCGGGAAGATGTTTTTCGCTAGGATAATTGAGTGCCGTTTTTCGACGGCCGTTGTTTTATGCGTTCCGCTCCAACGTAGCGCGGCTTGGTTTCGCGAGTGAAAGTGCGGGGTGCAGTCACCAGAACCTTTTTTATCAGTCAGAGGAGTATTCCGTGGCAAAATCAGAAGACAATCCGGAAAAAGACGTCCAGGCAACCATTCCCGCGGAAGGTGCGGAACCCGCCGCCCCGGCACCCCAACAGGCCCGACCCCAGTTGGAAATCGACGACAGCCACACGATCGCCAACTACGCGAATTTCTGCCGAGTGACGGGCACGCCGGAGGAGTTGATTATCGACTTCGGGCTCAATCCGCAGCCGTTCGGCATTCCGACCAAGCCGATTCCGGTCACGCAGCGGATCATCACGAATTTCTACACGGCCAAGCGGATGCTTCACGCCTTGAATCTGACAATTCAGCGTCACGAAGCCACGTTCGGCGTGCTGGAAATCGACGTGCAAAAGCGCGTGCGCCCCGGCGGACGGTAGGCTCATGCAGGGTGCGTCTGGACGCACCATGAATACTTGCAGGGTGGGGCGATCGAAGCGAACAAGAATCTTTCGAACCGGCATCAGCCGGGCAGAGCTTCGATCGCCCCACCCGATTGTTCTGCAATCAAAACACATCCGGCGACCGACGAGGCCTCTTGATAACGCAATGCTCGCCTCACCCTACAGGCCAGGAACACTGCCATGAAATCCCATTGGATGGTGTACCAAGGGAAGCAAATTTTGTATTGCGACTACGCGAATTTTGCGCTGGACCAGTTCGAGGCGTTCAAGACCGAGCTGGATAGCGCCGTGGCGGTCATCACCCGGGAACCCGAGAAAAGCCTTCTGGCCTTGACCGACATCCGCCGAAGCGTGGCGTCGCCGGCGGTCGTCGACATGTTCAAAACGGCGGCCATCGTCACGGCGAAACATATCCGCAAACAGGCCGTGGTCGGCGTGTCGGGCATGAAAAAAATCCTCTTCGACGCCGTGATCCACATCTCGAAACAGCCCGCCCGGGCTTTCGGCGACCTCGAATTGGAAAAAGCCCAAAAGTGGCTGGTCGAGGACTGAGCCGGTTGCGTTTTTTCAGGGAAAGATCCCGCGAAAACACAAAAAAGGTATAGTTTAAGAGGTGCGGGGGCGGGCAACAGAGTCGGTCGGCTAAGAACGTCTGGCGATCGGTGAGGTGTTCTTGGCAAGACAGCGATCGTTCCACCCTGCAGGGCTATCCTGTCCCAAGGAGACTGGAGCATTGCCATGAAGTCCCATTGGATCGAGTATCAGGGCAAGCAACTCTTGTATTGCGACTATACCGGCTTCGGGCTTCGCAATTTCGAGGCGTTCAAAACGGAGCTGGACGGCGTGATGGCCCTCGTGACCCAGGAACCCGAGGGCAGTGTTCTGGCCCTCGCCGATGTGCGTCGCATCGTGGCGTCGCCGGCGGTCGTCGCTGCGTTCAAGAAGGTGGCGATCGCTTCGGCCAAACACGTGCGCAAGCAGGCCGTGGTAGGAGTGACGGGCGTCAAGCGGATCCTCTACGACGCCGTGATGCGCGTCTCAAAACAAACCGCCCGGGCCTTCGGTGATTCGGAATTGGAGGAGGCGAAGAAGTGGCTGGTTGAGGAAGATTGAAGGTCTTCAGCCGCTGACCGGTGTCTGGCCCGGGATGCCAATTTGTGGGGCGACCGGCGCGACGACCGACGGTCCGGCGGCGACCGGCTTCGCGGCGACGGGAATCTTGAGCGTGAAGGCCGTGCCACGGCCCACCGTGCTGTCCACGCGAATCCGTCCGTGGTGGGCCTCGAGAATGTCGCGGCACATCGACAGCCCCAGGCCCGTGCCGCCCTTGCCGCTGGCGTCGGGCCCCTTCTTGGTCGTGTAGAACGACTCGAAGATGTGGGGCAACTGGTCGGCCGGAATGCCCGTGCCGTAGTCGCGCACCACCAGCTCGACCATGTTCTCCTCCGCGTTGTAGTCGAGCTTGATCAGCAACCGTCCGCCGTTGGACATGGCTTGCCGGGCGTTGATCAGCAGGTTCAACAGCACTTGTTGGATCTGGTTGCCGTTGGCCATCGCGTCGGGCACGTCAGCCAGTTGGGTTTCGACGCGGATGCGATACTTGTTCATCTCGCGTTCCAACAGGATGAGCGTGTCCTCGATGATGCGGGCCAAGGCGGTCGGCTCGCGATCCGACCCGCGGTTTCGGGCTATGCCCAGTACGCTGTTGGTGATCTTGGCCGCGCGATTGCCGGCGGCCAGGATTTTTTCAAAAGCCTTTTCGCGCGTCGGGTTGTCCCGATGACGAATGCCGAGCTTGGCGTAGTTGATGATCGTCATCAGGATGTTGTTGAACTCATGGGTCGTCGTGCCGACCAGTTCGCCCAACGCGGTGAGCTTCTGGGCGTGGGCCAGTTGTTCCTTGAGCAGGTCGATTTGCTGTTGAGGGCTCAATTCATGGTTCAAACCGGCCATAACCCGAGGGCTCCTTTCCCTGTTTCCATAACTTACTGAAATCCGTAATCCACAAAAGTCAGCAGAAAACGCCAGATTCGCCGTTTTGCCAGGGTGGCGTTTTCCTGACTGTCTTTCCGAGCCGACGCTTCTTAACTCAAGAACGACAAAGAGTTTAGCTTTATGGTGGTCGTATCGTCGAATCCGGCTGGGCAACTGAACCCCAACGCTTTATAATCCGCCGCGCGTGACGAGCAACCAAGGAACCCGGTTGACTGGAGAAGCTGGGATGCACACGGTGGAACTGTTGGACGACGCCTTGGGCCTAGCCGGCCAGCTTGGCTACCGGACGCGTCAAGTATGGCTCGACGGCCGCGGGGGTGGCGGCTGTGAGATTAAAGGCCAGAAGTGGATCTTCCTCGACCTGTCGCTGTCGGCCGATGAGCAACTCGACCAGACGCTCGACGCCCTCCGCACCGACCCGGCTGTTGCCGCCGCGACCATGAGCGAGGAACTCCGCCAATTGCTTGTCATGCGGAAGAGTGCGTAGTTGCCGTAGCCGTAGGTCAGGCTGTGCCTGACAATCACAGGGGAGGATGTCTGCTTCCGTCAGGCACAGCCTGACCTACAGAGGATGTCTGCTTCCGTCAGGCACAGCCTGCCCTACAAAGGCCGGTGCGTCCAGACGCACCCTACGGTTGTTGCCGATACAGCCCGTGCTCGCAGAGGTACTCTTCGACCGCGCGGGGCGTTTGGAAACGGATGCTTTGTCCCGCGGCGACCCGGCGGCGTAGCTCGGTGCTGCTCAGGTCGATCTGGGGCATTTCGACTTGGTGGTCGCGCATCTGACTGATCCGTTCGGGCGTGGCGATTTGGGCAAGGCACATGAGATCGACCTCGCCCGCGCCGGGGCGGTGGACGGCCACGGGCAGGGCCAGTCGGCAAATCTCGCCCGACTCGCGCCAATTGGGCAAATCGGCCAGCATGTCGGCCCCGAGCAGCAGGAACAGCTCGTCGTCGGGCCGCGTCTGGTGAAAATGGCGAAGCGTGTCGACCGTGTAGCTGGTGCCCCCGCGGTCGATTTCGTAGGGGTTCACCTCGAACGGCTCGTGCCCCCC
>DATECS010000170.1:0-6545 GCA_035286785.1 Thermoguttaceae bacterium | reverse complement strand
GTCATGCGGCCCATCTTCACCGAGAAGTCGCCGACGCCCGCCTCGACGTACATCTGCGGCAGGGCGACGCCGTAGAGGTTGCGCGGGCCGTTCATGCGGTCTTCCAGGCCGTTGCCGTAGCAGTCGACGATGCGCCAGTCGGTGCCGTAGAGGAAATCCACGCGACCGCCGACGTCAAAGCCGTTCTCCGTGTGGATCGGCCGTTCCAAGTAGAACCAAAGCTCGTTCATTTCGAGCTCGCCGACGCGGTCGTCGGTCATCAACGGGCCGTTGAAGCGGTCCTGGGGATCCTGGCTGTTGGCCGTGATGCCAGCTTGAAGCCAGCCGCCGGTCGTGAAACCGAGGCTGTTGCAGGGGGAGCAGCCAGGATCGCACATCTCGGGACAACAGGCCGCCTGGCGGTAAGCATTCGAGGTTTCGATCGCGGCCGGGGTTTCCGTCGCCTTCAAGTCGGCCACGTCGGTGTCGTCGAAATAGGTGACTTGCTTGACCGAAGCGGGCTGGGTGAGCGTTTCGGCCGACGCGGGCGCGCCCCATGTCGCGGCGACCAGAACGAGGGCTGCCAAAGCAAGGGTGACGATTCTCATGGTACATACTCCGAGGGTGGACGCTAGGGTGGACCGACGTCGCGGCGACGACGCCGGCAAGTACGGGTGGGTCTTGTGGCGTGATGGGAGGACGCCGGAACGTCGCCAAACGAATCATGCGCCGGCGCGATGAAGATTCGCGCCGCGGCGGTACGTTCCGATCCCCCCATCAATCGCCCGTGGGCGATTGTTAGGGTTCATCGGACGTGCCGCGAGTATTCGTTGATCGAAAAGTGCCGATAAGAATCGCTGTTCGGGATACTCCGAGCGGCCGGCCGTCCACCTGTGACGCTCAGGCAATCCGGCGAGACTTTGCCGGCACGGCTTTCGATCGTCCGGCTACCTGCGGATCGAGCCCGTTGGCGGATGGGCGACGCCCAATTGTTCGATCAATTGGCGACAGGGCAGGTGGTCCGGATTCAGCCGGAGCGCGGCTTCGGCCGCGGCGGTCGCCTCGCGAGGTTGGCCCGCCCGTTGGCGGACCACCGCCAACTGGTAGAGCATTTCGGGGGTGGGCTCGCCGCGGGCCAGCGCCGTCGAGTATCGTTCGGCCGCCTGGTCGTAGCGTCCCAGCGCGGCATAGGCCAGCCCTTCGAGATAAATCGCCTCGCGCGGCTCTTCGTCCGGCCCGTAGGTGTCGATCAGCCGGTGGAGCACGGCGAGCGCCTTTTCGGGCTGATTCAGTTGGCGATAGAGTTCGGCCGTTTCGAGCAGCACGTCGCGATGATTGGGCGAATACTGCAGCGCGCGATGATAGTCGGCCAGCGCGGCTTGCGCGTTGCCCGAGGCGCGCAACACGCGGGCGCGCATGGCCCAGGCGTCGCCCAATTCGGGATCCATGTCCATCGCCGCGTCGACGTCGCCCCGGGCCTGGTCGATTTGGCCCAGCGCCAGCCGCATTCGGGCCATGCGGACGCGGAGCCGGGCGTCCTTGGGCGACATCGCGACGGCTTGCTCCAATTCGGCGATCGCCTTGTCCCGATGGTCGCATTTCCACAGGGCCTCGGCGTAGTCGCGGCGTGCCTCGGGATCTTCGGGGCACGTCTGGACGGCTTTGGCCAGCAACTCCCGGGCTTGTTCGGCACAGCCCTGTTCCATTGCCACGACGCCTTCTTGCGAATACTGGCGTGACTGGGCCAGCGCGGCGGGGACCGGCCCTTCGCGGCCCGGCAGACGGCACGCCGGCATGACCGCGATCGACCTGAGGAGTCCGCCGATCAAAAGAAATCGTCTGGTCATCGCTATCCACAAAAAAGAGGGGACCGTGCGGCCTATGTTAGCAGAAGCCGAGGCCGAGCCACTACCCCGATTTTGGTAGCGTCGCGACGCGCCGCGGGTCATCAAACGACGACGGTCGTGGTAGAATACACCGTTTTGCGTTGTCGTTCTCCAGTAAAGGAACCTAGCCCAATGCCCTCAGAATTCGCCGAGATGGGAGTCCGTTTTGAGTACCCGGAGAATTGGACGGTGAGCAAGGAGACGGGCCGGTCGGACTGCCGCAGCGTGACGGTGACCAGTCCCCAGGGTGCATTCTGGACCCTTTCGATTCATTCCCGGACGACCGACCCAAGCCGGCTTCTCAAGGTGGCAGTTCAGGCAATGCGGGAGGAATATAAAGACCTGGAAATTTCGGAATTTCAAGAGGAGGTGCATGGTCACCAATTGGCCGGTCGGGAACTCAACTTTTTCTATTTGGACCTGACCAATACGGCGTGCATCCGCGCGGTGCGGACCGATTTGGCCACCTATACGGTTTTCTGCCAGGCCGAGGATCGCGAATTCGAACGGATCCAGGAGGTTTTTCGAGCCATGACGGACAGTTTTCTAGCGAATGCGGTAGTTCGTAGTCCGTAGTCCGTAGTCCGTGGTGAGGGGCTCGTTAGCCGTCGTGTCTACTCGACGCACTTCTTAGCCGTCGGCGGAAACCCACGGAAACCATGCTGTATGTATGGGGATGTGGGCAAAATGGACAGAATACGCCGCCTTTTGCTCTGGACTCTGGACTCTCAACTCTCGACTATCTTGAGATTTTGGCCTATTATTCGATAATACTTCGCGTAGTTTACCCGTCCCCTTGTGGGATCGAACCTCAGCAGGAGGTGAACCCAATATGGCAACGGCTGCTCCTAACACGTTCGTCGAGGAGATCGGTGAGACCGCGGGTCTCATCTGGCACACCCTGGACCAATCCGGCCCCATGAGCCTGGCGAAACTCGTGAAGAAGTTGGGCAAGGCTCGCGATCTGATTATGCAGGCCCTGGGATGGTTGGCCCGGGAAGGGAAGATCGAGATCCGAGAAGAGAATCGCAGCCGGGTCATCGCGATTCGCTAGAGTCGCCTGGATTCGACGCATGGCGAGTCTCCCGTAGGCTCTCGAGGCGAAGACGCGGTTTCATAACCGGCACGTTTTCACACCCCCTGGCGGCGTGGGTGTCCGGTAATGGGATGCTTGTCGCGCCGGCGGTTCGGCGGTAGTGTACACTTAAGAGCGTCTCTGCCCGCCTCTGTCGATCCCGGAAAGCCGAGACACCCGTCCGGTTTTCACCAGGACGCTCCGACCTTGCGTGGGGCGCCGTCTGTTTGGGGATCGATCGATGCGTCACTAGTTTTCGCCGACGAGGTTTTTTTTAGACGTTCATGCAAATAGAGGAGAAACAATCGATGCGACGAACAACCGTTGGTTTCGTGGTTCTGTCGGTTTTGGCCTTGGTGGTTGCCTTGGGGTGGACGGGCCGGGCGACGGCCGAGCCGTTGTCGCTGGACAGTCTGCAGAAGCCGGCCGCGACGGCCGCCGACCAGATTCCCGAGGAAATCAATACGGCCATGGGCAAGCTCTACAAGGGCGACGTGGACGGAGCGCTGGCCGACATGAAAGCGGCCGCGGCCAAATATCCCCATCTGCCCCCGGCCGAAGTGATCATGGGCCAGATTTTCGCCCGGGCCGGTCAAATCGGACAGGCGCGGATGTGGCTGGAGCGTGCCATCGTCGAGACGCCCAATGATCCCGAGTCCTACGTGATGCTCGGCCAATTGGCGCTGCAAAACAAGCAATTCGCCGAGGCGCGTCTCTTGTTCGAAAAGGCCCAGCAAACGTTGGCCGGTTTCAACAGCAATCCGAAACGCAAGGAGAGTCTGCAAGCGACGACGTCGCGTCAACTGGCGGCCCTGGCCATGGCTCGAAAAGACTTGGACACGGCGACCGGCCATTTGAACGAATTGCTCAAGCTGCGCGCGAACGACGCGGACGGGCTTCAACTGCTGGCGCGGTTGTTGTACGACCAGGAAAAGCCGCTGGAGGCCCTCGACAAACTGAAGTTGGCCAAGAAATCGAACAAGGATCTGCTCACGCCGGAGGCCATTTTGGCCCAGTGGTACGAGGAATCGAAGGACCACGCGAACGCCACGAAGTACATGACGATCGCGCTGGAGACCGCGCCGCGTGATTTCATGACTCGCCTGGAGGCCGCCAAATGGGCGTTTGGCGCGGAGTTGTTCAAGCAGTCCGCGGAGCAAGCCGGGTTTGCCCTGCAACTGGCCCAGCAGCAAGAACTCGATCCGAGCCAGGCGTTGGTGCTGGCCGGCAACGTCGCCATTTTCCAGGGCGACTATCCCGCGGCGGAGAAACATCTCCGCGCGGCGGTCGCCTTGTCGCCCGCGACCTTTACGGCCACCAACAACCTGGCCCTGGCCTTGTGCGAACAGGACAACAAGGAGAAACAGCAACTGGCGCTTCAATACGCGAGGATCAACGCCAACCTCTATCCGAAGCAGCTTGAAGCGGGCTCGACCTTGGGGCGAGTCCTTTTCCGATTGGGCAACTACCAGGAAGCGAACGCCATCTTCGAGAAGGTGAGGGGGGCGGGCCAGCCGTTGAGCATGGACACGGTTTATTACCTCGCCGACCTCTACGCGGCCACCGAACGCAAGGACGAGGCGAAGAAGCTGCTCAAGGAAGTGGTGAAACAGGAAGGGCTCTTCTCGCAACGCAAAAACGCCGAGCAACTCCTGAAGACCCTCGGACCGTAGGGCTGGACAGGCTCAAGAAAAACAAAAGATCATGGTAAGTCGATCCGTCGTCTTACCATGATCTTTATCCTGAAACGGAACACCGTGTGTCCCGCCCTCCCTGCAAGGTTGTATCGCTCTTATCGGCAGGCCGCGGTCGGCGGCTGAAAACGATTTCGCCAATCTGCGCGGCATTCCGAGTTTGCCCACCTTAAGCGATTTGGTCGGCTTTTCAATTCGGCGCCGGGCACCTGTAGGTCAGGCTGTGCCTGACATAAGAATCGTCAGGCACAGCCTGACCTACGGGATTGATCTCAATGGATCGTCAATTCGGCGCCGGACGCGGGGAGGGGGTTACCATGCCCGACGGGCCGGCGGGTGTCGTGCCGCTCGGGGTGGGGGCCGTCTCGACGACCGGCCCGTTGCCGGTGACCGGCGCGCATCCACGGGCCGGCGGTCCGCATGGCGGCGGGCAAGGTTGCGGGCAGCGGTTGCAACCGTGATGCTCGTTGCAGTAGCCGTCCCAAATGTGGTCGCAGCAAGACGGCGTGTGCCACGGAACGCAACCGGGGCCCGTGTAGCCGTAGCCCGGAGCAAAACAAGCCGGCGCGGAGTAGGGCGACGTCGTGTGCCACGGGAAGTTCCCGTAGCCGTAGCCGTAACCCTGGCCGTATCCGTAACATTGGGCCGATGCCGTCGCGGCAAAAAGTCCACAAATCATGACGGCCGCCATCGTGATAAACGGGCCGAAATAGGCGTATCGCATGGTAGGGCTCCTTGTCGTGGGGTCCGCTCCCTTACGGTCGCGGCTCGGTTTTATAACGGTCGCGGTTCGATCTCAGCTAAATCGCCTCGTCTAGATTCTTCTTCGGCCAAATCGACGGCCGACAATGGTCGCCGCGGGCAGACGGGGCAAGAAAACGACGAAGAGAGCCATTTGGTGACCGCAGTCTTTTTGCGGTCGATTCGACCGATTCAATCGACAAGCCTTATCTACCCCAACAGACTGTCCGCCAGGTAGTGGAGCAGATGCCGCAGCGCCTCGGGCCGCAGCGTGTCGGCCACTTCGCGGGCGCGGCGATGGTGCTTGTCGATCAGTGCGTGGGCCTTTTCGTAGACGCCGGCCCGCTGATAGAGGCCATCGACCCGGACGAGCGTCTGGTCGTCGGCCGTCGGATTGCGCACGAGAGAGAGCAACTCGCGGCGCTCCAGCTCGGCGAGGCTTTCCAGGGCCAAGGCCAACAGCAGCGTCGGCCGGCCGTCGAGCACGTCGCCGCCGGCCGTTCGCCGGCCGTCGTCCCGCGGACGCCAGTCGTCCAGGTCGTTGAGAATTTGGAAGGCGACGCCCAGGTGGCGCGCGTAACGGGCGATCGGCTGGCGATAGGGCCGCGCGTCGCTTGCCAGGCGGATGCCCGCGAACAGGGCCGCCTCGAACGCGGGCGCCGTTTTCATTGCGTAGATTTTCACGGCATCCAGCGGCGCGAGACTCTTTCGCGGCGCGGCCCGCCACGCTAGCTCGGCGCCCTGACCTTCGCTCAGCCGCGTGTGGGCCTCGGCCAGTTGGGCCAGCACGTCGGCCACGACCGGCGCGGCGAGCCGGTCGCGCTCGTCGGCCACCAGCCGGTAGCCCAGCCCGATGAGATAGTCGCCGACGTTGATCGCCGTGGCCGTGCCGAACCGCCGGTGGACCGCGGCGTGGCCGTAGCGATAGGGGTCGTCGTCCTCGATGTCGTCGTGGACCAGCGACGCCTTGTGAAACACCTCGATGGCCAGCGCCACGCGGCGGACGGCTTCGGGCAGGTTTGCCGCGGCGGCCGCGCCGTCGGACGCCGTGGCCGCGCCGCCGGTCATGGCGTCGTAGGCGGCCAGCGTGACGAACGGCCTGGCCCGTTTGCCGCCGGCCAGCAGGAAGTCGTAGGCAATCGTCTCGGTCGCGGCCAGCGGATCGAGCCC
>DATECS010000169.1:0-6140 GCA_035286785.1 Thermoguttaceae bacterium | reverse complement strand
TCGGTTAAGATAGAGGTGTGCGGAAGAATGACCCACCATAACGGGGAGTCGTAATGGCCCGAATGATGGGATTCCGCCAAGTATTGGGGGTCCGATACGAACGTCGGCCTTCCTGGGCGAGTTAACCAGTCACCCTTCCGGGGGTTTTGTGATGGCACGAAAAATCGTGAATCGAAAAGAACTGCGTGAACAAGCCGAAGCGGCCGAGCAGGCGGACTCCACCGCGACCAAGAAAAAGGTGGAGAAAAAGGCCGCTCCCAAACGCAAGAGCCGAGCCAAGACGACCAAGGAAGTCCGGCTCAAGGCGTTTTGGGGCGTGTTCAACCAGTCGCTCCGCCGGGTGGCCGTGTTCGAGTATTCCGACCGGAAAGCGGCCGACACCAAGGCGGCCGAACTCAGCGGCTCGCAGAAAACGCCCCACTTCGTGAAACTGGTCAAGGAAGTCATCGAGGAGTAGACGTCTCATGGCCGACAAGGTCCTCGACGTTTATCGCGATTGGCTCGGCGTCCAAGACAAGTCGCGGCCGCTCAACCACTATCAACTCCTCCGGCTCGACAAGTTCGAGGACAACCCGGCCGTCATTCGGGCACGCTATCGCAAGCTCGTCTCCCACGTCCGCCGGTTCGCCACGGGCGATTTCGGTGATCGAGTGACCAAGCTGCTCAACGAGTTGACGACGGCCATGCTCTGCCTGACCGACGTCCAGCGCAAACGCGATTACGACGCCGCGCTCGGACGCTCGGACACCACGGGACTCAGCCGGCGGACCTTCGAGGACATCCTCCTGGCCAACAAGGTGATCGACCAAGCCCAATTGGCCAAGGCCCGCAACTACGCCAAGGCGGTCGGGCTCGACATGCGCGACGCCGTGTTGCAGCAGAAGCTGGCCCCGCCCGAGGCCGTGATGCTGGCCTACGCCGAGGCGGTCGGCCTGCCCTACGTCGAGCTGACCGATTTCACCGTGGTGCAGGCGCTGGTGCCGATGATCCCGGCGAACATCGCGCGGCAACACTCGTGCGTGCCGGTCTTGGCCGACGACACGCAGGTGGTGATGGCCTCGCCCAATCCGCTGGTGCCCGACGTCGAGGAAGAACTCCGCTTGCGGCTGGGCAAGACGATTCGCTCGGTGCTTTGCACGCCGGCGGCGATCAACGACGCCGTTGCCCGACATTTCCCGCGCGAAGCGATGGGCACGACGCCCGGAACGCCGGCCGCCAAGGCAAAGGCTGCGCCCCCGCCGGCCGACAAGGAAAAAACCCTTGCCCAGCGGGTCTTGACCGAACACCGAATCCTCAAGTTCCGCCGCATGACGGGCATCATCGGATTCAACGTCACGGTGATCGCGAGCATAATCGGCTTGGGTTTCTTCCGCGGCTTCAACCGCCTCGGCTGGTGGGACATGATCATCGCCGCCGCGATCGGCCTGGTCGGCGCGGCGGTCGGCTACGTGATCGGGCCGAAATACTACAAGCCACAACTCTAAGTCCTGTCGAAGGCAACGCTTTCAATTGCCGGCCAACAGGCGGCGGCCTTTTTCAATGGCCGGTTTGCGGGTCGCTTCGGTCATCTCGTAAATGGCGTCCCACATGGCCTCGTCGGCCTCGGTCCACTTGGAACCGCGGCGCGGCATGGCTTTGGCGGCCGTTTCGTAAAGTTTTCGCTTGCCGAAACCCTTGGTCACGGCGCCTTCGAGGAACCAGGCGAAGCTGGGGATGAACTTCGGCAGCGGTTTGCCCGTGGCGGCGATCAGGGCCATCGCGCCGACGTAGGCGCCCGTGTTGAACAGGGTGCCGATCGACGTTTTGGTGTGGTCGCCGATGAGCGAGCCGACTTTGGTCGAACCGGTGTCGATGGGCCGGCGGCCGTCCAACAGGACCGAGACGCTCGAGTAGTCGTTCTTGAGGTCGCTGTTGGTGGTCATGGCGCCCAGGTTGACCCATTCGCCGACGTAGGCGTGGCCCAGGAATCCGTCGTGGTATTTATTCGAGTAGCCCTGAATGATCGATTCCTCGACTTCGCCGCCCACGCGGCACACCGGGCCGATGGACATGCCCTCGCGGCATTTCGCGCCGAGCAAAATCGACTTGCGCCCCACGTAGCAAGGCCCTTCGATCCGCGTGAAAGGGTGTACCTCGACGCCTTCGTCAAGATAGATCGGCCCATGCTCGGCGTCGAGCACGACCATCGGATGGACCAGGGCGTCACGGCCGATGAAAATGTCGTTGCGGCTGCCGCGGATGGCGTTAGGTTGTTCGACCGTTCCTTCGATCCCGTGCCGGCCGGCCGCCGCGAAATCCTTGGTGAGCTGTGTCGGATTGGCCAGGACGAGGTCCCAAATGTAGTTCCACAACGGCAACTCGCACGCGTGCGACGGAAAGGCTTTTTTGGCCGATTCGACGAGCGATTCGATCGAGTCGGTTTTCAATTTGCCGAGGTCGCCCTTGGCCACGCGCAACAACAGGCATTCGCCGTCGGCGTCCACCTCGATGCGGCTCGGTCCGCAGATTTCGCCGGGAATGCCGTCGGCTTTCACGCGGGGGCTAATTACCAGGAGGTCATCGCCGGCAAGCGTCTTCGGGTCGTTGACCGGCCATTCGGTCCGGGCTCGATAGACGTCGGCCATGTAATCGGGACAGAAGCAGGCCACGCCGGCGGGCCGGACGCGGGCGATGAGCTTCTCGGCCAGCGAGGTGATGCCGCAGCGGAGTTCCCAAATCGGCCGGCTCAGGGCGACGGGATCAAAGTGGAATCGCTTCTGAGTCGAACGGTCCAGCAGGATGAGTCGCATGATGGGAAAGCTCCTTCAATTGGAGTTGAGTGGCGCGTTCTAGGGAATGAGAATAGCATTTGAAAGGCGCGATGAATGAGAAAATCCGAGCCGCGACCGTGAGGGAGCGGTTGAGGCTTATGACGTGCGTAACCGCTCCCTTGCGGTCGCGGCTCGGTTTCATTTGTCGCGGCTCGGATTGTCCTTGAATTTCCGGTGTTTCGCGAGCCGCTTGCGTCACGGGGCATCGGGCATTTTGGCCTGGATCCACTCGTAGTATTGCAGCATTTTCAACTGGCCGGACGCTTCGCGGTCGAGGATGGCCATGGCGTCGCGGTGCAACTGAAGCGCGCTGGCCGTGATCATACTAGTCACGGGGCCTTCGACGGCCGCGGCAATGGCCGCCGCCTTCGACGAGCCGTTGGCCAGCAGGAGCAACTTGCGGGCCTCGAGAATCGTCCCGACGCCCATCGTGATGGCGTAGATCGGCACTTGCTCGGGCGAATCGAAGAACCGGGCGTTGTCGTCGATCGTCTGTTTGGCCAGCGTCTTGATCCGCGTGCGCGAGCCGAGCGAGCTGGTCGGCTCGTTGAAGGCGATGTGGCCGTCGCCGCCGATGCCGAGGATTTGCAGGTCGATCCCGCCGGCGCGTTTGATCTCGTCCTCGTACCACTTGCAGAACGCCGCGTAGTTGTCCGTCGTGCCCGACGGGATGTAGATGTTCTGCTTGGGGATGTTGAGGTGTTTGAACAAGTTCTCGTGCATGAAGTAGTGGTAGCTTTGCGGATGCTTCTGGGTGAGACCGACGTATTCATCCAGGTTGAACGTGGTGACCTGGGAGAAGTCGAGTCCTTCGTCCTTGTGCATCCGGACGAGTTCCTTGTAGAGTCCCAACGGGGTCGAGCCGGTGGCCAGGCCCAGCACAGCGTTGGGTTTTGCATTGAGCACGCGAGCCACGATCGTTGCGGCGGACCGACTCATCTGGTCCGGGTTGTCCTTGACGATGATTTCCATGAGCTACTTTTCCTCGCGGATAAAAAAGGGTTTTCGGAAACGCCCGACTCGTATGGAACCCGTTAGTATTAGTGCCGGGGCGGGATGTGTCAAGAATGCCCTGGAGGGACGCAAAGGTATGGACCTTTGGTTGGGATCGACTTGGCGGGAGCAGCGAGAACGAGTGGAGAAATCGAGTTAGCCGCCGTGCCTACGCGGCGTTGGGCGAAAAACACCCTAATACGTCGAGCAGGCTCGACGGCTAACGACCGTTTGCCCCAGCAAAAAGCCGTGACGCTTCGGATTAGTATGTTTCGTCGTCGGCCGGCGGACTACTGGTCGGAGAACACATTGGTGCTCTCTTCCTTGGTGACCGGGCTTTGAAGTTCGGCGGCCGTGAGCTGGACGCGGAGCCGCTGGTCGCCCGGCTGGCGGCCTTGGACGCGGATGCGATAGGTGACATCGGCCTTGGGTGCGAGCCGGGCCAGCGGGTCGAACACCAGACGACCCCCCTGCATCCGGTTGCCCAGCCCGTCGGGCCCTTCGGCGGCGATCACCTGCAACCCCGGCGAGATGTCGGCGGCCAGGCAAACCTGGGTCGCCTCTTTCGAGCCCTGGTTGAGCACGCGGACTTCATAGACTGTTTCGCCGCCCACTTCGATCGGGTCTTGAACGTCGCGGACCTCGAATCGGATGGCGGCGATGCCGTCCACCAGGATCTCTTCCGCCTGTTGGACGGCCGGCGCTTTCTCGGCCGTGCTCTGGAGCCGGACCGCGTGGCGGCCGATTTCCACCGGCAAGGTCGTGAGTTGGACCGTGCCCGTCTCGCCGGTCGGCAACTCGGCCAGCGCCCATTGGACGATTCGCGTTTGGGGATCGTAATGGGCATTGTGGTTGGCGCTGACGAACTTCAGGCCGCTGGGCAGTTCGGCCGTTAGTCGAACACCCCGGGCCGGAGCCGTGCCGGGGTTGCTCACCGAAAGCTCATACGTGGCCTGCCGCTCCAAATAACGACTCTTCGGACCCGACAGGGCAACCTGCAACTGCGGCGCGACCACTTCGATCGGCATTTCTTTTTTGACTTCGGGCACGGCGTCGGCCCGGGCGACGAGCAGGTTGCTTGCCCGGCCGGCGCGCACGGCGGTGAGCTTGAGTTCGAGCGTTTTGCTCTCGTTGGGCGCCAGGTCGCCGACCTCGTATTCCAATTCGGTTCCAGCCGGATGTTGAAGGCACGCCGGAATGTGTCCTTCAAGCACCACTTTCGACGCCACGCCCGTGCCGGGATTGGAGATGGTGATCGACAGGGCCATTTCGCCTTCGATCAGGACGGTCGTGGGGCTGGCGACGTTCACCACCAATTGCGGCCGGGTGGCCCGGGTCCGCGCGGAGGCGCTGGCGCCGAAATGCACCGTGGCCACGCTGCCGATTTCGCCTTCGGCGGTGGGCATGAGCTGCATTTCGACCGACGTGCTGCCGCCGGGATCGAGTTTGCCGAGGCTCCAGACCAATTCGCCGCCCGTGCCGCGCGTGGCGGCCGGCTTGGTGTCGATCAGCCGAGTGCCTTCGGGAATCTGGTCGCGGATTTCGACGTTCCCGGCGGCGACGGGGCCCGTGTTTTTCACTTCGACGCGGAAGACGGCCGGTTTGCCGACTTGTATTTCCTCGGGCGCGATTTTTTGGATGCTCAATTGGGGCGACTGCTGGCCGTCGAGGTTGCGGTCGGTCGACGGACGGCCCGTCCCTTCGTCGGACGACGGACCCGTCGAGGCCCGGGCAGCGACCACCGAGCCGTAGGGATTCGAGGAAGCGGCGGAGGAATTGCCATACGATGACGACGCGCCGCCGGTGGAAGAGGAAGAAGAAGCGGACGTCGTGCCGTAGTAGTCGGCCAGCGGGGCGCCGGACGACTCGCCCTCGAAACGATTGGGGGCGGCGGAACCAGGCGACGCCGCGTACGGACTCGCGGCCGGTTGATTTGGTGGCTGAGCGGCTTGGTTGTCGTAGCCGAACGCCGAGGGAGGCCCTTGGGCCGGTTGCGGCGGCCGCGCGTAACCGGCGGCGACCTGGTCGCGCGGGTCGGCCTGATTCGGCTGGACCGGAGCGGCAATCTCGGACGGCTGAGGATAAGCGTCCGCCTGGAGCCCGAACGCCTCGGGCGGGGCGCCGGCCGAAGAATCATCGGACGCGGGCGCGGCGGAGACGCTGCCCGGCGCCGGAAACGCCTGCTGGTCCAGCGGCGCGACGGACGGATCGTTGCGGGAAGAAGATTCCGGCGGGTCGCTTTGATCTTGTGCGCCGCGCAAGGGGTTCGGCACCGCGGCGGGAATCACCACGGTCGGCTCGCCCGAGACGCCGTCTTGGGCGGCGGCCGCGTCGACG
>DATECS010000168.1:0-6733 GCA_035286785.1 Thermoguttaceae bacterium | reverse complement strand
AGATGCCGGACTATGCCTCTTGGAGCTTAATGTCAGACGAGGCGACCCCGTGCGGATTGGTTGAACGGTTCGCGTCGCGTATCGACGACGTGGACGAAGATGAAGACGACGAAGACGATTTGGATGAAGAAGACGAAGACGACGACGAAGACGAGGATGATGAGTTGGAGGACGACGAGTACGACGACGAGGAAGACGACGAGGATGAAGAGTACGATGAGGATGAGGACGACGACTGGGAGGAAGTAGAGGACGACGAAGAGGACGAGGAGGGGGACGAGGAGGAAGACGAAGACGAGGAGGAAGAGGACGAGGAGGAGGAGTGGGAGGATGAAGACGAGGAGGAGTGGGACGAAGATGATTGGGATGACGACGAGGAGGAGGACGAAGAAGAAGACGAGGACGAAGAAGAGAAAGAGGAACGCGGCTAGTCTTTTTCTTTCAAGTGAAACAGCTTCACCAGCGCGTCGGTCAGGGCCGAGGGGATGCCGTGGCGCGCTTCGCGGCGGAGCGACTCCATCGGTCCATGCAGCAGCTTATTGAGCAAGCGGTCGAACGCTTGATCGATCTCTTGGCGCGATTGGTCGTCCAATTGGGGTAGTTTCTTGTAGAGCCGCTCGAGTTCCGCCTGCTTGGGGGCTTGCCATCCGCGGCGGAGGCTTTCGATCATGGGGCCCGTGGCGCGGTGACGAGCGTCCGCGAAGTAATCGTCGGCCTCTTGCTGGACGATCCGCTCGGCGGCGGGAAGATGGCGCCAGCGGGCCAAGAGGTTTCGCTCGCACGCCGCTTCGAGGTTGTCGATGCAATAGAGATAGACGTCGGGCCGATCGCCGATGGCCGGCTCGAAATCGCGCGGCACGGCCAGATCGAGAATGAACAGCGGCCGGCTCCGTCGCGTTTTTTCAATCTCGTGGAATCGCGCCAGGGTCACGATTGGCTCATTCGCGCCGGTCGTGCTGACGACCACGTCGGCGGCGGCTAGCGCTTCGTCGAGACGGTCCCAGGCCAGGGCCTTGCCCTGCCACCGCCGGGCGAGTTCCTCGGCCTTGGACGGATTGCGGTTGAGCACGGCTGGCTCGCGAGAGCCTTCGTGTTGCAGATAGCGGAGCGTCTGATCGGCCATTTCGCCGGCCCCAATCACCAGCACCTTCTTGTCGTCGAACCGCTGGAATATCCGCTTGCCGAAATCGGCCACGGCCACGCTCGGCACGCTGACGTGATGGCGGTGGATGTCGGTTTCCGAGTCGACGCGCCGGGCCACGCGGATCGCGCCCTGGAAGGCTTCGTGCAAAAGCGTTCCGACGCTGTCCCGTTCGACGGCCGCCTCGTAGGCCTGTTTGACCTGGGCGAGAATCTGCGGCTCGCCGACCACCATGCTGTCGAGACTGCACGCCACGCGGAAAAGATGAACGATCGCGTCGCGGTCGGTCAGGTCGACCAGATGTTCGCGCGTTTCATCCGGGCAGAGGTCGTGAAAATCGGCCAGAAACGCCGCCACCGCGTTCTTGCAAGGCACTTCGCCGCTTTCGGCGGCCAAGTAGAGCTCCACGCGATTGCACGTCGAAAGAAGCACCGCCTCGACGTCGCTGTAGCGAGTACGCCACGCGTCGATCGCGTCGCGGGCCTGTTGGCGGTCGAACGCCAACGGCTCGCGAATCTCGATCGGCGCGTTGTGATGGCTACAGCCGACCACCCGCAGTCTCATCGGCGTTCTCCCTCCATTGCGGGCGGGCGCTGGCGCCACTGGTTCCATCCTCCGTGGCTCGTCCCAAGGCCGAGGGCCAGGCCGAGCGCCACCGCTAAAAACACAAAACTGACCAGGGTCAGATAGGCCACTTTGCGGCCGGTCTGGGCCGGTCGGTAGAAACGATTGACCGCCGCGGCCGCCAACAGCCAGAAGAACATGGCCAGCGTGCCAAGCACGACCGGATCGTTCGCGCTCATGCGTCCTCCGTGGCTGAGCCCGCTGAGAATGGACCCCGAGAACAACCCGACGGCCACCAGCACGACCGACAACGTGATGGCGTGGCCGTTCGCGAGGGAGAGCCATTCGAGGCTGGGTAACGCCAGACCGCGAAGGGGTGGGCGTTTCTTTTTCAAACGTTGGGCCTGTGCGAGGTACATCAGGCCCGTGACCAGGCCGAACAGGACGACCACCGTGGCGAGCAGGATGGACGTGCCGTGGACGGCTCCCCAGACGCGCGAAGCCGCCGCGCGGGGAAACGGCTCCGGCGCGGCCGCGAACGTGGCCACGCCGACGAGCGCCAGCACCAAGGGAAGCAGGAAAACGCCGAACGCTTGCCGAGGATGGCAAGCGGCCAGATACAGGTAAACAATCACCAACAGCCAGGCCGCCAGCAGGTACCACTCTTGTTGGATCGACAGCGGAGAGCCGGGACGGTTCACCGCGCGGTAATACAAGAAAGCGGAATGAGCCACGAGGCCCGCCGCCGCGAAGCCAATCATCACCACCCGTCGCGCGCCGCTGCGAAACACCAATCGCGACAACTCCAAGAGCAGAGCTACCGCGTAGCTGCCCGCGAAGCAGATGGTCGTCACGCCGGACATGGTTCGTGTTCCGTGGTTCTCATCCGGGGGACGGGCTCATTTTTCGCCTCGGTTGACACTGCGCTGTGGATACGCTTGACGGCGAAAAATGCGACTGTCCCCTTTGGTTGTGGAGGGAGCAGCTCCCCGTGAACGGTTGCATAACGCATTATACTCTTTTCGCGTCGAGTTGCGCAGGACGTTGGCGGATCAACTCGACCAATCGGTCAACCACCTGTTCGACGGTCATTCCGTCGGTGACGACTTCAACGGCGTCGGGGGCTTTGACCAGGGGGCCGACGGGCCGCGCGGCGTCGCGCTGGTCGCGTGATTGCTGGGCCTCGAGCACATCGGCCAGCGTGGCCGCGTCGCCTTGTCGTTCGAGATCGGCCAACCGTCGCCGGGCGCGTTCCTCGGGAGTGGCCGTGATGAAAAACTTGCAGTCGGCGCCGGGAAACGCCACGGTGCCCTGGTCGCGTCCTTCAGTCACGACGTTGCGATTCGCGGCCAAGGCACGCTGCACGTTGACCAGATGGGCCCGGACCGCCGGGTTGTCGGCCGCGTGGCGCGTGATGGCGGTCACCTCGGGCGAGCGAATGGTTTGACTGACGTCCTCGCCGTCCAAAAACATTCGATCGTCCTTCCATTCGAGGCGAAGCGTCGTGGCCAGTTCAGCTAGCCTATCGGGCCGCCGCCAGTCGACGCCGCGGCGCAGCCCGGCCAGGGCCACCGCTCGATACATGGCGCCCGTGTCGAGATAGTCGAAACCGAGTCGCCGGGCCAGGACGCGAGCCACGGTGCTTTTGCCCGCGCCGGCGGGGCCGTCGATAGTGATGAGCATGGAAATTGAGGGATTGGGGATTAGGGATTGGGTTCAGGCCAGTGGACTTCGAGTTGGGTCCATTCGTGGGCGTCGAGAGGGACGAGGACGTGGTCGTTGGTGATATTCAAGTCTTGCTCGTCGGTTGGTTCTTGCTGGGCGTTGCCGAGGAAGTCAATTTGTCGGGCCGAGGTTGGGCGTCGGAAGGATCGCAGGCGAACCGTGGTTGCGATTCCCTCGGTTTCGAGCAGGCGGACGCGATAGCCCGTCGGGTGATTGTCACGGAAGATCGTCTCCCAGCCGGTGGCGATCACGTTGGACGCGTCGACGTGAAAAAGCCAGCCGGAGCGACTCGCCGGCGCCGACGATTCGACGCACAACGCATCGGGCGCGAGAAAATCCATCGCCGCGGCGGCCGGATGGGGCACGTCGATGCCGATGCCCAGGCGGAAACGTCGGGCCGTTTCGCCGGGGACGATCAGCAGGCAATCCATTTTCTCCAGGCCAATGCGGCGGTGGAAGGGGAGCCCGCCCGAAAGGATCGTCGTGCGGCGTTTCGACTCGCGGATCTCGATGAAATGAGGCGATTCAAATCGGACGGCCTCCGTCGGCCAGCTTGTCAGATTGACGCTGCGATACATCTCCACTGTTGGGTCGTTCCAGGCGAAGCGGACCGCGTAGTACGTCTGCCAAGGGTGGCCGTCCGGCAAACGATCGGGCGTGAGTTCGACGTCGAGTTCCAGGACGCGGCTGCCTCGCCGTGCCGTGAGCGTTTGGCGGAATCCGGCCAAGCGGTTTCCGTGGCGATCGACCAGTCGGCCGTGGGTGATGATGCGGCCTTCGGTGCGTCCGACGTTTTCGACCTCGATCCGTTCGGCGGCCATGGTCGAGTAGACGCCCGTGAGCGTGCCGGACTCGTCGTCGAGGCGTTCGACGGCGCGCAGGGCGAGTTGGGCGGCCAGCCGATTGCCGCGGGTGCGATAATCGTGGATCGCCCGGAGCGAACCGGTCGCCGGGTCGATCGTGGCCTCGAAGAATTCGTTGCGCAGGACGTTTTCCTCGGCCAGCAGCGGGGGAGCTTTCCGACGCGGCTGGCGACGCCAAAACGAAAGAGGCTTCGGTTCGGGAGGGTTGGTTTTGGGAGGTTCGGCGGCCGTGTCTTCGGGGTCTTGCCAAACGAACCCCATTGCCGGCGTTTCGTCGCGGGCGAAGCTGAACGGGTTGAGGCACAGGCGGCCGGACGAGGGTGAATCATTGTCCCGTGGAAGTGCATCTGCCACGCCACAAAGGGCTTTGTTCAACTGAGCACGAAGGCGATCGCCGAGTCGCTGTTCTTCGGATCCCGTTGCGGGGGACGAGTTTTCCGCGAGGTCTTCGACCGCCGATCGAAGTTCGTCCGTTTCCGCGGGCAAATTCGGCGTGCCCTGGACTACAACCGCTCCCTCACGGTCGCGGCTCGGATTTTTGTTTGATTGCGAATATGAATATGCGGAGACGCTCTGAATCGTCTGGGCCATGCAGCGCAGTCCCTGGATGGCGTCGATGGTTGTCTGCCTGGCGTGGTAGCGGACCCAGCGCGAGATGGGATCGGGCTCGCCTTGTTCGACCGATTCGACCAGATAGGGCGACTGGTACTCATCGGGCCCGTGGCGAAACGCCGGGCCCGCGTCGCGGGTCTCTTCGAAGTAGGCGGCCGCGCCGAGGAAGCGGCCCAACGTGGGCGAGTAGCGGTGCATCCGCCGCAGGGCGTCGTGCCAAGGGCTGATCCAGCCCGGCCAATGGGCCAACACCACCGTGGGCGTTTCGTCGAGGTCCATCGTGTCGGCCAATTGCCCCGGCAACCGCAGGAAGTCGTCGGCCCGGGCCGCGTCGAGCGGCACGCGGGCCACGGTGTCAAGCGGCGAACCGCCGGCGGCTTCCCACTGGATTTTGCTCTGGCTGCCCGTTGGAAAACGGCCGCCGTCGAGCGTGAAGTGGCACGCCGCCGTGAAGCCGCATTGACGGAGAATCTGGGGAAGGATCGGCGCGAGGCCGTGACGCCGCCGGGCGAAGACGACGGGCCGGACGCCCAGGTGCGTCTCGTGGGCCGACAGCCCGCGGCGAATCCCGGCGAGAATCGCCTCGGGCACGGCCAGCGCCAAGGCCGGCTCGCCGAACTCGCCGCCCAGCACGTCGATCCGCCGCTCGGTCAGGGCCATTTTCAAGGCGGCCAAGGTTTCGGGTTCATGATGAGCCATTTCCACCAGGGTGCGGCCCGACAGGAACAGCGCCTTGGGCGTCGGCTCGGCCAATTCGTCCAACAGCGGCCGGCCGGTCGTGCTCGGCGCGACCAGCGTCAGGTCGAGCAGATGGGTTTCGAGCGAGTAGAAGTATTCACGTCCCTCGGTCAACAGGTCGAAGGCGGATTGGATTTCCTCGCGGGCCGCATGGTCGTCGCCGCGCAGAATGGCTTCGGCGGCCCGCACGGCCCGGTGGTCGAAAGCCTCCTTATCGAGGCTACCCATGTAATACTGCCGCCGGGTGAGCAGCTCGACCTGGAATCGGCAGAAACCGAGCGCCAATAAATCGGGAACCAAATCGGCATTGAATCGGTCAAAGGACTGTCCCTCGGGCGGTGGATCGAGGCAGGCCAAAATCCGCTGGACCGCGGCGTCGCGATTGGACAAATCGGCAATCACCCACGCCCCGGCCGCCTCGGCCCGACCGATCCATCCCGGCGGCAGGCTATCCAAGCTGAGCGACGGCACTAGAATAAGCGATCCGGCGGTTGGCTCGGAATCGACGGCCGTTTGGACACTATGCCACCGTGGGACGCCGGCCGCGGCCAAAATTGCCGGATGAAACGGCACGGTCCAAGCCGTCAGGAGCGACTCGGCCGCCGACGAGGCCTGGTCGAGCGAAAGGTCTTCGAGGCTATCGACCGGCAGAAGGATGACGCTTCCTAGGGGCTTCATCGTCATCGGTTGGCAACAAACGGGTTAGCCGCCGCGCCTTGCGCGGCGTCGAGGAAACGGGAAACGTCGAGCAGACTCGATGGCAATAGCAAGAGTAGGGTGGGCACCGCCCACCACGTCTTTCGGTATTTTGGTGGGCGGTGCCCACCCTACTTTTTCCCCCCTACACGGTCGGTCTCTAGCCAAAGTGGGGGTTTTTGTTGACAGAATCACACTGCTGACGATAACATGGATGTTGGAAAGAGGCTAGCGGCCCATGCCTGAGCCGTTTTTCCACCTTGGACTTGAATCTTGACGAGCCAAAACCGGACTCGGGCGCGATGGCCGCGCCGCGGTAGGACCTCCGTTGTTGGAAAGACGCGGACCTGCTTGTGGCGGCGAGGCGACTTTGGCGGACCTGGCGTGGTTCGAC
>DATECS010000167.1:0-3865 GCA_035286785.1 Thermoguttaceae bacterium | reverse complement strand
GGCAAGGGCTGCTTTGCGGCTGACCCGCAATTCGTGAATCCCAAGGCATTCGACTATCGCCTGAAGCCCACCAGCCCCTGCCGAGGCAAGGCCTCCGACGGCGGCGACGTCGGTTGCCGCTACACACCGGAGATGCTCGAGATGCTCAAACTGGCCCTCGACCTGCGCGCCCGCGGAATCATCGATTTCTAACAGCGAGACAACAGCGGCAGGCGCGTGGCCGGTGGTCGAGTCTTCGAGCCCGGAGCCAGTAGGACAGGAAAGGAAACGAGACGTCTCGCTCATCCCGACTGACCCCTGCCAGTTCGCCTCAATGGCACTAAGCTCATCCCGTCGTCTGCCACAACGTGCGTCGAAGTAGGTTTTTCAGTCGCGAAGCGACGAAGGCGTAGAGCCTGGGGTTTTAACCCCAGGGAAAAGGCCTCATACGGACACCCCAGCCCCGAAGGGGCGCAGGAGTTGTTGTGGCTCTTCACCTGCGCCCCTTCGGGGCTGACGGCGGTTTGGATTTCCTGGTCCCTGGGGTTGAAACCCCAGGCTCCATTCCTACGCCGCTTCGCGGCTGAAGCTTACGACGACACCGTGCACCAAGCTTATTGCGATTGGGGCAAGCTAATGAGGGTCTGTCGGGATCAGCGAGAAGTGTCAAAGAAACTGGGAACTCGCGGAATCAAACCGACGCAGCGGCGTCGCGCTACCCAATCAGTTCCGGCAGCGGCCGGTGGTCGCCGACGAGGTATTGGGGGCGGCCATTGAGATCCGTGAATTGCGTGGTGGCGACGTCGATCCCCAGCCGCTCGTAGAGCGTGGCGAAGACGTCGCGGAAGTGAACCGGCCGGGTCTTCAGTTGCCCACTCCAAGCTCGGCGCGCCGGGACTCCGGCGATCGACCGCATTCACTGCGAATCCGGCGTGGTGCGCACCTAAGTAGACCCGCATTGGAAACTATGCCGTAGGTCAGGCTTTCCAGCCTGACTTCTGGCATGTGTCAGGCTAGAAAGCCTGACCTACACCGGCACAACTTGTTCTGCGGGTCTACTTAGGCGGACATCGCTGTTCCGATGTAAGATGTGAATCCTCTGTTGGCCCGGCAGACGGCATTGGATAGCAGAATTGAATCGTCATGTCGCAGTCGTTAGCCAAAGTTCTCGTCCACATTGTCTACAGCACCAAGGGGCGTCGCCCAACGCCGTTAAGGATTTTATTCCGATAAATTGGGGTTTCCAGAGAATTGAGGAAATGAAAAAAGCCAGACTCCCCGTGCCTCTGACACGCGTCAGAAAGGAGTCTGGCCATGAGTGCGAAGAAGAAGGGAACGGAATCCCCTGGCAAA
This sequence comes from Thermoguttaceae bacterium, assembly GCA_035286785.1. GTDB lineage: Bacteria > Planctomycetota > Planctomycetia > Pirellulales > Thermoguttaceae > UBA11386. The sequence continues at coordinate 2,533 of DATECS010000167.1, read as the reverse complement.
TTGAAGCGTTCCGGAACGAACGGCGACGATTTACAACGAGCTCTAAAATGGGTCCTCGACGAGGACATGTTCGTAGATCTGACGCTTCATGGCAATGTGAGTTGGACAGCCGTTGCTTTGGTTCGATTGGCAATCTTTTGGGTTTGGAGCAGCGAAACGTCGTTGGTAGCTGCCGCAGTGGAAGCCGCAGGCACCGTGACACGGCTATTTGGGAGTGCGGCGGTTGGTTCGTACCAGGCGCTGACGGGCGCTTTGAAGAAATATACCGGTCAACTGCTGCCGCTGCTCTGGTCCCGATTGCATGATTTGATGGCACAATGTGACGCCAAGACCTGGCGTGTAGGATTCTGGTTGGCGTTGGCGGTCGATGGTTCACGAGTGGGTTTGCCTCGAACTTTGGCGAATGAGCAACAGTTCTGCAAGCCACGCTCTAAGGGTCACCAGAAGAGAAAGAAAGGCAAGAAGCGCGGTCGTCATGCAAACCGTAAGCAATTCGCCGGTACAAGTCACCAGAAGAGCTACTACGATCCTCAGTCGGTGGGGCCTCAACTGTGGCTGACGTTGTTGTGGCATATCGGTCAGCGGATGCCTTGGTGTTGGGAGGTTGGCCCTTCTTACTCCAGTGAACGCGAGCACCTGCTGCAGATGCTGGTCAAACACAAATTCCCGGAAAACACGCTGTTTTGTGGCGACGCGGGTTTCGTGGGTTACGACTTTTGGCGCGCGATTCATGATCAAGGACATCACTTTTTGATCCGTGTTGGCGGCAATGTTCGGCTGTTGAAGAAACTGGGATGCGTCCGCGAGCGAAACGGCATCGTTTATTGTTGGCCCGATGCGGTGATGAAGAAAAAGCAACCTCCCTTGATACTACGTCTGCTGCAATTCAAAACCTCTCGGGGTGATGTGTACTTGGTAACGAACCTCCTGTCGGAGAAAGACTTGACCCTTGCCCAAGCCAGTGAAATTTATCGCTGTCGGTGGGGCGTAGAACTGCAGTTCCGCGCGTTTAAACAGACCTACCAGCGCACCAAACTGCGCAGTCGCACGCCTGAGTGTGCGGAAGTAGAATTGCACTGGTCCTTGGTGGGTCTGTGGATCGTTCAACTTCTGGCGTTCAAAGAACAGACCCCAGCGGCAGAACCGCGAGGGCAAACGAGCATTGCCTCCGTACTTCGCATCGTGCGTTCGATAATCAAGGACGAATCCACGGTTCCGCCGAGAGGCAAATCATTCCAGAAGCAACTGGCCGGCGCAGTGACCGACAACTACGAGCGACACAGCAAAAAGAAAAGTCGGAACTATCCCCGACGCAAAGAGGAACCGTCCGCCGGCCGACCGAAGATTCGGCTGGCAACCAAGGTCCATAAAGACAAACTGCGGGAAATCCAAGCGCTTGCCCAGGTTGCGTAAAATCCTTAACGGCGTTGGGCGTCGCCCCTGGCTGCAAGACAAGGCTGTCCGGCAACAATTACTTGCCTACAAGGCCACAATCTTGCGGGACAACGTGGATACGCCCGCCTTGATCATCGACGGAGTCGAAGATCACATTCATGCTCTGTGTCTGTTATCCAGGAAGTTCGCGATCAAGGAAGTGATCGAAGAGTCCAAGACCGAGACCACCAAATGGATCAAGAAGCAAGGGCAACAGTACGCTGACTTCCACTGGCAATCCGGGTACGGGATTTTCTCCGTCAGTGAATCCAACGTGGAGAAAGTGAAGCAGTACATCGCCAACCAGGAAGAACACCACAAGAAGATGTCGTTTCAGGATGAATTTCGATTGTTGTGTCGGCGTCATGGAGTTCCCATCGATGAAAGATACGTGTGGGATTGACCCAATTCGTTTTCGCTTGTTTACCGAAACCGAATGCTCGACATACTCGACCGTCCCGAAGGGACAGCCCTATGCCAGCCCGAGCCAATGGCCTGGGTGGGTGAACTACAGTTTCCGGTATCATTTCCGGCAGTGGTTCGATGAGTAGCCGATAGTCCGAGGCTCGCCGCCGGTCCAAGACAGGCTGGTCGAGCCAGGAGTTTCCCATCGTACGATGCCTAGGTCGCGCAATTCCGCATGCCCTGTGAACGACGCCGGTTGGTACGACCATCCGGCGTATTACGATCTGGCGTTTCGCTCGGAGACGCGGAGGGACGCGGATTTCATTGAGGCGGCGTGCCGCAAGTACTGCCCGTTCGCCGTGCGGCGGCTATTGGAGCCTGGCTGCGGCAGCGGCAGGCTGGTGGTGGAACTGGCGCGACGCACGTACGACGTGATGGGATTTGATCTGAGCGAGTCGGCCTTGGAATATCTGCGGCGCCGGCTGGTTCGCCAGGGTCTGAGGGCCGGGGTCTCTCAGGACGACATGGCCGACTTTTCGCCGGGCCGGCCGGTGGACGCAGCGTACTGTCTCTGGAACACGTTCCGGCACCTGACCAGCGAGTCGTCGGCCCGGCAGCACCTGGACTGCGTGGCCCGACGGCTCCGACCGGGGGGGATTTACATCGTAGGTCTGCACCTTCTGCCGCTCGATGT
>DATECS010000166.1:0-22939 GCA_035286785.1 Thermoguttaceae bacterium | reverse complement strand
GTTCCCAAGAGGTCACCATGTCCACCGTCACAGCCGAACACATTGCCGAGGCGGGAATCGTCGGGGCTGGTGGCGCCGGTTTTCCCACTCACGTCAAGTTTTCCGGTCGGGCCGACACCGTTCTGATCAACGCCGCGGAGTGCGAGCCGCTCTTGCACAAGGACAAGGAAGTGCTTCGAGCCTACGCCGACGAGGTGCTCGAAGGGCTGGCCATCGGCATGTCGCTGGTTGGGGCCGCGCGGGGGATCATCGGCATCAAGGAGAAATATCAAGAGGTGATCGGCCTCCTGCGTCCGAAACTTGGGTCGGGCATGGAAATCGCCCCGTTGGTCGACGCCTATCCAGCCGGCGATGAATTCATCCTGGTTTACGACTGCCTGGGCCGGGTCATCCCGCCGGGTGCCATTCCCTTGCACGTCGGCGCCGTGGTCGCCAACGTCGAGACGGCCCTGAACGTGGCCCGGGCCGGCCGTGAGCCCGTCACCGAAAAGTTTCTCTCGATCGCCGGCGCCGTGGCCGAGCCCGTGACGCTGCGCGTTCCCGTCGGCGTTACGTTGGCCGAGTGCGTCGCGGCGGCCGGGGGGCCGACGGTTCCGAATCCCAACTACGTGGTCGGCGGCGTGATGATGGGCCGGCTGGAAGACAATCAAAACGCCCTGGTCGACAAAACGACCGGCGGCGTGGTCGTTTTGCCCGACGAGCACACCGTGGTGCGCCGCCGTCGCCAGGATTGGCGGCAAATCGCGCGAATCGGCCGAAGCGCCTGCGACCAGTGCAGTTTTTGCACCGAATTGTGCCCTCGCTACCTGTTGGGCCACCCCATCGAGCCCCATCGGGCCATGCGGAGCCTGGAGTTCAATTTGGTGGGTGAGGCCAACGTGATCGGCACGGCGTTTTGCTGCGAGTGCAACCTGTGCAGCCTCTATTCCTGCCCGGAGGATCTCGACCCCAAAAATGTATGTGCCCGGAACAAGGCCCGTCTGGCGGCCGAGAAGCAACGCTACGAGAACCCGCCGTTCAACCCGCGTCGGCCTGAGTTGCACATGAGCAACCGCAAAGCGCCGATGGCCCGGCTGATCCAAAAACTCGGCCTGAAGCAGTTCCGCAACGTGGGACTGCTTTGCCCGGAGCTTCTAGAAACACGCCGAGTGGGCATCGCGCTGAAGCAACACATCGGGACCGCGTGCGAGCCGGTCGTGGCCGCCGGCCAAAGGGTGACCAAGGGCCAGCTCGTCGGACGCCGCCCGGAAGGGAACGGCCGTCCGGCCCTGGGCGCGCCGGTCCACGCGTCGATCGACGGCGTGGTCCGCGCCGTCGAAGACGGAATCGTCTGGATCGAGAAGGAGTAATCATGGCAGTGCATAAAGCCGTCGGCGTCGTCGAACTGTCGAGCATCGGCGTCGGCTACCGCATTCAGGACGAAATGCTCAAGGCCGCGAGCGTCGAATTGCTTATCGCGCGGACGATCTGTTCGGGCAAGTACCTGATCATCGTCGGCGGTAGCGTCAGCGACGTGAAGGCGGCCGTCGAGGCAGGACTGAAACTGGCCGACGAGGCGATTATCGACCACCTGACCCTGGCCAACGTCCACGAGTCCGTTTTTCCCGCCTTGGGCCAGTCGGTCGTGATTCCACCCGATCGGGTAGGGGCCCTGGGCGTGGTCGAGACGTTCAGCGGCACGAGCGTGCTGGCCGGGGCCGACGCGGCGGCCAAGGCGGCCCGAGTGACGCTATTTCGCATCCACGTGGCCATGGCCCTGGGCGGCAAAGGGCTCTGCCTGATGACCGGCACGGTGGCCGACGTCGCGGCTGGGGTTCGGGCGGCGGCCGAAGAGGCCAGAAAACGCGGCCTTTTGGTGTCCGAAATCGTTATTCCCCGGCCCGGCAAGGAACTTTTCGCGGAATATCTCTGATAGGCAAAGAATGTGCTATAGTTCAATTAGCCAGGAGGGCTTTTTCCCCGGTCGAGCAGGACCGGCGGCTGTCTCATCGATAAGGGCTGATTCGGCCCAAGAGTGACAACGGGAGGTTTGCAACCGTGTTCCGAGTCACGAAGCATTATCATTGCCCCTACTGCGGCGAAGTCGTGGTTCAATGGACCAATTCGGTGGGTCCCAATTTCTGCACCCGGTGCCATCGCCTGTTCCACCTGCAAAGAGAAGCCCCGGCCATTCCGGCTTGGACGGTGGGAGTATTGGCGATACTGGTGTGCAACATCCAACTTTATACCTAGCGACCCCCGATTACGACGGCTGCTAAAAATCCTCGGTGGAGGACAGGTTCAGGGTCTTTCCCGACCACGGCCGCGAACTGACGCGGTCCGGGCCGGGGTATTCGCACACCCCTACCAACCCGATACGCAAGCGAGGACACTCCAGTATTTTGTCCTCGCTTGCGCTTCGGGTTGGTGTTTTTATTCCGCGATGCAAATCCCGGTACCTGATGGGGTCCGGTTGGCGAGTGCGAACCGGATGTGGCTTGCGGGCGTGTTCCATTGGCGTCAGAATAGGGGACTTGCCGCGCCAACGTCGCGGAGCGGCAACGGCGGCCGATTGCCGATGATCTGAAGAGAGCCAGCTTGAGCCAAGTCGAGGAGCCCTTATGACTGATTCCCCCGTCCCCACGCCCGACGCCTCAGACACGCCACCCCAGTGGAAGCCCCTTCGTTCGATCGACCGCCGCGTGTTGGGCGTATTGATCGAAAAGGCCAAGACGACGCCCGACGCCTATCCCTTGTCGTTGAACGCCGTTTCGACGGGCTGCAATCAGAAAAACAACCGCGATCCGCTGATGCAGCTTGAGCCCGAGGACGTTGAGGAATCGCTCGACCGTCTGAGGGAATACGGTGTGGTGGGGCTCGTCCAGGGAATCGGCCGGGTGTCGAAGTATCGGCACCATGCCTACCAATGGTTGGGCGTCGACAAGGTCGAACTGGCCGTCATGGGTGAGTTGCTCTTGCGGGGCGCCCAAACCGAGGGCGAACTCCGCGGCCGCGCGGCCCGAATGGAGCCGATCGCCGGCCTGCCCGAGCTGCGGCCGGTGCTCGCCTCGCTCAAAGCGAAGGGCCTGGTCATTCCGCTCACGCCGGAGGGGCGAGGACACGTCGTAACGCATGCGCTGTATCAACCGCCGGAGTTGGACAAACTGCGCGCCCAGCACGGCACGGGAAACGTGTCTGTATCCCCATGTGCCACCATGCATAGTTCATCGTCACTTGATAAAACGTCCGAGCTGAGCAGCGAGCCAAACATCGGTCCCGACATGCTGGCAAGCCTACGTGCCGAACTTGCTGAAACTCGCAAGTTATTGCCCGAATGGGCAAAAACAGAATCGCCTGAGAAGGTTCTCGCCGAATTGGGTCATCTGCGAGAAATCCTCTGCAAGATCCGCGAGGAACTCGACGTGATCACCACCGCGCAACAAAAAACGGACGAAGAAGTCCGCCAATTGCGAGAGTCGCTCGGCGGCTAAAATTTGCTCGAGCGCCGGTAAATCGTGGCCGGCCGGGAGACGAGGAAAGTTACCCTTCGTCGCCGTCAGCCGTTGTGCCCGCCTCGGCGAGAGTGCCGCCACGTCGGGCGTTCTCAACGCACTCATGGATGGCAGGCAGAAACTTGGCGCGGTCGATGGGCTTGGTGAGATAGGCGTCGCAGCCCGCTTCCGCGCACTTCTTATCGTCGCCGAGCATGGCATTCGCGGTCAGCGCGATGATCGGGCCCGTATATCCCGTTTCGCGCAGGCGGCGCGTTGCCTCGTAGCCGTGCATGACGGGCATTTGCATGTCCATCAGAATCACGTCGAACGGCGTGCCTTCCTCCGCCGCGGCCAATGCCTTGTCGTAGGCGAGTTGGCCGTTCTCGACCACGGCCAACTCGGCGCCGGCCTTCTTCAGCAAGAAGGAAATGAGCCGCTGGTTGTCGGGCCCGTCCTCGGCCAGAAGAATCCGGCAGTCGAGCCGTATTTCCGACGTGCCCGCGGGAGCCGGTTCTCGATGGCTTCTGGCGAAGGTTTCGCTCACGTTTCGCAACAAGGGAATCCCGCTTAACGAACCCGCGTCGATGGCGAGCGTGAAGTTGCTTCCCTTGCCGGGCGTACTGACGACCGTGATGTCGCCGCCGAGCATTTTGGCCAGCCGCCGGCTGATGGCCAGACCCAGGCCCGTCCCGCCGAATCGCCGGCTGGTTGAAGCGTCGACCTGCGAGAACGGCTCGAAGAGTTTTCCAACCTGGTCCTCGGGAATCCCAATGCCCGTGTCGATCACGTCGATTTGAAGGAAGGCGGATTTCGGGTTTTCCTGCACCAAACGCGTGACCAGACGAACGCCGCCCGTCTCGGTGAACTTGATTGCGTTGCCCACCAGATTGATGAGGATCTGGCGAAGCCGATTGGAGTCGCACTGGATCGTGTCGGGAATCGAGCCGACAAATTCGGTGGCCAGCCGCAAGTTCTTTGCTTCGGCTCGAACACGCATCAGCGAAGCGACGTCGGCCACCAGCCGCGTGGGCGAGCAGGCGGTGCGTTCCACTTCGAGCTTGCCCGCCTCGACCTTCGACAAATCCAGGATGTCGTTGATCAGTTCGAGAAGATACTCGCCGTTGCGCTTGATCGTGGCGGCGGCGGCCAGATTATCGTCGCCCTCGAGGTTGCCCAGCAGCACGTCGGAAAACCCGAGAATGGCCGTCATCGGCGTGCGAATTTCGTGGCTCATGTTGGCCAGAAACTCGCTCTTGGCGCGGCTCGCGGCCTGGGCGGCCTCGTTGAGACGTTCGAGCGTCATGTTGGCTTGCGAGAGTTTCTCGGTATAGTCGCGCATGTCGCGCTCGTCGCGTTTGTGCTCGGTAATGTCGCGCACCACCGCCTGGAGCACCTTCCGGCCGTTCATTTCCATTGTGTTGAGGATCACGTCGCTGGGCAATTCCGTGCCGTCGATCCGCCGGTGCATCCATTCGAAACGAACGCTGCCTTTCTTCCGAGCTTCCGCGATATATTCGTCGGCCAGCTTGCGGGAATTCCTTCCGTCCGTTTGCGTGGGCGGGGAAAGCTCCGCAACGTGCTTGCCGCAAAAATCCTCCTTCGACAATCCGCCGAACAGCCGTAGCGTGGCGTCGTTGCAGTCGATGAATCCTTTCTCGTCCAAGAGCATGACGGCGTCGCTTGACATCTCGTAGAGAGCGCGAAATTTGAGCTCGCTTGCCTTCAAGGCCTCTTCGGCCTGCCGGCGCTGCGTCACGTCGCTGTTGATGCAGCGGTAGCCCAACGGCGTGCCTTCCTCGTCGAGGATCGGCGTGCCGCTGGTCTCGATCATCACCGGCGCGCCGTTGCGGTGAAGGTACGTGCTTTCGAGTCCCGAAAACGACTGTCCCACCCGGGCCACGCTTTTGAAAAAGCCCATGGCGCCTTTGGCGTCCTCGGGCAGCATGAAGTCGAACGGCGATTTCCCGATGACCTCCTCCGGCTCAAACCCCAACCGGTCCTTGATCTGGGGACTGCTATAAGTGATCCGGTAGCGAGCGTCCATTTCCCAAATCCAGTCGCTCATGATCTCGACGAGCGAGCGGTACTGTTCCTCGCTTTCGCGGAGCGCTTCCTCGATCATGACCCGATTGGCGATGTCCGTCTCCAGACGTTCGTTGAGTTCCTGGACAAGCGAGCTTCGCGTGAGAATGTGGCCGGTGAACCAGAAGCTCCAGCCGAGCACGAGCAGGACGGACACGGAGGCCAACATCCCCGTCACGCGGATGCCCACCGCGATGCTCCGTTCGAGTGTTTCGCTGCTGTGAATGCTCCGCGCGGCGTACTCCTCGGCCATGATGCACGCGCCGTCCAACATGCCGCGGACGTCCGGCTTGAACGGTTCCATCGCATTGTCCGCTTCGTCCGCGGTCGCAATTCGGCCGGCCTGGGATTCCTCCACGATGCGCATGACGTTCACGCGGTAATCGAGGCCGATTTGCTCCCACAATCGGATGCGACGCTTTTCCACGAGATTGACGCATTCCTCGTCGTAATCCTTCAGCGCGTCGCGCAACGACAGGTAAGCGTTGTTCCACCGCCGCACGAATTCATCGCGCGCCGCCGGCTCCTCGATGTTCAGAAAAACGTCCTTCTCGAAACGGCAGCATTGCAAGGCGGCGTTCGCCACCGCGTCGACCACGATGGCGCGGCGCGCGTCGTCGCTCATGATCGCGGTGGCGTTGGTCGTGATCCGGTATTGCCTCACCAGCGAGACGCCGCCGACAACGATGATGCCGATGCATAAGAGCGTCGTCATCAGCAATCGACTTCGCGGCGGCGAGGCGTCGTTTTTCGGCAAAGGCCCGTCGTTCATGGTCCGTATCCGTTTGTCTTGTGAAAGGGCAAGACGTCATTGATTGTCGTCGATGACGTGACGAAACGCCGTCGCTCGTCGCGCGCAAGCCCCGAAACGGGCCGCGGGAACGATCAAGCGGGCTCTTGTCCAAAACGTTTCACTATCCTTTGCACGGTTTCGTGGCGAACGATGTCGAGCAAATCGGTACACTAAAAGGTAGGTCGCGGACCATCGAACTACACAAATGAAACGACTTGGGCCCGAGTATTTGCAATGCCGTTCAATAGAGGTATTATTCCCAGAGAGTCGTCGTCATCCAGGAAACGCGGGCGGAGAGCTGCCCCAGACCACCCATGCGGGGAGTTTGGGCGGTTTCCCAAGCCGCAATACCCGCGCGAGTTGCAAAATCGTACGACTCGACACGAGGAAATACCGTCATGCGAGAAGAAGACGAGGCGGCTCGACTCGAACAAGCGGCGGCCGAATTCGATCGGCACGAGAATCGGAACGACGCGACTCGCGTGGCCGGCGGCCTTTCCGCTGGACTGACGCTCTTGCGCAATTCGTTCTATCAGCGGCTCTACGACGACGTGCGGAAGAACATCGGCTCGGACTCGATGTTGGCGCTGACTTCGGCGCGCAAGAGCAAAGCTCTCGCCAAAATGGAAACCGAGATTTACCAGATCGCCGAGTCACGCATGGCCATCGAGGCCGCGGGCTACGTGGCCGACGCCGATTGGTACGCGCGGTGGCTGCTGGGGCTTCGTCTGGGTCCGTCGGCCAACGACGACAAAGTCGCCGCGCGAATCGCATATTACACCTCTAAACCGGATCGCGACCGGCGGCTCGCCTTCGGCAGCCTGCTGGCCAGGATCATTCCCCAATCACGACGCGTTCCGCTGATCCTGTTCCAACTGTTCCCGCTTTCCGTGCATATTACCACGGCCGTCGCGTTTGGCGACCAAACCCGGGCCGCCGCGTTGCGCAAGGAACAGGTCGCCCAGTTGCCCGCCATTCTCGACTGCCACGACTGCCACGGCGCCCTGCTGGACAACACCCGGCAATGTCCCCACTGCGCCAATCCGCTGTGGACCTGGGAAATTCTTTCGGCGATCTGATCCACCTCTCCTTGGCAAGGGGGGTCTGACGCGAGGAGTCACTGCTGGCAAACCTGCAGTGGCGTCCATTTTTAAACACGTTCGTGGTTCCGCCTATAGGCGGAAGAATGCGTCCCTGGCGACGCCTTCAGGCAGCCGCGCCATGAAAATTCTCCCACCGCCACCCCATCCATCGTCTCCCTCACCCTAGCTTCTCCTTACGCAATCGTAACGCATTGCTCACCACCGAAACCGAACTAAAGCTCATCGCCGCCGCGGCGATCATGGGATTCAACAACGCGGACGTCCCGAACAGCGGAACCAGAGCGCCGGCGGCGATCGGCACGGCCAGGGCGTTGTAGATCAACGCGAAGAACAGGTTCTCGCGGACGTTGCGCATCACGCACCGGCTCAGCCGAAACGCCCGGGCCACGCCGCGCAAGTCGCCCTTGACCAGCGTGACGCCCGCACTCTCAATAGCCACGTCCGTTCCCGTGCCCAGGGCGATGCCGACGTCGGCCTCGGCCAGCGCCGGGGCGTCGTTCACGCCGTCCCCCGCCATGGCCACCACGCGGCCTTCCGCGCGAAGCGTCTTGATCCGTTCGTGTTTTTGTCGCGGCTTAAGCTCGGCTTCCACGCGATCGATGCCCAACTTCCGCGCGACCGTCGCGGCCGTCCTCGCGTTGTCGCCGGTCAGCATGATGACCTCAAGCCCCAGAGCGTGCAACGCGCGGACGGCCTCGGGCGTGGAATGTCGAATCGGATCGGCCACGGCCAGCGCGCCGGCGGCGCGGCCGTCGACGGCGACAAAGACGACGGTATCGCCGGCAAGCGTCAGCCGATCGGCCGCGTCGTTGAGGGAAGCGGTATTTTGAACGCCGCCCTGGGCGAGATGATCGCGAGTGCCGATCACGACGCGGCGGCCTTCGACCACGGCCGACACGCCGTCGCCGGGGGCCGAGTCGAACGCGACGGCCTCGGCCGGCGACAATTTACGAGCATTGGCGGCCTCGACGACGGCCTGGGCCAGTGGATGCTCGCTATGCGTTTCCACGGAGGCCGCCCATCGCAAGACGTCATTTTCGGTGAAACCAGTCTCCACCATCAAGTCCGTCACCCGCGGCCGGCCCTCGGTGAGTGTGCCCGTCTTGTCGACGACGACCAGATCGACCTTCTCCATTGTTTCGAGCGCCTCGGCGCCGCGGATCAGTATGCCTTCGACGGCACCGCGGCCCACGCCGACCATGATTGACATGGGCGTGGCGAGCCCCAACGCGCACGGACAGGCGACGATCAGCACCGCCACGGCGTTCGCAATCGCGTAAATAAATCGCGGCTCCGGTCCGACCCACGCCCAAACCGCAAAGGTGGCCACGGCCGCAAGCACCACACCGGGCACGAACCAGGCGGCAACCCGGTCGGCCACGCGCTGGATCGGCGCTCGGCTCCGTTGGGCTTGGGCCACAAGATCGATAATTTGTGCGAGCACCGTGTCGCGGCCGACTCGCTCGGCAATCATGACGAACGAGCCCGTCTGGTTGACCGTGCCGCCGAGAACGGAATCGCCCGGCTTCTTGGCAACGGGCATCGGCTCGCCGGTCATCATCGATTCGTCGACCGCGCTATTGCCCTCGGTGATTCGTCCATCGACGGGCACCTTTTCGCCGGGGCGGACCCGCAGCCGATCACTGGGCCTTACTTCGGCCAGCGGCACTTCCACCGGTTGGCCGTCGCGAAGGACTAGCGCCACTGGCGGCGCGAGCGACATCAGCTCCCGGATCGTGCCGGCCGTGCGCCGCCGCGCGCCCAGTTCGAGTACCTGGCCCAAAAGCACCAGGACCGTGATCATCGCGGCCGCCTCGAAATAGACGGCCACGTGACCCTCGCGGCGGAACGACGCGGGAAACAGGTCGGGAACCAGCACGGCCGCGACGCTGTAAAAGTAAGCCGCGCCCGTGCCCAGCGAAATAAGCGTGAACATGTTCAGGCGGCCCGTCACGACCGACTGCCAGCCGCGCTGGAAGAATGGCCACCCCGCCCAAAGCACGACCGGCGTGCTCAGCACAAGCTGGAGCCAGCCGACCGCCGTCGCGCCGATCCGCCGGCCCAGCGGATCGCCCATCATGTGCGACATGGCGACGAGCATCACCGGCAGTCCCAGGGCCAACGCCGTCCAAAATCGACGCGACATCCCGCGCAGTTCGGCTCCCTCTTCGCCGCCGGTGCTCGCGCCGCGCATCGGTTCGAGGTCCATGCCGCATTTCGGACAGGGGCCAGGCTTGTCTCGCTCGATCTCGGGATGCATCGGACAGGTGTAGACGTCGCCCGGTTGCGACACGGCATCGCGGCGAGGCTCGAACGCTCCGTCATGCGTCGAATCTTCGTGCTCCCGCGTCAGGAATCGTCGGCGGCAATGCTCGCAACAGAAGTAGTAGGTTCGACCGTCGCGCTCGGCTTGCAAAGGCGTGGACTCGTCGACTTCCATCCCGCATATCGGATCGGTCGGCATGAGTCGCTCCCTCGTGGATGGTGGGGCGATCGCGGCAAGCCTGAGTGGCAATGCGACGGTTTCTGGCGAGATCGCCCCACCCTACCTGTTTCTCGTCGGCGGTCTTGCCACGCCCGCCAACGTATTTTACGTCCCCGGCCGCCTAGGGGAAACCGTCCCGGCCACGCACAGCCCGGGTTCCCAGGACGCGGCGGGGGCGTTATTCTGATGGGGTCTTGCAGTGTGTAACGTTTTTTCGTCGGGCAGCCCGCCCGGCCCATGATCGAGGGAGGAACCATGATCGATCCGCGAATGACCCAACTGGCCGAATTGTTGATCAACTACTCCACCGCCCTCGCGCCGGGCGAAAAAATCCTGATCGAGGCCATCGACGTCCCCGTCGAGATGACCTGCGAACTCGTCCGCGTGGCCCGGGCCGCGGGCGGCGAGCCGCTCGTTTCGCTCAAGAGCAATCGGGTCAACCGCGCGTTGATGCTCCACGGGTCCGAGCCACAAATGGACCTGATCGCCCAGACCGAGGCCCTGCGGATGAGCAACGTGGCCGCCTACATCGGCCTGCGAGGCAATCCGAACATCGCCGAGACAAGCGACCTGCCCGACGACAAACACAAGCTCTATCAGAAAACCGTGTGGCAAAAGGTCCACCTCGACATCCGCATCCCCAAGACCCGTTGGGTCGTCCTCCGCTGGCCGTCGCCGTCGATGGCCCAGCAGGCCAATCGCAGCACCGAGGCGTTCGAGGACTTTTTCTTCAACGTCTGCACGCTCGACTACGCCCGGATGGGCCGCGCCATGCAGCCGCTGGTCGAGCGGATGAAGCGGACCGATCGCGTACGGATCGTGGGGCCCGGCACCGATCTGACTTTTTCCATCAAGGGCATCGGCGTGATTCCTTGCGACGGCAAGCTCAACATCCCCGACGGCGAGGTATTCACCGCCCCGGTGCGCGACAGTGTGAACGGTGTGCTGCAATACAACGCCCGGACGATCTACCAGGGCGTGGTCCACGACAACGTGCGTCTCGAATTCCGCGACGGCAAGATCGTCGCCGCCACGAGCACGAACACGGCCCACTTGAACAAGGTGCTCGACTCCGACGAGGGCGCCCGCTACATCGGTGAATTCGCCATCGGCTGCAACCCGTATGTGACCGAGCCGTTGTTGGACATCCTGTTCGACGAAAAGATCGCCGGCTCGTTCCACTTCACCCCCGGCGGCGCGTACGACGAAGCCAGCAACAGCAACAAAAGCTCGGTCCACTGGGACCTGGTGTGCCTCCAAGACCCGGCCCACGGCGGCGGCGAGATCTACTTCGACGACCAACTGGTCCGCAAAGACGGGCTGTTCGTCGTGCCGGAGTTGGAAGCGTTGAATCCGGAGAATTTGAAATAGCAGGGTAGGGTGGGGCGAACGATTGTTCCGCAAACCGCGATGATTCTCCCACAACCGTCGCCGGAACGATCGTTCGCCCCACCAGGCAGTTCCCCCCGCCCGCCCTCCTGCTCCCGCCGGTCAAACCCCTCTGGCCAAAAACTCCCCAGGAATCGGTAACCGCCTCTGGCCCGAGTGTGTATAAACAAACGTAGACACAACACACTCCGCCCCTCGCCGCCAACCCCAGCGGGGGGCTTGCCTCAGCAAGGTGATCCCGATGCGATTTCGTTTTCTTCTGGCCGCGGTCGCTTTGGCCCTGGTCGTGCCGGCCTCCTGGGCCGGGCCCCTCGATGTTCGTCAAATCTCGGCCGACGCCCGATGGGTCGCTCACCTGGACGTCGACGCCCTTCGGACGACGCAGGCCGCCGAGCAATATCTCAAGCCCCTGTTGGCCAAGGAACGTGCCCAGGCCGGGCTCCAGAAGCTCCGCGAGGCCGGCGGATTCGACCTCGCCGCGGACCTGCACGGCGTCACGCTTTACGGGACGCGGTTCGAGCCGCGGCGTGGCGTGGTCATTTTTCACGCCGACGCGGTCGAAACAAGGCTCGTTGCGTTTCTCGAGACGCAGCCCGACTACAAGACGACCGAGTACGGCCGCCACGCCGTACACTCCTGGACCGACCGGCACAGCGGCAGTCACACCGTGATCGGCTGCCTCTATCGTCCCGGCAAATCCTCGGACGAATCGGTCCAAGAGCCGTTGCTCGTGTTGATCGCTCACAATCCCAGCGACATGCGGCGGGCGATTGACGTGGTCGACGGAAAGGCCGCGAGCCTGGACGGCGACGATTCGCCGCTGGTCGCGGGGGCCGAACAAAGGGCCTCGAAAAAGCCCGTCGTGGTGATGCTGGGCGCGGGCGGGCTGGCCGAGGCGGCGCTGCCGCTCAAATCGCCCGTGCTGCGGCAGTGCGACATGTTGAACGTCGTCTTGGGCGAGACCGACGGCGAGGCATTTCTCGCGTGCCGGTTGGCGGCCAAGTCGGACGAAGGGGCCAAGAACATCGAGCAAGTCGTCCAAGGCCTGCTGGCGATGGGCCGCCTGGCCGGCGACGCGAATGAGAACCTGAAGAAGGTTTTGGAGACCGTGGAACTATCGCTCGACGGGAAGACGGTCGAACTGCGATGGCACGGCCAAGCGGCCGACGTGGTCCACGCGGCGCGAACCCAGTGGGCCTTGCGACACGGCGGCGGACGTTGAATCGTTTTACATTGAACGTCGAATCAGACATGCCGGAACCAGGTAACTCGATTGCCGAGAGGCCCACGGACGAGGAGCTTGCACGCCGCGCGCGGGCAGGCTGCCGGGGCAGCTTCGAGGAATTGGTTCGCCGGTTCCAGGTTCCACTGGTGCATTTTCTTCGACGCTGGACGACCGTCGAGGAGGCCGAAGACCTGACCCAGGAGACGCTCCTGCGGGCGTATGAGAATTTGCACCGCTACCGGTCGCGATGGAAATTCCGCACGTGGCTGTTTACGATCGCCCGGCGGTTATGCCTGAATTTGAATCGCCGGCGGCGGCCGATGAGCGGAAGCGACCTGTTGCAGACGCTCGCGTCGACGGACGAGCCGGGCGACGCGGCAGCCGCGGACGATAACCGTCGGCGGTTGTGGGAAACGGCCGGCGGGGCGCTCGCGGAGCGGGAGTTCACCGCGATGTGGCTCTATTACGCGGAAGAAATGCCGGTCAAGGAGATTGCCCACGTCGTCGGTCGTTCGGCGACGGCGGTGAAGACCATGCTCTTTCGGTCGCGAAAGAAATTGGCCGTCGTGCTCGGTCTGGCGTCGACGTCCGTGGAAAAAGATCGTCAGCCGTTAAAAAAGGACATTCCTCGGCCGCAAAAAGCGGAGCTGCCCCATGAATGAACGCAATATGCCTTCCGAACGAAAATCCTCGACATCAGACTCGCTTTTTCCGGTTGACACAGCGGCGGAAGTCGATCTTGAACGCCGGTTGCGCGCCGAGGCGACGGCTGATCGGCCGGAGTTTTCCGAGACGTTGCACGCCCGAATCGTGGAGGCGCTGCCGGCGGAGACGATGCCTATTTTGAGACGTCCGACGAGCGTCGAACGACGCCGGCGGCTGTTGGCGGCACTGGCGGCGTCGCTGGTGGTCGCCGTTGGGTTGGCGGCGTGGCAACTTCGCCGGCCAAGTGATCCCGGCTCTGTCATCGTTTCGAACGGCGCGCCTGATTCGACCACTGAATCCTTCGCGATGGACACCGTGGCCCGGACGGGCGGCGCGGAGTTCGGCCTGATGGTCGACGAGACGCTCGCGCGGGGCCAATGGGCCTATCTCGACCACGACGCCAAAGTGGCCGCGAACATGCTGATGGATCAACTGCCGATCGAACTGGCTTTGTCCGAGCCCTGATCGGCGGCGAAGGTTTTTTTACCTGAGGGTGTTTGGGAATTACCATGAGCTCTGATGTGTGCCACTGCTTGCCAGACAGGGCGTTCCAAGTCGCGGGCATTCGCACTGCTTGCGGTTTTCCGGCGTCTTTAAGCTTTCCGGCAAGCAGTGCCCTTGCGCAAGTTCAGACATGGTTGGGATTTTCGCAAGCAGTGGCACACGTGGGATTTCAGGACGCCCCCTTTTACTTTTATGTTCCCTGGTTCAGCCGAACGGCTGGAACGTTGCCCGTTTTCTGAAAGGAGTGTGGTTCATGAAAAAATTGGTGCTCTCGATGGCGATCGTCGTCCTGGTGGCGGCCGTCGCCTGTCCGCTGTTGGCGCAAGCCGACAAAGCGGTCGAACTGAAACCGGTCGCCGTGGTTTCACTGCCAAGCTATGAAAATTGCATGGCCGACCTGAAATGGCTCGACGCGATCACCGATCGTCCCCATCTGAGCGAAGGCGTGGAAGGTATGTTGATCTTCGCCACCGGCGGCGTGGGAATCGACGGTTTCGACAAAACGCGGCCCGCGGGCCTTTACGCCGCCACGGACGGCGAGCACGTCGGCGCGTGCCTGTTTCTGCCCGTAACCGATCTCGGCAAGCTGATCGAGGCCGTCAAGATTTGGGACGAGGAAAAAGTCACCACGCACGACGACGGGATTTACGAAATTCGCGGGCCGCGCAAGACGGTTTACGTGCAAGAGACCCATCCGGGCTGGGCCTACGTCGTCGAGAACAAAGACCACTTCCGGCACGTGCCCGAGGATCCGGCCAAATTGCTCGACGGTCTGAGTGGACGGTATGACGTGGGCGCGAGGGTCTACGTGGCGAACCTGCCCGAGGAGTGCCGCGAAAAGCTTGTCGCCAATCTCAAAAAGAAACTTCACAAGGCGGCCGAACGGCACCATGCCAAGCGGAAGCATCGCCACGAGTGGAACCCAGAGGCCGCCGAACACGTCCACCAACACATAATGAAAGCGGCACGGGACCTTGAAACGGTCACGCTGGGGATGTCGCTCGAAGCGGATCGCAAGCAGGGCGTGTTGGAAATCAGTGTCACGGCTCGCGAAGGCACGAAGGCCGCCGAGCAGTTCGCTCTTCTCGCCGCGATGAAAAGCGATTTCGCCGGATTCCAATTGCCCGAGGCGGCCGTCACCGGACGAATCACGGTCCAGTGCCCGGGCATGCCGTCCGAGCGGCTTGACGCCATGGTCGAGCGCATGCGTCAACACGCCTACGACCACATTGCGAAGAAAGACAAATCGGAAGAGCAGGGGGCCGCCGCGCGAAAAGTTGTCGATACGGTGCTCGACGTGGTGAAACAGACGGCCGCCGAAGGGCGTCACGACGGCGCGATTTCGGTTGCCGCGGGCGAGAAGGCCGCGACGTTGATCGCCGCGCGTCGCGTGGCCGACGGGCCGAAGCTCGAAAAGGCCGTGAAAATGGCCGTCGAACAGCTCCGCAAGGAACATCCCGACAAGGCCGAGATGATCACGCTCGACGCCGAGAGTTATCACGGCGTCAACCTGCACGCGGCTTCCTTGCCGATTCCCGAGGAATGCCCCCATCACGACGAAACCGTTCAGGCCGTGGGCGAGCAGTTGCAGATCGTGTTGGGCATCGGGCCCAAGGCCGTCTATGTGGCCGCCGGGCGCGATGCGATGAAGTCGCTGAAGGAGGCCCTCGACCGCTCGGAGGAAATGCGGGAGTCGACGGCCGCGCCGATGGAGTGGGTCGTCGTTCTGGGGCGTGTCGTGGAGTTCGCCGAGGAATTCGGCCCGCCGGAGTGCCGCGCGAAGGCCGACAAGGCGAGCGACCTGCTCGACAAGGCCGAGGGCCGCGACCGCGTCCGCGTGACGGCCGTGCCGCAAGAGCGAGGCCTTACGATCCGCGCTGAATTCGATGAGGGCGTTTTGCGAGTGATGAACGCCATGAAGCGGCACCATCGGCCTCGTCACGAATAGCGTAACGTAGATCGTCTTCGCCGTGAGCCCCTCTCCCTTTCTTTTGGGAGAGGGGCGTTTTTTCAGAAGATTTGTGCCAACTGCTCGGCGGCGGCGATCGCTTGGCGTAGACGTTCGGCGGCTTGGTCGGGGCCGCCGGCCAGCGTGGGTTCGACGACGATCGAGCGGACGTCGGTCAAACCGATGAATCCCAGGATCGTCTCAAGGTAAGGCTTCTGCAAGTCGAGCCGAGCCGCGTCCGGCGCCGAGTACTCGCCGCCTCTTGCGTAAATGGCCGCGACCGGCTTGCCGGTCACGAGACCTGAAAATCCCTTTTGCGGGTCGAAGGCGAACGTGTAGCCGGGCTGAACGAGCACGTCGAAATAATGCTTCAGTCGATAGGGGATTCCGAAATTCCACATCGGCAGGGAGAAGACGTACTTGTCGGCCGCCTTGAACCGGTCGATCACCGCCTCGACTTCGGACCACGCGCGCCGTTGGGCCGTGGTGTGGTTCCGGCCGTGCAGAAGATTGTACTTGGCCTGCAATACCAGGCCATCGATCGTCGGCAACTCGGCCGTCGACAAGTCGAGATCGACGGTCTTGTCCTCTGGCGATTGACGACGATACGCTTCGAGAAACGCCCGGGCGACGCGCCGCGAATAGGATCGTTCGCCGCGCGGCGACGCGACAACGTGAAGAACGGTTGCCATGTACGTGCTCCTCTATCGGAACCCTTGCATCGGGGTCGTCGAGACGTTATGTAAAAGAGGTCGACGTTATTGCAAGTGACACGCCCAGCCGCAACCCGAGTTATTTTATGCCTGGGAGGAGGATAGAGGCAAGAATGATGAGATGGGCAAGTCTCTTTTTTGCCTATTTTGACAGCCCTGCCGTGGTTTAGCCCCAATAAAGGAATCGCGTTATGAGGTGTTTTTACGTTCCGTTGGTCGCGTTATGCATCACGGGGGCTTTCGTTGGGTTGACAGTTGGCGCCGACGCCACGGAACCGGCTTCGTCGGATGGCGAGACGGCGGCCATCGAACGGCTTTACCGCGTGGAATTCCTGCCCCGGCTGGCTCCCTCGGGCGAGACCGCCGGAATGTTCAGCAGTTACGACCGCACCGGCGGCAACAACGACGGGTTCGAGGGGACTTATTCAAAGCTCCGTGTTGAGAACGGCAATAGCATCTTGGCCGAAATGACCGGCGCGGGTTGCATCGAGCGAATCCATTTTCCGTTTTCGGCCCACCGGGAACCGGCCCTCCTGAATCACAAGGGCGAGCACATACGGATCTTCCTGGACGGCGAGAAAACGCCTGCGCTCGACGTGCCGTTGGAGGATCTTTTCCACGGCAAGATCGATGGTTTTCCCAAACCACTGGTCGGCGAAGGCACCGGCGCTTTTTATTGTTACGTGCCGATTTCCTATCGCAACGGCTGCAAGGTTGAAGTCGATGGGACGGACGTGCGGTTTTATACCATTCAATACCGAACGTATCCGAGCGGCAAGGGCATCGTCTCGTTCCATAACCCTCCGACACAAAAACAACGTGAAGCCTTGACGGCGGCGGTGAAAGCGTGGAACTCATGCGGCGATTTGGCCGCATTGGGCGTAAACGGCGCGGAGCGACTCGAAACGCCAATCGACTTGAAGACGGGGCAAACGCTCGACGTGGAATTGCCGCCGGGCGCGAGAATGGTCCTCGCCGTTTATTTCACGGCTGACTCGGACACGCTGAAAGACGTCGGCAAAACGCGGCTCGAAATGCGATGGGACGGCGCGGCAAAATCGGCCGTTGATTTGCCGTTGGACTTCCTGTTTTGCCAGGCAATGCGTACGGAACCGTTTCGATCGCTCCTGGTCGGCACGTCGGAGCATGGCTGGTACAACCACATGCCGATGCCTT
Organism: Thermoguttaceae bacterium; assembly: GCA_035286785.1. GTDB lineage: Bacteria > Planctomycetota > Planctomycetia > Pirellulales > Thermoguttaceae > UBA11386. The sequence goes on along the minus strand of DATECS010000166.1, from coordinate 5,343 downwards.
ACGCGAAGTCGGGCCGCGTCACGCTGAAGGCCGAGCGACCGCTGACCGGACGTCTGACGATCGTCACCGCGCCGATGGACGAATGGCGCGGCGACCAGGGTTATTTCCACGCCGTGTATCACGAGTCGCTGCCCACGAAGCTGGGTAAGTTCCACCCGTGGGTGTCGCGAGAGGGACGGGGCCACTATGTGGGCACCTATCTAGTGACCGACGGAAAGCACCCCAGCAAATTACCCGTCTGGCTTGAAGGCGATGAGTGGTTCACCTGCGACGGCGAACTTCGTATCCACGGCACGGGCACCGAGGATTATTTCAATTGCGGTTGGTATGCGGTGCCCGGACGACTTAACGGACCATGTGCCTATCCGTTGCACGGATTCAGCGTCTATCGCAAGGAGGACGGCCGCGACCTGGCGGCGGCGTTCCGTTGGCACGTCCCCGACGCGGTCCCCTACGAAAAGAGCATCGAGGCGAAAATCGAACACGGCGGAACCAACGATGTAAACGCGAACTACCGCAGCGCGGCCTTTTTCTACGACGCGGCGCCGTAAGGGCGGTGTTTCGCCGTGAGCGAGGCAATAATTGATCTGGCCACAAGTTTTGAGCCGCGGTACAATTAAAGATGAAGATTGAGTGTCAGGCTGCAAGGTGGATATCAGCCTTTGGCGGTATTCTCGTGGCCGTGGTTTTCTAGCGCCCCAAAATGGAACCCCGATTTCGTTGTTGCATTCCATGCAAACTCACTCGCCGATAAGGCGAATAATCCTCGGGCTGGCGTTGGCAGCCGTGTTTGTTCACGCGGTCGGGGGCTGCTGTTGCCATCATGCACATGCGGCGGAAGTTTTGAGTACGAGTAGCGAGCACGGGGGTAATGACCACGACGTCGCCGAAGCCGTCTGTCAGGAACATGGCGAGGACGGTTCCGACCCGGCCGACCACCGACACGGCAACCCTTGCACCGAGGCAACCTGTTCGTTCATCGTTCTGAAATCGGCCGACACCTTTGTGCCCCCTCTTGTCAGTTCTCCCGTGTCGGCGGTTTTACACGATAGTGCGACCGCTCCGCCGTCGCGGATTCTGGATCGCGTATTCTGTTTGCGGCAAGCTTCCTGGGGCTCGCCGCTTCGGCTGCATCTTCTCAATCAGATTTTTCTACTCTGATTGCGCGTCTCGCGTTGTTTTTCTTTGTCACTCGCGCTGCGCACTCGCATTGGTTGACGTGCAAAGCGACGCCTCTTTCCAAGGTTGAGGAGAACCGTGATGAACACGGTCAAAACCGATCGTAACCACCGTCAGGCCGAATCGCAGGCCATCCTTCATCAACGCGCGGGCGCAACCGTGACGGACATCGCGCCGCAATCACGAAACCGTTTGCGGCGTCTGCTGCTCGGCGGCGCCGCCATCGGGCTTGCCGTCATTGGGTTGGCGACTTGGCCATGGTGGCTGTCTCCCCTGTTGGGCAACGCGCCGACACCGGCGCCGCTGGACAACGGCCACGCCGCGAGTACCCCCGTCCAAGCCGACGCCCACAACCACGGCGCCGCGGAGGCGACCGGTTCGTTGCAATTGAGCCCGCAAGCCCAGAAGAACATCGCGCTGGCGTTAGTCACCATAGCGACGAGCGATTTTGAACGCACGGTCTCCATGCCGGGCGTACTGGTTGGGCGGGCGGGCCGGACGGAATTGACCGTCTCCGCTCCCATGACGGGTATTGTCCAGCGGGTCTATCCGATTCAGGGCGAAGCCGTCGCGCCGGACGCGCCGCTGTTCGAACTTCGGCTGACGCACGAGGATCTTGTCGAAAAGCAAAGTGAACTGCTGCGGGCATTGGAAGAACTCGACGTGGTCCGGCGCGAGGTGGCTCGATTGGACGAAGTGACCCGAAGCGGCGCGGTCGCGGGAAAAAGACTCCTGGAACGCCAGTACGAACAGCAAAAGATCGAGGCGGCGATTCGCGCTCAGCGACAAGGCCTCCTTTTGCACGGCCTCACCGAAGAACAAATCGAGAAAATCGCCAAGGACCGTCGTCTGCTGCAATCGGTCACGATCCGCGCCCCCCAGCTTACCGACTGCGCCGCGTGCGGCGGCCATAAGGAGGTCTTGCAGGTCACGAGACTTTCGGTCGCTCCCGGCCGGCACGTTGCCACGGGATCGCCGCTTTGCACGTTGGCCGACCACTGTCAGCTCTACATCGAAGGCAAGGCCTTCCAGCAAGACGCCGACGTGTTGACCAAGGCGGCCAATGAGAAGGTTTCCGTCGCGGCCGTCGTCGAAGGAAACGGATCGGCCAAGCACGAGGTAGCGGGCCTGAAAATCCAGTACATCGAAAATCAGGTTGACGTGGATTCTCGCGCGCTGAGGTTCTATCTCCTGTTGCCCAACACGATTGTCCGCGACGAACACACGCCCGAGGGACAACACTTCATCGGTTGGCGCTATCGCCCGGGCCAACGGGTTGAAGTGCTGGTGCCCGTCGAACGCTGGAAGAACCGCATCGTGCTTCCGGTCGAGGCTGTGGTGCAAGAAGGCGCAGACTGGTTCGTGTACCAACAAGTGGGCAACCGCTTCGAGCAAAAACCGGTCCACGTCGAATACCGAGATCAGCGCCGGGCCGTGATCGAGAACGACGGCACGCTCTTCCCCGGCGACGTGGTGGCCGGCAAAGGCGCCTACCAGATTCATCTCGCGCTGAAGAACCGCGCCACCCCGGTCGATCCTCACGCGGGACATGTGCATTGAGAGTCGAGGGTCTAGAGTCCAGAGTCGAGAGACAGAGAGGGGAAGGCGACTATATCAGGGTACTCGGAAATTACGTCCTGAACCCCATGACGGAAGAAAATGCCATGTTTCGATTTGAGAAACTGGATGTATGGCGGAAGGCAATCGAATTCACGGATGGTATTTATATCGTTACGAAAGCATTTCTTGATCACGAACGTTATGGCCTAACAAGCCAATTGCGCCGAGCATCGGTCTCCGTTTCCTCGAACATCGCCGAAGGCAGTGGACGAGCATCGGACAAAGACTTCTCGCACTTCGTCGAAATGGCCTATGGCTCGCTCATGGAAGTCGTCTCCCAACTTCACGTTGCACACCGACAAGGATTTCTTCACGAAGAGGAACGTAGCGGTCTTCATGAAAAGGCCGAGGAACTCGCCCGTATGCTCAGCGGCCTCCGCGCCAGCCTAACCCGCCACTCCCAACCCCGTAGCTCTTGACTCTAGACTCTGGACTCTCGACCATGTTAAACGCCATCATTCGTTTCGCTCTGAAGCATCGCTTGCTGGTCGTCGCGGCGTCGCTCTTGTTGTTGTTCTACGGCGGCTGGGAGGCGTCGCAATTGCCGATCGACGTGTTTCCCGACCTCAATCGTCCTCGCGTGACGGTCATGGTCGAAGCGCCGGGCATGGCGCCCGAGGAAGTCGAAGCCCTGATCACTTTTCCGATCGAAAGCGTGCTGAACGGCGCGACGGGAGTGCAGGGGGTGCGCACGGAGTCGGGCGTCGGAATCGCGGTCATCTACGTCGAGTTCGACTGGGGAAGCGACATTTTCACCGATCGCCAGATCGTCGCCGAACGGTTGGCCCTGGTCGCCGATCGTTTGCCGCCGGGCATCACGCCGCAGCTTGCCCCCATTTCGTCCGTGATGGGACAGATCATGATGGTCGGCCTCTGGAGCGACGACGGCCGGACGTCGCCGATGGAATTGCGCACGTTGGCCGACTGGGTCGTGCGTCAGCGGCTGCTCACCATTCCCGGCGTTTCGCAAGTGTTCGTCGTCGGAGGCGACCGAAAGCAGTTTCAGGTGCTTTTGTCGCCCGAGGAACTGCTGCGCTACGGCGTGACCGTCGAGCAGGTGAAGACGGCGATCGGCGAGAGCAACGCCAACGCCACCGGCGGCTATCTGAACGAGCAAGGCCCCAACGAATTGCTGGTCCGCTCGATCGGCCGGATCCAGACCATCGAGCAAATCGAGGACATCGTCGTCACCATGCGCGACGGCCGGCCGGTGCTCTTGGGCCAGGTTGCCCGGGTCGTCGAAGGGGCCGAGGTCAAGCGGGGCGACAGCGCGGCGTTCGCCCGGCGCGACGACGGAACGTTTTCCGGAGGGCCGGCCGTCGTGTTGACCGTGAACAAACAGCCCGGGGCGGACACTCGCGAGGTCAGCACCAAGATCATGGACGCCCTGGCGGAGCTTCGGGCGCGATTGCCCGACGACGTCCGCATCCATCCCGAACTCTATCAGCAGAAGGCGTTCATCGACGTGGCCATCCGCAACGTGGCCGAAGCGCTCCGCGACGGCAGCCTTCTGGTGGTCGTGATCCTTTTCCTCTTCCTTATGAATTTCCGCACGACGTTCATCACGCTTACGGCGATTCCGCTTTCGCTGGCCGTGACGGCGCTGGTTTTCAAGTGGTTCGATTTGTCGATCAACACGATGACCCTCGGCGGACTGGCCGTGGCGATCGGCGAGTTGGTCGACGACGCGATCGTCGACGTCGAGAACATTTTTCGACGCTTGAAGGAGAATCGCCTCGCCGAGCGGCCACGATCGACGATTCGGGTCGTCTTTGAAGCCAGCTCCGAGATTCGCAATTCGATCGTTTTCAGCACGCTGATCGTGGTGCTCGTGTTTATTCCCGTGTTCGCGCTGAGCGGAATGGAAGGGCGGTTGTTCGCGCCCCTGGGCGTCGCCTACATTGTGTCGATCCTGGCGTCGTTGCTCGTGTCGCTCACGCTCACGCCGGCGCTTTCCTATTGGTTGCTGGCGAACCGTCGGATTTGGCCGTGGCTGTCGGCCGTGCTCGCTCCGCTGGCGACCTTCGCGCTGGCGCGCTGGGCGCTGCCGGCGTTTCTCCAATGGCTGCAATTCGACGCGACGGCCGCGCGGCTCGCCGGGCTGCACTGGGCAGTCCATCTGCTCATGGGGCTGGTGCTCGCCCCGGTGTTCTGGCTACTGATGATGCTTGCCGAGCGCGGATCGCAACAGCAGCGCGACGGCCTGTTGCTTGCTGTGTTGAAAAGGACGGCCGCCGGGGCCATACGGTTCTCGCTGGCGTCGCCGGGGACCGTGTTTTTTGTCACCGGCGCACTGGTTCTGGCCAGCGTCATCGCCGCACTGCGTCTTGAAAAAGACTTCTTGCCGCCGTTCAACGAAGGGGTCGTGCAACTGAACGTGGTGTTGCCCCCCGGCACGTCGTTGAAGACGTCCTGCGACGTCGCGCGCGAGGTCGAGAACCGCCTGCGAGAAATCGACGACATTTCGGCATTTGTCCGCAAGACGGGCCGCGCCGAGTTGGACGAGCACACCGTCACTGCCAACTTTACTGAAGTGGCCATTTC
>DATECS010000165.1:0-3398 GCA_035286785.1 Thermoguttaceae bacterium | reverse complement strand
CGAAAGTTCTTGGCAACGCGACGCTCGCCCCACCCTACCTCTTTTGCTCGCTTCGCTCGCCCCACCCTACCTCTCTGGCGGACCTCACGCGGAGCGTGAGGAGTACGGGACTACTTGGCGCGTTCGTAGGTTCGGCCGGTGACGCCGCATTGGGCGTTTTCGTGGGCGCGGGCGGCCAATTGCCGGCCGACGGGGGTGGGGTAGTCGCCGGTGATGCAGGCGCGGCAGAGTTGGTCGGCGTCCAGGCCGATCGCCCGGGCCACCGATTCGACGGGCAGGTAGCGGAGCGAGTCGGCGCCGAGTTCGCGGGCCATGTCGGCTTCGATCTCGGGCGTGAGCGTCTCGCCCTGTTTGAGAAACTTCGTCGCGAAAAGTTCGTCGATCGTGGACATGTCGATGCCGTAGAAGCATGGCGAAACGATCGGCGGGCAGGCCACGCGGACGTGGATTTCCCGGGCGCGGCCCACGCGGCGAATCCGCTCGACGAGCACGCGCATCGTCGTGGAGCGGACGATGGAATCCTCGACCAAGAGCACCCGTTTGTCTTCGAGCACCTCGGGCAGGGGCGTGTATTTGGTTTCGGCCTTGTGCTTGCGCGAGGCGCCGCCCTCGATGAACGTCCGGCCGCTGTAGCGGTTGCGGATCAGGCCCTCGAGGCTGGGCACGCCCAGTTTGTAGGCCATTGCGTCGGCCGCCGCCTTGCTCGTGTCGGGCACGGGCACGACGACCGTGTCCTGGTCCAACGGGACCGTTTCGAGCCGGGCCAGCTCCTCGCCCAGCGCCTTTCGGGCCAGGTAGACGCTCCGTCCGTCCATCGTGCTGGCCACGTTCGAGAAATAGACCCATTCGAAGAAGCAATGGGCGCTTCGCGGACTGGGAGCGAACCGTTGGATCTCGATCACTCCGTCGACGATGGTCACGGCCTGGCCGGGCAGGAGCGAATGGATGGCCTCGGGCTCGAATCCCAGATTGAGCAAGGCGACGCTCTCGCTGGCGGCGGCGAACAGCGATCCGTCCATCGCGTAGCTCAGCGGTTTGATGCCCAGCGGGTCGCGAGCGACGGTCATGCGGCCCAGGGCGTCAAGCATCACGAAGCTATAAGCCCCGTCGAACTGCGAGGCCAACTTCCGGCAGACGTCCAGCGGCGAGGGCTCCTGTTGCCGGGCCAGCGACTTGCTGATGACGTGCATGAAGATTTCGGTGTCGGTGTCGCGGGCGAGATAGTTGTCCTCGTCGGCGAGCAACTCGGCGCGGAGCTGCTCGAAATTGGCCAACTGGCCGTTGAAGGCGAAGCTGAACCACTTGTGCTTGCGGATGTGATGGCGCTCGAACGGCTGGGCGTAGCTCCGGTCGTTCAGCCCGCACGTGGCGTAGCGGACGTGGCCGATGGCCGCGCGGCCCGAGTACTCCTGCATCAGGCTTTCGTACTTGGCCCGGTGGCTGGTGCGAAAGACCTCGGCCACGCTGCCGATTTCCTTGTGGGTGTCGATGAGCTGGTTGCGGCGCGGGTTGTAGCTGGTCATGCCGGCGGCCAGTTGGCCCCGGTTTTGGATGTCCAAGAGCATCCGGGGCATGAGGCGCGAGACTTCCTCGGGCCCCTGGACGGGACACAGCGGACTGGTTTCCGCACCCGGCAGGTGATAAATGGCCGCGATGCCGCACTCGTCGCGCAACTGGCCCATGGGCCAAATCCTCCTGAAACCGTTGGGAAACAAGCAAAACGTCGTCCCAAGCGAGAAATCGTAGGGTGGGCATCGCCCACCAAAGAACACCGGCTGTCCTTTCTATTGTATTCCGGCGGCCCGATTTCACAAGGAACCGCCCAAAGATGCAAGAGAACTGCAAAGTCCCATGTTCCAGGAGGCCAGACATTCCTGTCTGGCTGGGTTGGACGAAAAAGACAGGCAGGAATGCCTGTCCTCCTGATCTTTCACAACTTTGCAGTTTTCCTGCCGAAGATGCCCTTTTAGCCGAGGAAAAAACGAGTTATGCTGGAAAGATATCCGCGCTCCCCCTTCACGCCCCCCGCCCATGACTGATTTGCTGCGTCAAGAAATCGCCACGGCCGCCACCACTTTGGTGGTCAAGGTGGGCACCCGGGTGCTGACCGGAGCGGACGGTCTGTTGAATGACGCGCGGATCGCCCAGTTGGGTGAGGAACTCAATCAGGTGGTGCAGACCGGTCGCCGCGTGGCGCTGGTCAGTTCGGGCGCGGTGGGGGCGGGCATGGGGCGGCTCGGCATGACCCGGCGACCGACCGACCTGGCGCAGCTTCAGGCCGTGGCCGCCATTGGCCAAAGCGCGCTGGTCGAGGCCTACGAGCGGAGTTTTCGGGCCCACGGCCGCCACGCCGCGCAGATCCTGGTGACGGCCGACGACGTGGACGACCGGGTGCGATACTTGAACGCGCGAAACACGCTTTTGACGTTGCTCGAGTTGGGCGCGATTCCGGTGATCAACGAAAACGACACGCTCTCGGTCGACGAGTTGCGGACCACGTTCGGCGACAACGACCGGCTGGCGGCCATCGTGACGAACCTGATTCGCGCGCCGCTGTTGGTGCTGCTGTCGGACGTCGAGGGCCTCTACGACGGCCCACCCGATGAGCCTGGCGCGAAGATCATCCACACGATCACCCACCTTGAGGCCTCGGTGCTCGGGCTGGTCCGCGACAAGACCGGCGGCCTGGGCAAGGGCGGCATGGCCAGCAAACTCGAAGCAGCCCGGCTCGCCACGTCGGCCGGCGAGAACGTGATTATCGCCTCGGGCCGCGCGCCGGGCGTGCTGGCCAAGATTCTCGCCGGCGAAGAGGTGGGTACGTTGATTACGGCCCAGGGCCAATCGGTCGCCTCGCGAAAACGGTGGATCGGTTTCACGGTGCAGCCGCGCGGGCATCTGGTGCTCGACGAGGGCGCGTGCCGGGCGGTGCGCGAGCGAGGGCGAAGCCTGCTGCCCATCGGCGTGCTCGATGCGACCGGCTCGTTCGACAAGGGCGACGTGGTGGCCATGCACGGCGCGGACCGCGTCGAATTCGCCCGCGGATTGACGAATTATTCCTTCGACGAGGTCCAGCGGATCAAGGGCCTGCGGACCGGGCAGATCGCCGGGGCGCTGGGATGCCATCCTTATGACGAGATTATTCACCGCGACAACATGGTGGTGACGCGGTGACACCGCCGACATGGTAGGCCGGGTCACGACCCGGCGCCAGAGATTTTCACGAACTCCCCGCCGGGTCACGACCTTGTCTTTACCCATAAATACCCACATCTTCACAAACCAAATATCAAAAACTCTCGGGAAAACGAGCATTCCTTGAGCCCCACCCACACAGGTGCATTGCAGTGGTGCTCGGGGTGCTAATCAACCACGATACCGAAATCCCTATTTTTCCGCAG
>DATECS010000164.1:0-2054 GCA_035286785.1 Thermoguttaceae bacterium | reverse complement strand
TTTTTCGGTCAACGTATGACGAGCAGGCGACGTCAACCGGCCGAAAAACGGGACCGTCCCCAGACGTTGTTCATTCCCTGCTCGCCGTCCAAGCCGACGCCGCCCGGCTGCCGTTCGCCGCCGAGTCGTTCGATCTGGTCTTCTGCCAGTTCACGCTGATGTGGCTCGACGCGCCGGCCGCGATCGGCGAAATCCATCGCGTGCTCGTACCCGACGGGCGGCTCGTCGCCATCGAGCCGGATTACGAGGGTCTCCTCGAATATCCCGCGCCAATCGCCACGCGCGAAATCTGGCTGGCCGCGTTGGCCCGGGCGGGCGCGGACCCGTCGCTGGGCCGCAAACTGCCGGGCCTGCTGGCCGAGTCCGGTTTCTCAGCCCGGGTGGATCTGCTCGATCATCTGGCCGAACCCTCGCCCGCGCGATTTGATTTCCTCGCCGAGTTGCCCCTTTCGCCGGCCGAGCGTCACGCGCTGGCCGCGGTCCGAACGGCCGACTCGCATCTTGCGTCCTCGGGCGGATCGCGCGTGGCCCACTTGCCCGTCTTCCTGGCCACGGCCGTGAAAACACCGTCGAATCGTTTCACCCAGGAGGTCCCCCCGTGAAAGAAGAATTCTACCACGTCCTGAAGACCGACGACTTCGCGGTCACCGGCCGTGCCGAACGCTCGGAGTGGGCCCGCGCCGCCTGGCAACGCTTGGCCGTGCGCGGCGGCGTGGACGATTCCCGCGCGTCGCGTTTCAAAATGCTTTATTCCGACCGGGGACTCTACGTGCTGATGGACGCGGAGGACCGGGCCCTGTCGGTTACGGACAAGGCCGACTTCGACGACCTCTGGACGGAGGACGTTTTTGAGTTCTTCCTCTGGCCCGACGAGCGTTGGCCGGTCTATTTCGAATACGAAATTTCGCCGCGTGCCCGGGAACTCATTCTGTTGGTGCCCAATTTCGGCGATCCCGACAAATTTCACGGCTGGCGGCCTTGGCGCTACGAAGGAGAGCGGAAGATCGACAAAGTCGTTCGACTCCGCACGGACCGCGCGGCCTCGGGCGAGGAGCGGCTCTCCGGCTGGACGGCCGAAGTGTTCGTGCTCTACGATCTGCTCAAGCCACTGCAAAACGTTCCCCCGCGAGCCGGCACGCGGTGGCGAGCGAACGTCTATCGTTGCGACTACGACGACGGCCGCCCGGTGTCCTGGAATTGGGCCCCCACGGGCCCCAGTTTCCACGAATTCAAAAAATTCGCCACCCTTGAATTTGCGTGAGCCGCGTGTTCTTCTTTACCGCGAAGACGCGAAGGACGCGAAGAAGGCGGGCAAATTTCACCCTTCCCACTTCACCCTTCAAACTCCGCCACGGCGTCATACATGGCGATAATGTTCTCCGGCGGGACGTCGGCCAGGATGTTGTGGACTTGTTGGAAGACGAATCCGCCGCCCGGCGCCCAGATGGCCAGTAGTTCCTTGACGTGCCGGCGGATTTCGTCGGGGGTGGCCTTCGAGAGCACGTGGCGCGTGTCGCAGCCGCCGCCCCAGAACGTCAGCCGGTGGCCGAAATCGTGTTTCAGCCCGGCCGGGTCCATTCCGCGACAGGTGATCTGCACCGGGTTGATCGCGTCCATTCCGGCGTCGATCAGGTCGTGCAGCAGCGGTTGCACCCCGCCGCAACAATGCAACATCACCTTGACGTCGGCCAGTTCCTTCGCGCGGCGCCACATTCGCGCGTGATGCGGCTTGAACATCTCGCGGTACATGGCGGGCGAAAGGGTCGGCCCGTTTTGCGTTCCCAGGTCGTCGCCGAACGCGATGATGTCGATATAGGGCCCGACCAGCCCGAGGTAGCGTTCGAGATTATTCAGATGAATGGCCGTTAGTTTTTCAAGAAATTCGTGCGCCCGATCCGGCTGGCCGGCCAGGAGCATGAAGAAGTTATCCGACCGGTAGTAGAACTGTCCGAACTCAAAGAGGTTCCCGCCGAACAGCCCGACAATGGCCCGATCCGTCCCTTCGCGCAATCGCTTGGCTCCTTCGACCAATCGGCGGTCGCCGTCCTTGCCCG
>DATECS010000163.1:0-30917 GCA_035286785.1 Thermoguttaceae bacterium | reverse complement strand
CACGATCGATCCCGCGGCGGCCGAAATCGAGACCGGGCCGGTAGCCACTCCCCTGGGCCACGCCGCGCCGTCGCGGCCCGGGCCGGTGCTGCGAGTCGGCTCGCTGACCCATCGGGCCAATCCCGTGCTGCCGGCCGTCGTCCACGGCGATAGTTCGCGTGAATGGGTGGCAATCCAACGGGCCATGCAGCGCATATTGCTTCCGTTGTTGCGCATGGCCGTGGGCGAGTTGACCGACTGCAACCTGCCCGAGTGCGGCCACGCTCGTGAATTGGCCTGGGTATCGATCCGCGGTAGCGATCCTGCGGCGGCCGCGCGAGTCGCCCGGTCGTTCTGGGAACTGCCGGCCACGCGGTTTTGCAAAATCATGGTGATCGTCGACGAAGACGTCGACGTTCACGATCCCCAGAGCGTTTGGACGGCCGTGGCCGCGAACGTGAACCCAAGCCGTGACGTGATTTTTCACGACGGTCCGCCCGACCCGTGGGATCCAGCGGTCGGACAGACATGCCGGCGAATGGCGCTGGACGCGACGAGACAGGATTGGCAATAGACAGGATTAGAATAGACAGGATTAACAAGATTGACAGGATTTCTTCGGTTTTCAAATCCTGTTCATCTTGTAAATCCTGTCCAAGGAAAAACGAAAACCTTTCATGTCCGAGCCTGTTGATAAATCGGCCGCTCGTGTGCGTCGGATGTTCGGCGAGATTGCCGGGCGGTATGACCTATTGAACCGCGTGCTGTCGCTGGGCGTCGATCGGCGGTGGCGGAGGCGGACCACGCGGCTCGCGCCGGCCGACGGCGAAGGATCCGTGCTGGATGTCTGCACGGGCACGGGCGACCTGGCGCTGGCTTATTGGCGGTCGGGCCGGGGAGTGTTGCGGGTCGTGGGGACCGACTTCTGCCGGCCGATGCTTGCTGTTGGACGGGAAAAAATTCGTCGGGCCGGCGCGGAGGGGGCGATTACGCTGGTCGAGGCCGACACCGAGCGGCTTCCCTTCGCCGACGGGCAGTTTCAAGTGGTTTCGGTCGCGTTTGGACTGCGAAACACGAGCGACACGGACCGGGCCCTGGGCGAGATGGTCCGCGTGTGCCGGCCCGGCGGGCGCGTGGCCGTGTTGGAATTCTCGATGCCGCGGGCATGGCTTTTAGGGCCGATTTATCGCTGGTATTTTCGGCGAGTTCTCCCCCGCGTGGGGCAGGCGTTGGCAAGGAACCGTCAGTCGGCTTACAATTATCTTCCCGAGAGCGTCCGTCAATTTCCCGAGGGCGAGGCGCTGGCCCAGCGGATGCGTCGGGCCGGTCTGGCGGAAGTTCGCACGCACCGCTTCACCCTTGGCGTGGCCACTTTATATGTAGGTAAAAAATGAAACGCAATTTCGTGGTAGCCGTCACGGGAGCCAGCGGAGTCGCCTACGCGATCCGGCTGATCGAGGTGCTCACGACGACCGGGTGCGACGTGCAACTGTCGATCAGCCAGGCGGCCGTCGCCGTGTTGGCCGAGGAACTTCACTTGAAGGTAAACCTCGATCGGTTCACGGTCTCGATGCTGGGCATCGAGCCGGACAACCCGGCGCGGCAGGACGAACGGCTGAAGAAGCTGCGCAACTTCGCGGGCATCGCCAGCGAACAGAGCAGCGTGCTGTCGGTCGGCGGACGCGAGTTGGGCCAGATCACCTATCACGACTGCCGCGATTTCACGTCGCCTTTGGCCAGCGGGTCGCATCCGACCGACGGCATGATTGTTTGTCCGTGCTCGGCCGCCACGCTCGGGTCGATTGCCTCCGGCGCGGCCACCAACTTGATCCACCGCGCGGCCGAAGTACATCTGAAGCAGCGGCGGCCCTTGGTGCTTGTGCCGCGCGAGACGCCGCTGTCGATGATATTTTTGGACAATATGCGTCGCGCGGCCGAGGCCGGCGCGGTGATCCTGCCCGCCGTGCCCGGTTTTTATCATGGGCCCAAGACGGTCCAGGATCTGATTGATTTTGTCGTGGCGAGGATCTGCGGCCAGTTGGGCGTGGCGACAAACTTGGTTGAGCGGGCAGCAGGCAGCGGGCAGTAGGCAGAGCGGGCATAGGGCAGAGTGAAGGGATCTCAAATTTCAAATTTCAGAATCTGTTTTTCGCTACTTTACTGTCCCTAAATCCCTCTTCCCCAATCCCTTCCCGTGTCCCTTCGCCGCTTCCTCGAACTGATCCGCTTCAGCCATACGCTGTTTGCGTTGCCGTTTGCGCTGTTGGGGGCCGTGATGGCGTGGGCGGCCAATCGGCAGGATGGGGTGGCCGATGCGTTTCGCTGGCAAGACTTGCTTGGCATTCTCGTTTGCATGGTCACGGCCCGAAGCGCGGCGATGAGCTTCAACCGACTGGCGGATCGGCGACTCGATGCGATGAACCCGCGGACGGAGTCGCGACATTTGCCGCGGGAGACGTTGAGCGTGGTCGGCGTGGCGATTTTTACGGCCCTTTGCTCGGTCGGATTCGTCGTCGGTACGTTGCTCTTCTTGCCGGGCAATCCGTGGCCGCTTCGGGCCGCCGTGCCGGTTTTGCTGTTTCTGTTCGGATACAGCTATGCCAAACGGTTTACGCTGCTTTCTCATTTCTGGTTGGGGACGGCGTTGGGCATGACGCCGATGGCCGCCTGGGTGGCCGTTCGGGCCGAGTTGGCCGTCGCGCCGTTGGTGCTCGGCGGGGCCGTGCTGCTTTGGGTGGCCGGGTTCGACATCCTCTACGCCTGCCAGGACGTCGATTTCGACCGGCGAATGCGGCTGCGGAGCGTGCCCGCGCGGCTGGGCGTGGCCGGTGCCCTGCGAGCCGCCGCCGCATGTCACGCCGGCATGATCGCCATGCTTGTGCTTTTGGGCGTCGTCTTTCCAGCGTTTGGCGCGCTTTATTGGACAGGCGTGGCGGTGATTGCCGGATTGCTCATCTACGAACACTACCTCGTCCGGCCCGACGACCTGTCGCGAGTGAACCGCGCGTTCTTCCACGTCAATGTCGTGGTAAGCGTCGGCCTGTTCGTCGTCGGTGCAATTGACCTACTAATGTAGGGTGGGGCGACGATCGGCCTGGGAACGCTTTGATCTTTTCTCGGACGCTTCCGGCCGATCGTCGCCCCACCATGCGCCGTCGGTATGCGTTGCGGAATGGTGGGGCAATGACCGGCCCGGGCAACGGTTAGAGCAATCGCATCGTTTTTCCCGGGCCGATCATTGCCCCACCCTACACTTGCTGGCGGCCGATTGTAGCTTCATCTCCCATTTAATCCAGCATGTTCCAATCGGGACACGGATTCTCTCCGCCCCAATCGGTGTCGTATTCGCCGAGCCGAACGAATCGATGGAACGTGGACCAAGGGTAATCTTGGACACGGCCGACCAGACCGTGTTTCACGGGATTGTAGTGCAGATAGTCCACGCACTTCTTGATCGCGTCCTCGTCTCGACACGTGTGTTCCCAGAATCGTTTCTGCCAAAGACCACGTTGCTGTTGCCGACGTCGCGACACCGTGGAACCTATTTCCTTGCCGCCGGCCGACAGATACGCCTTCGAAAATCCTTCCTTGATCTTCTGCCAACGAACCGAATAATCACTATCGTCTGGGGGCATCGACCAGACCGTGTGTAAATGATCGGGCAACAAGACAATTGCCACGATATCGAATGGACGGGTTTTCCGCACACGCTCCATTGCATCGCGCAAGCATTGCCGGGCAAGTGGCGTCGTGAGGAACCTTGCCCGATGATAGGTCACTACCGAAAAAAAGAACGTCCCGCCCGGAACGAACCACCGACGGTAGTCGCTCATGGGACGAATCTCCATGTGAAGTGGATGGAAAAAATGTAGGGTGGGGCGACGATCGGCCCGGGAAACACTCTGACCTTGTTCAAAACGTGGACGGGCCGATCGTCGCCCCACCACGCGCCGTCGGCATGCGTTGCGAAATGGTGGGGCAATGACCGGCCCGGACGGCGGTTAGAACAATCGCATCGTCTTTTCCCGGGCCGGTCATTGCCCCACCCTACATTGCTATTGCCCGTGTTCTTCGATTCGCTTGGGACGACGCACGAAGAAATAGATCGCCGCGCCGATCCAATGGGTCAACACGATGACCAGCGCCCAGATGAGTTTGTCGTTGCCTTCCGATGGCTCCTTCATCAGGCAGTCGACCAGCATCCAGATCCAGAAGATGGTGCCTATGAGAAAGATCAGGAAAAACGGGCCGAAACAACACAGTCCTCCCCATGCATGTTCCATTCCGCTATGTACCTCCACCATGAATTCCTCCCGTCTCGTGTCTTGATGTCAGTGGACTGGACTCCCCTGCCCTATTCGCCGCGGACGGCTGAATATTGCGCGAATTTTTGGGGCCTTCACCAATCGACGGCCACTTTGACGACGACTTTGTGCATGTGGCCCGAGGCGGCCAGCGGGGCGTGGGCGTCCTCGGGATAGAACAGGGCGAAAGTACCGGGCTCAACCGTCAGCCACTTCGCGGGCGGATCGTAGAAGACCCCCAAGTCTTTTTCACCGTCGAACGGCGACGAGACTTGCCTGCAATCCGACGTCGGCAACCAGCCGATGCAGTCTTCTCCGTCCACCACAAACTGGATGTCAATATAGCGGCGGTGGACTTCCAACGGGGATTGTTCGCGACCCCGGCCGGACACACGTGACACGACCGCGAAAAGCCGATCGCCGTCGATGTCGTGCCGCCCGTCCGGCAGTTTGGCCAAATCCTTGCGGCGCAAAAACGCAAAGCCGTCGGCAAAGCCCGGATGTAAAACACTATAGCGGTCGGCGTTTTGAAGATGATCAATTAACATGGCTCTTCCTGAGTCCGTTCCTGTAGGGTGGGGCGACGATCGGCCCGGAAACGCTTTGATCTTTCCTCAAATGCTTCCGGCCGATCGTTGCCCCACCATGCATTTCGACTACACACTGCGAAATGGTGGGGCAATGACCGGCCCGGACAACGATTGAAGCAAGGGCAACATTTTTTCCCCGGGCCGGTCATCGCCCCACCCTACCTAAGTACTACCCTACAAAAGTCGGTCCAGTTCGTCAACCAGGCGGTCAAATCGGGCCAGGGCGGCGTCCACCGGCTCGGGCCGCTCCATGTCGACGCCCGCATCGCGCAGCAGGTCCAGCGGATCCTTCGAGCAGCCGCCGGCGAGAAAATGGAGGTAGGCGTCGAGTTCCTTCGGGCCGCCGCCGGTCACGCGGTCGGCCAGGGCCATCGCGGCCGACATGCCGGTGGCGTATTTGTAGACGTAGAACGCTCGATAGAAATGGGGGATGCGGAAACACTCCAGAGCCAGTTCGTCGTCGAGCGTGAAGTCGGGCCCGAAGTACGCGGCGAGCAGTTCGCGGTAGACGTTCTTGAACGCCTCGACGGTAAGCGGCTCGTTCGCCTCGGCCAGTTCGTGAGTCATTTTCTCGAACTCGGCGAACATGGTCTGGCGAAAGATAGTTCCCCGCACCGCGTCAATTTGGCGGTTGATCAAATAGGCTTTTTCTTCGTCGGTCTTGGCTCGGGCGAGAAGGTGGTCGCTCAACAGTTGCTCGTTGAACGTGCTGGCCACCTCGGCGACGAAGATCACGTAGTCGTAATAGGCGTAGGGTTGCTTGGCGGCGGAGTAGTGGCTGTGCATCGAGTGGCCCGCCTCGTGGGCGAGCGTGAAGACGTGGTCGAGCACGTCCGGCTGATAGTTCATCAGGATGTAAGGCCAGCCGTCGTACGAGCCGCAACTGAACGCGCCGCTTTGCTTGCCGCGATTCTCGTAGCGGTCGCACCAGCGGCCGCGGAGGCCCTTTTCGAGCGTCGCGCGGTAGTCGTCGCCCAATGGTTTGAGTGCATCCAGCACCAGCGCCACCGCCTGGTCCCACGCGCGGCGCGTTTGCAGGCCGGAGAGGATCGGCACGTAGGTGTCGTACATGTGGATGTCGCGCAGGCGCATTTTGCGCCGCCGCACGTCGTAGTAGCGATGTAGCGACGGCAGATGACGATGGACGGACGCAATCAGGTTCGTGTAAACCGTCTCGGGCACCTGATCGGGAAACAGGGACGCCGCAAGCGAACTCTTGAAATTCCGTGCCCGGGCGTAGTAGATATCGCGATGGATCGACCCACGCAACATGGCGGCGAGCGTGTTTTCGTGGGCCGTGAATTGGCGATAGTATTGATGAAACGCCGCGCGGCGGACCGGACGATTCGGGCAGTGCAAGAGCGTCGAAAACGTCGCGTGCGACAACTCGACCGTTTCGCCCTTTTCGTTGCGGACCGTGCCGAAGCGGAGATCGGCGTCGTTCAACTGGCGAAACGCCTGGCCGGCCGCCTGGGCCATTTCGGTCTGCATGGCCAGGAGTTTTTCTTCCTTGCGGCCGAGCGTGTACGGGCGGTATCGCAGGAGCCTTTCCAGCATGAGTCGATAGGTGGCCAGCCGACGATCATCCAGATAAGTTTTCATCGCGGCCTTGGGGATGGCGAGAATCTCGGGCCGCAGATAGCTGGCCGTCTGGCTCGCGCGGCTCGTCGCGCCGACGAACCGGCCGTGCATCCGTTGATACGTGCTGTTGGCCGTGTCTTCAGTGGTTTTCAAAAAGGCGTAGGTGCCCAACCGCTCGCCCTGGCGGTCCATGTCGAGATCAAACGCCATCGCCGCGGCCAGATTCTCCGCGCCGCCGGCGAGCGTGCCCTGGAACCGAGCGTAGCCGTCAATCCGCTTCTCCCACTTGGTGAACGCCTTCTCCCAAGCCGCGTCGTCGGCAAACAGACTCGAAAGATCCCAACAATCCGCCGCCTTGACTTCGCCCCTGGTGGGCAATTGTTTCACCTTGCTCATAAACCTCGTAGGTCAGGCTGTGCCTGACGCCTTTCTCTGTTGTCGATGGATGGTGGCTAAAAAACGTAGGCCGGGTCGTGACCCGGCGCGTCAAGGGATCACACGGATATTGCCGGGTCACGACCCGGCCTACGTATTCCTTTCACACTTCACACTTCTACCTTCCTCCTCCCGCGCAGGCGCACGCACACGCGCAGCCCGCGCAGGCGCAACCGCTGAAACCTCCTCCGCCTCCTCCTTCCTTGCTTCCCTCGGCCAGCGAAGCGAGGATTTCGCCCGTCAGGTTGTCGGCGCCGGTGAGGTTCAGGAATCCGCCCGAGGGTTTGGCGACGCTCAATCCGTCGGGCGAGATGGCCGAGGCCATGCTGCCCATTGTGTGTTCGGTCCATCCGGCGAATGAGGCGGCCACGTCGCCGAACGAGGTCTTGCCGCCGACATCCACGGCCTGCCCCGCCGCCTGGGCCACGGCGCCGCCGGGGCCCATCATGACGTGACCGGGACGGCACCAGGTGGGCCAATACGGCCGACCAGTGAACACGGTTGGATAGTCGTCGTTCATCAGGATCCACTCAAAGTTGCGGTCGATTGCCTTTTCGCGCATCGGCACGTCGCCGATCGATTTGGCCTGGGCCAGCGCGCGGCGGATGATCGAGCGATAGTAGTCTTGCGTGTCCGAAAGATCGAAGCCCTTCATTCGCTCGGCCACCTGCGCGATCAGTTGTTTCATCGGCACGTCGAAATGGATTTTGGACAATGGCCGGGCCGGGTCGCGCTGGATCAGGTAGAGAAAGGCCGGCTCGTACTTGTGAACGGCCACGCCCGTCTGCTGGGCCATTTTGCCATAGAGCGCGGCCCGTTCGGGAATCGTGGCGGGCATTGTCTTGTCGTCGACCGCAAAGGGCCCGTTCACCGCCACGCGCAACGGTTCGGCGTCGATCTGGCGCAGGATGCCTTTCTTCAACATGCCGAAGATCACCAGCGTCAATACCTTCGACAGCGGCAGTTCGAGCAGGACGGCCGCCTCGGGCGCGGTCAGCCCCCGCTTGATGCCACCGCCTTCGACCTGGGCGACCGGCGGCATGTAGCGAGATCTTCGCCGGCCGAGGCCCCATTCGTTCAGAAAGACCAGGCCAGCGACGACGGGCACGCCAAGCAACTCGGCGTCGGGACTGGCGACGAAGAGCCAAATAAGCAAAGCCGTGAGAATCACGTAAACGGAAAAGCCCGTGCCGCCGGTGAACCGGAAATAGAGAAAGGTCCACGCGGCCACGACGAAGATGCCGACCCAAATCCGCGCGTTTTGCGATTCGTGGAACCACTTGCGCAGCAGATCGAACTTGCTCATCCGCACGACGTTCGACATGACGCGGCGGGGAAACGACACGCTGAATCGCTCAGCGTGATCGAGCCGGGCGCTCGGCCGCCGCCAGGCAACCGCCACCGTGTCGCCGCCGGCCGCAACCTGATCGAACTTCACGTCTTGCCACAGGACTTCGTCGGGCTTGATTCCTTTCGGCAATAGGATTACGACGTTCAAGTCGGTCGTGCCCAGGATGTATTGACTGCCGAACCAAGTGGGCGTGACCTGCAACGAGGCGTAGTCCTTGCGAGTCGTGTCTTGATAGACCATGTCGGGCAACGTGTATTCGACGTGGACCGTGGCGGAGCCGCCCGACGCGATGGTGGCCCGGCCCAGGTGGACCTCGAAGCCCGGCTTGACGAATTCCGACGTCCGGATGTCGGTCAGCGTAATGCCGTCGCAGGAGGCGGTCACCTTCCGCAGGTCGTAGCCGGCGTGGAACGTGCCGACGTCGACCACGTCGATTGGATGTGCCCCGTGTTCGTTGCGGAACGTGAAGTCGTAGACCACGCGGACCGAGGCGTCCGGATCGACGGTCACTTCCATCACGAGCTTGGGCACGCGGAACCGGTAGTCCTGGCCGACGGCCGCGCCGGCCAGCGACGGCAATAAAGCCGTCAGGGCAACGAGAAAAACAAAACGTCTCATGGCATCCCTCGCATGGACAAAAGTCACGCGTGCATTTCCACGATTCCTCGATTGTCGGCCCAACCGGCCGGGTCGCGCGGGCAGTCGGCCGCGCAAACGGCCAGGCCGGGACAAGCGTCGCAGTGGGTGTCCGTCTCGATCCGGTGGCGATAGGCCCGATAGCTCGGCCGCCGGCGGATGGTTTCCCAATCCTCGGTCATGAAGTTGCCCGCCGCGAGCCAAGGGCCCCGAGGCGGGATGACTGTCCCGTCGGGCTCGACGCGCACGGCCGTGTCGCCCGAGGCGCGAGGACCGCGGCGGACCTGTTCGGCCAACGAAAGACTCGCGTCGAACCGTACGGGCGGATACCACAACAGGCGAAGCCCAAGTTCTTCGGCCGATTCCTCGATCCGCGCGGCAGACTGGACCAGGGCGTCGGCCGACAGGGGGCCTTCGAGCCTGGTCGGCGAGACGACGGCGAACCAGGCGGCGTTGGTCACGTTCCTGGCCGTGAGCGCGCGGAGTGTTTCTTCCATGGCGGACGCATTCGCGCCGACCAGGGCCACCTGGGCGACGGCGCAGATTTCTCGATCGCGGAGCCGGGCCAGCGCGGCGGTCGCCTGGGCGTGGTCGCCCTGGCCCGCCAAGGCGTCGTGGACCGCCGGTTCGTGCGAAAGGTAGAGCACGTCGACGTGGTCCACGCCGGCGGTGGCCAGCTCGGCAAGCAGGGTGTCCCGCAAGAGATCGGTCCCCCGAATTCGCACGCCGGCGATCATGCCCAGATCCTCGGACCGTTCGACCGCGCGGACCAGCCAGCGCGGGTCGGTCCGTGGGCCGGCAATGAACGTCACGTGCGGAATGGCCAGTTGCCAGAGCCGATCGATCAGGGGCACAATCCGCTCGGGCTCGGCCGCCGGCACATCGGCCGACAGCGGCCGGGCCAGCGGCGCGGCGCCTGGGGCAAACGCCGGATCGGTCAGATTCAGGATCGGATAATTGTCGCCGGGCGATTCGAGCTGGGCGATGATCTCGCGCACGCGACGGACGTCGGTCGCCGCCTCGTCGGCCGTCACGCCGCGAAACAGGTCCAGTAGTTCCGACGCGATTGCCGAGGGCTGTTTGCCCTCGAGGGCGGCTTTGGCGATGATCACGCCGGAGGGCCGTAGCCGGGCCGCGGCGGCGCCGCCGGCCACCAAGAGGCCGCCGCCCGTCGCGTCAACGCGAAGATGAAACCGGACCGTCTCGCCGCCCGACTCGCGGAGGTAATGATACAGTCCCGGGGTGATGCCGGCTCGGCGAAGGGGATTCATCGCCGCCGCCTCGGGCCGGGGGACGAGCCAATCTCGAAGTATCATGGCGACGCTCCTTTCTTTTCACGCGGAGGCGCGGGGACGCAGAGGAGCCGACTTGGAGGCTATCCGAAAACGGGGACAGACGCCCCGCGGCTGGCTATTAGGGACGCTCCCTCCACCATATTCGGGAGCCGGTCCCCGTTTTCGGATAGCCTCACTTACAGATGGATAATCTTAATGGAAGGGAAGGATCGCTGGAAGTACTTTTGGTCGGCGGGAATGGAAACGACAAAACCGTCGAGTGCGCCGGGACTGACGGTCGCACGCAGCAGCTAGTAAAATTCGCCGGCGCGGCACGGGCCGCGATAGACGCGGCGGCCTTGCCAGTGACGGTCCTCGGTGTGCGGTGCGGAGACGGATCGCGGGACGAAGCGGCCTTTCAGAACATCGCCGGGCTGGAGGTTCAGCCGCCGACAATCGTCGTAGCGAAGATAAGGCAACGGTCGAATGCACTGCCGAATCATCGGGTCGATCCCGGCCATGCAGACGATATCCTCGTTGGCGAACCGCGTGAGGTCGGTGACGATGATTTCCGCAAGCCTGCCCATGCCGAACATGGCGATCCTCGATCGGCAAAAAAACGAAACGGGTCTCCTCGTCGAGCCTCCTCTTGTTCCACCTGTTCGCTGCTACTTTGCCTTCATGGGATAGCGATCAGGGTGCTCGATGATATCGATTGTGAGGTCAACGTCCAAGTCGGGCCAGTGGAAATGGCCTGACCGAGATTCCTCAACATGGATGATTTTTGCGACAGGAGCGTTTTTGAACCAAGGGAAATCTTCATAGGACATGAACAGTTCCCTGTCGCCAACCAGCAACCACACTCCATGACTGGAGATGTGCGTGATCTCAACCGCAGAAATGGGTTTTCCAGGCGAGCTTGAACTCATTCTACTCAACCAACCCCCGTCGGACGGCCCAGACGGCGGCTTGGGTGCGGTCGCTCACGGCGATTTTGCGGAGGATGTTTTGGACGTGTTCCTTGACCGTTTCGACGCTGATTTCCAACGAGCGGCCGATTTCCTTGTTGCTCAGGCCGAGGGCCACGTGGCGGAGCACTTGGGTCTCGCGTTGGGTCAAGGGCACTTCGTCGTCTTCGAGGACCTGGCGGATTTTCATCGCGCCGGCCACGCGGCGCAGCTCGCCGCTCCGCGAGGGCGATTCGCCCTGGGCCGCGGCCGTGATCGTCGCGATGATGGCTTCGCGCGAGGCGCCTTTCAGGACGTAGTCGCTCGCCCCCAGCGCGACGGCCCGGGCAATGTAGGTCGGGTTGTCGTAGGTTGACAACATGACCACGCGGCACTCGGGCGCCTTGGCCCGCAGTTTTTCGAGCGTGGCGAGTCCGTCGCCGTCGGGCATGCGAATGTCCAAGAGGATAACGTCAGGCTTGTGTTTCTCAGCCTGCTGCACCGCTTCCTTGCCGTTGGCCGCCTGGGCGATGATCTTGATGTCGGAGCCGGCCATCAGGCTGACCAGTCCGGTTCGAATGACTTCGTGATCATCACAAACAAGAAGCGAGATACTCATGGGACTACTCCCGACCAAAGAGTGATTTGACGATGGTTTGGTGTTCCGGTGCGATATGCGACGGCGACCCACTTTCGAGGTGGGGCGACGGATTTGTCTAAATAGTAGTACACCGTTGGTGCGTGTGAAATACCCCGGAGCTGGCAGACATACCCCCTGATAAAGCGGCATATCTTAGGAAATACGTCCCTATTCGAGGGGAAAACCCACCTTCGCCCCTTCTTAGGTGGGGTGTTTTTTTCTTGGAAACTTTTTGACCGACCGTTGTTTTTCACGTTAATAAGAGGCTATCCGAATAGGGGGACAGGCACCCTACATATTCCGGTTATAGCGTGCTTGACTCCCAATATCCGGGAGCCAGTCCCCGTTTTCGGATAGCCTCAGAGTTCGGAAGTATCCGTATCCCCTTCCCCTGGAATTGTGGCAAAACGCATGATCGGAACCGGTTGGTGGATCGTGACTTTCAGCCGGAACGAAACTTGTTGCGAAATGTTGACCAACGATGAGCTGTGACGTAGATATTTTCCGACAGAATCTCGCAATCCCCCCTACATTGCCCATGTTGTTTGAGATGGGTGGCTACCCAGGGTGATATGATGAAACGCGGCGTACTTCTATTGATTGACGACGACCGGCACCTGCTGCACTCGATGGCCGATTGGCTTCGCGAGGGAGGGTTCGAAACCGACGCGGCGGCCAACTACACGGACGCCCTGTCCGCGATCGATCGGAAGCCTTACGACCTGATTCTGACCGACATCCGGCTCGGCGAAAGCGACGGGTTCGACGTGTTGAAGTACGCCCGACAACGCACGCCCCAGACGCCCGTCATTATGCTCACCGGCTACGGGTCGGTCGATTCGGCGGTCGAGGCGATTCGTGCCGGAGCGTTCGACTTTCTCACGAAGCCGCTGATCGACGAGGAGTTGGAGCTGGCCATCGACCGGGCGCTCAACCAGCGAAAGGTGGTCGAGGAGAATCAGAATCTCAAGGCCCAGCTCGACATGCGTTTCGGCATGGAGAACATCGTCGGCAACGACCACCGGATGCGGCGCGTCTACGACATGATCGACAGCGTGGCCGACACGAAGGCGACCATCCTGATCACGGGCGAGAGCGGCACGGGCAAGTCGCTGGTGGCCCGGGCGATTCATCGGCGAAGCGGACGGCGCGACCGGCCGTTCGTCGAAGTGGCTTGCGGCGCCCTGCCCGAGACGCTGCTGGAAAGCGAACTGTTCGGCCACGTCGCCGGCGCGTTCACCGGCGCGATGGGCGAGAAGATGGGTAAATTCAAGCAGGCCGACACGGGAACCATCTTCCTCGACGAGATCGGCACCGCCAGCCCGGGCATGCAGGTCAAGCTGCTCCGCGTTCTGCAGGATCTCGAGTTCGAGCAGGTCGGCGGGACGAAGACGTTCACAGTCGACACGCGGGTCGTGCTGGCGACGAACGAGGATCTGGCTAAGGCGGTGGCCGAGGGACGTTTTCGCCAGGACTTGTACTATCGGGTCAACGTGATCAGTATTGAGCTGCCGCCGCTACGCGAGCGAATTTCCGACATTGCGACGTTGGCCAATCATTTCCTGGTCCGAGCGAGCGAGGAGTCGGGCAAGCCGGTCCGCGAGATTAACGAGGCCGCGATGGCCGCGCTACAGCGATTTTCGTGGCCGGGCAACGTCCGCGAACTGCAAAACGTGATCGAACGGGCCGTGCTGCTGGGCAAGAACGACACGATCGGCATGGAAGACCTTCCCAACGCGGTGGCCAGCGGCGGGCCGTTTCCGCTGGATCCCGCCGGCGACCGGTCGCTCAAGGAATCGCTCGAAGCGCCCGAGCGGCAGATCATCCTCGACGTGCTCGAGATGAACCACTGGAACCGCAACGCGACGGCCGAAACGCTGGGGATCAACCGGACCACGCTTTATAAGAAGATGAAGCGGCTAGGACTGGAAGAAGCCCGCTGGGCGACAAAATCGCGGCGGTAAAGGGGCAGCTAAGGGGGCGGGACGTTAAGAGGGGCAGGAGGACAGACATTCTTGTCTGTCTTGTCTGTTTCCAGCATCTTGTCAGGCGCGGCGTGCCGGAACTACTTTTCTATTGTGTCATAATCGGTTTGTGTCCCCTCCCCCCAATTCCCCCTTGTTGTTACACACAAGTCGAGGTCATTTGCCGGTGATGTTGCCCCGTAGGGGCATTTGAGGATAGCCCAGCGATTTATCGCTGGGTCCAGGAGCCATTATTCCGGCGTTTCCGTCCCGTAGCGGACGGCTGAAAATGGACGCGATTGACGCGTTCTCAACCGTCTACGGGACGGAGGCTCCTTGTATATGGTTCGCCTTCCCGGCAGTGAACTGCCGGGCTACTTTCAAACGTCCCTCCGGGACGAAGGACCGACGCCAATTTGTGTGTAACAACGAGCCCATTCCCTGTCCATGCTCAGCCGCATCGCCGAAGCGTTGCACAAGAAACTGAGTGTGGTCATCTCCTGAGTCGCCGGCTACTCTCGGCTCGGCTTCCGTTCCATCTTGGCCGGAGAATTCCGGGTGGAAAAGGTAACCGCCACCAAATCTGAGTCTGTCAGCGGCTTGTCAGGCACGGGGTGCCTGACCTACTTTTCTTTTCTGACCCGAGGCACGTCACGAGTTGTGTATGGGTGGCCCCGGAATTCTCACCCTCCCCTCCATTTGTCCCGGTTGTCCCAGATTTGGTGAGTGTCACCTTTTTCGTTCCCTTGGTCTTCGGTGGCCGGCCACTAACTTTGCGTAAAAGGCAGCGAGAATATCGTCTCAAGTTTGACGCCGCGTAGACGGTGATACTTGCGGCGCGCGTTTGCCTTCGCCCAAGAAGCGTTCCAGGTTTCGAGAAGCTTCTCGACGATTGGCACGGGATCGTGTGGAACGAAGACGAGGCTGTTCTCCTGATCCTCCAGCGTGATGATGACAAGCCGGAGCGGTCCGCCTTCACAAACTGCAAAGCGATCAATCGCAGTCCGAAACCCGGAATCGTACTCACTTATGATCGCGGACGCCGCATCCGGATCGTAACCGAACAGGTCAATTCCCTTGCCGTTGTCCCACTCGTCAATGTACTGGACATCGGCTACAAAATCGGCAAATGTCTGAGCCGACAGCCGGGTCAACGGTCGATTCTGGGAGACGATCTCGTTGGATGTGTCGTTCTCCCCACGCACGCTGCTTCTCCAAGACCATCCGAGATCCGGTGTCAGAAGTGCCTGTCGCACTGCATCCGTTACACGCCTATAAGGACGTTCAGAAGATGCAAAAAGAGGCAAAGCATAGCAAACCGGGCCACGTTCGCGGTGATAATATTCGCTCGAACCCATTCTACGATCTCCAATCCATGACGCTGGCGGCTACAGTTCATAGTGGGGGTCAATTCTCCGGGGACAGGGGTCCATTCCGGAAACATCATACGCAATTAGTCCGTCTCTACCTTCTTCGGTCCGGGCTTCTGCCGCCGCAGGACGCGGCCGAGCTTCTTCAAGCGTCTTTCGAAATCCCCGTCGCCCAACGCGCGGCTCGTGCGCTCGGGTCCGACCAAGGGGACAGGCACATTTTTTGCCGTCAAGCGTATCCAGGTCGCGGCGTCAACCGAGGCGAAAAATGAGCCAGTCCCCGGAGTGTGAACAGCTATCCCCGGCATGTTATACCTCGGTATCGACCGGCACAAGCGGCAGTTGACGGGGAATTTGCGCGGCGAGGACGGATCGGTGATTTTGACGCGGCATGTGGGCACGCCAGCGTGCCACTGGCTATGCCAGTGTTTTTTTCAACTGGATGTCCGTTCCATTCCACACTGGCAAAGCCAGTGGCACCCAAATCCAATCCTGATGGACGATGGCGGCATCGGTAACGTGATGCGCCGTGACGCCGCTACGCGGCGGAGGGGTGTCGGCGACGGTTTTTTTGAAGGGAAGCATTTCGAAGCATTCCCGGGAACACCGGACCGGCGGTGTCTTGTCAGGCACGGGCCGCCGGCCCTACTTTTCTTTCACGTAGTTGGTGCCGTCGGGTCCGATCGCGTGAAGTTCCAGGACGACCCCTTTTTCGCCCGTCATGGCGTAGTGGGGGACGTCTTTGGGTTCGGTGAAGAAGGAGCCGGGGGGCAATCGCTTGAGTTGGGATTCGTCGAATTTTGTCCCGTAGGCGAAATAGAGAGTCCCGGAGAGGACGGTCACCATGCGGGCCTCGTTGGGATGGGAATGGGGCTCGAGGCGGAAGTGGGGTGGAAACTTGATTCGCTGGGCGTAGGGGCCGGCGGCGCGGGGGTCTCCGGCAAGCACGGCCGTTTGCAGGCCGTGGACTCGCGGGTTGCTTTTCCATTCCAGCTCAGCCGGCAGCCGACACACCGCTCCGGCCGGGGGCGCGACCGAAACGGTTGTGGCCCAGGCGGCCGCGCCGAGGGCGATTGCCGACCATAGCAGAACGGTCTTGGGCATGAATTGCATGGTTTCTCCTTTTGCGTTTGTCGTCTAACACTACCGCGCGGGATCGGCGGAAAAAGGGGGACTGGCACCGTCGCCATGGACCGTATTGGCAAGAATACGTTTGCCAAGGCGACGGAGCCAGTCCCCCTTTTTCCATGCGGCATGTTGATGGTCCGTCGTAAAAGGAGCCAGGAGAACTGCAAAGTCCCGTGTTCCAGGAGGCCAGACATTCCTGTCTGGCTGGGTTGGGCGAAAAAGACAGGCAGGAATGCCTGTCCTCCTGATCTTTCACGACTTTGCCGTTTCCCTGGTAAAAGGAGCCAGTCCCCCGGGGTTTGATGCCGAGTCGTCGGAGGGGGGGCCGACGAAATTTGTGGTTAGACCTTTTTGGCCGGAATCGCTATGATCGGGGCCGGCACTCCGGGTTGCGGGCAGGCAACGCCGGGGCCCGAGCCTATCCGAAAACGGGGACAGGCACCCTACATTTGGCTGTTATGTCACACTTTGTGAACCCTATCCGGGAGCCAGTCCCCGTTTTCGGATAGGCCCTTTGGATCGAGAGACGTAAATCCCTGGAAAGTACGGTGGCGGCATGTCCCGAAAATGGCACAAGCAGCGCGACGCGGGGGATGTGAATCTGGGCAAGATTCGGCCGCGCCGC
The DNA here is from genome assembly GCA_035286785.1 of Thermoguttaceae bacterium. Classification (GTDB taxonomy): domain Bacteria; phylum Planctomycetota; class Planctomycetia; order Pirellulales; family Thermoguttaceae; genus UBA11386. Next base: position 14,093 of record DATECS010000163.1, on the reverse strand, counting down.
GAGTCGGGCGTTCCTACGGCCGACGTGGCCTGGCCGGTCGTGATCGGGGCGGTTTGCGGGATGGGGGCGGCGTGGGTGGCGGCCGGCTCGACCGGGCTTCTGGATACACCGTTGCGTCATGCCCTGGTGGGGTTGCTGTTGGGTGCGGCGGTGGCGGCGCTTCGGCCTTCGTGGCGACGGTTGCTGCTGGTAGCGATCGTGGCCGCCGCGGGCCTTGCCGCAAGTCGGCTCACCGAGGGGATGGAAGTGGTCGACGCGTTGGGCGTGGCCGCCGTGCTGGGAACGCTCACGGCCGGTTCGACCGGCGTGCGGCGACGGGCGCTGTTGATCGTGGCCACGGCGGCCGGGACGTTGGCCCTGTTTCGGGCGGCCTGCTTCGCCGTGCCGACGGTCTGGTGGGGCGAGACGGCCCTGGGCCGCGCGATGGGGTGGGTGGCCGGGTTGCTGAGTGGGCAATCGCCTTGGATCGGCGGCTCGTTGGGTGGGCTCGATCTGTTGGTTGTGATGGGTGTTTTTTACGTCGGATGGCTTCGGGCAACCCCGCCGCCGCGTCGTCCGCGAGCGTTGTATGCGCTGGTCGCCATTCTGGCTGTGCAGGCGGTTTATTTGGCGGCCCTGTCCCATGCGACGGAGTTGGCCGCAGCGCTGCCGGCGCCGACCGTGCCCGAGTCGCTGGACGACCTTGATTATCGTCCGACCGATTGGAGTCCGGGCGCCGAGCTTCGCGCCGGGCTGCCGTGGAACCTGCCGCTTGCGGCCGCGCTGGCCCAGGCGATCGTGGCGGGCGTCATGCTGCGTTGGACGCGATTGAGAGCCGAGGACCAGACGAGTGAGCCGCCGCTGCGTTCCGGTCCGGTTGCCCCGCGAGAGCAAGGCAAAGGTTCGGAAACTTCCGAGGCGAACCTGCCGCAGCTTCGGCTCGGCCAAGGCTCGTTGTCCCGGCCTCCGGAAGAAAAAGCCGACCGTCAAAACCAAAATCGTGCCGAACCATCGTCGACCGAGTCGCCGGACGACGAGGCGCGGTCGGGCCGACGTCGCTCGGGATTGCTTCTGGGCGCGGCGGTCCTTGTGGCCGGGGTGACGGCCACTTTGGGCGTCTGGTCACCGGACGGCCGCGACCTGTCGGGCAAGACGATCGTCGGCTACGACGGGGATTTTGATCGCTGGAAAACGCCGGTTCACGATGCCCTGGGCCAGGGGCAAGACGCCTCGAACCATTACGGCCTGTTGCCGTCGTTGGCGGCCGATCTTGGCGGGCAATGGGCCGTGTCGCGCGAACTGACGGACGAGGATCTCAAGAAGGCCGACGTGCTGGTGGTGATTCAGCCGACGGAAGCCTGGCCCAAGGAGCGGATCGAGCGGCTTGAACAGTACGTTCGTGGCGGCGGGTCGCTGCTGGTGGCGGCCGGCCCGACGGTCCAAAGCGAAATACGCCACGCGGCCGGCGGCGGGGCGTCGACGCGCGAGCCGGACGACGCGACGGCGGATGAAGACATGCGGCCGGTCAACGGGCTGTTGCGTCCAATGGGCTTGGCGTTTCGGGACGAGGCGGCCGTTGCGCCCGCCGAGGCGTGGCAAGGAGCCCTCTCGGTTTCAACCCATCCGGCCGTCTTCGGAGTCTCGCGGCGGACGCTCGGCGCGTGTTTGGGGGATGGTTGCCCGATTGATGCGGGCTGGTTGACGCGGCCGATCCTGGTGGGACGCTGGGCCTGGGGCGAACCGGCCGGCGAAACGCTTTGGAACGGCCGGGCGGCGGTCGACGCGGGCGAAGCGTGGGGCGATCTGGTTCTGGCGGCCGAGCGGCCCTGGGGCCAAGGGACCGTCGTGGCGCTGGGTAGTTATTGGTGCCTGACCAACCTGGGCATTGCTGACGGACATGAATTAGCTTCGCGTCTGCTGCGTTACCTAGCCAATCGCTCGACGAGTCCCCAGGCGATGTGGCGTCAAGTGCTGGGCGTGTTGGGCTATCTGACGCTGTTTGTTTTGATTGTCCGGCGGCCCGATCCGACGCGGCTGGTCGTCATTGCGATGATTATGGGCATCGTGTTCACGACGGCCATGTGCCAGGCCCAGACCAATGGGCCGGCGCCGGCGCGACCTTCGTCGGCATCGGGCGTCGCGCGGCCGATCGTCTACGTCGATGCCTCGCATCTGGAGGTCGGCAGCAATCGTTCTTGGGCCAACGACGGGGTGGACGGTTTCCTGCTCACGCTGGCGCGGAACGGCTATTTGCCACTGAAAATGCACCGTTGGGATCCGGAGCGATTGAAACAGGCCGCACTGCTGGTCGTGATGGGCCCGGCGAAGTCATTTTCGTCGAGCGAGATCGAACAGATGCAGAAGTTCGTCGAGGGCGGCGGGTGTCTGGTATGCATGGTGGGCGCGACGGAGTCGGCCGCGAGCCGGACGATGCTTGACGCGTTCCAACTTGACGTGGGAATCTCGCCGTCGTCGACCGGATCCAAGGTGGCCGAGGCGGAACCGATGGGCGAGTTCCCGGATCGATTCGGCCGGTTTGCGACGTACTACCTAAACGCGAAAGACTACGGGGCGGGCGACTATATTCTGCGGGCGTGGTTTTTTCATGCCTGGCCGGTTCGTTGCACGAGCGACAAGGGCGACTGGCAGCCGCTTGTGAACGGTTACCAAAATGTGCCGCTGGTGATCCATCGCTGGTTCGGCCAGGGGAGCGGGAAGGGAAACGTGGTTTTGATCGGCGATAGTCATTTTGTGTTGAACTTCGGCCACGGGTACTACGATGGCAGCGTGACGGCGAGTACGCAGGACAACGAGGATTTCTGGCGGTGGCTGATTTCGCGGGTGACGACGCCGCGCGAGTGGATCCCGCCAGACCGGTCGCGGAAATCGCCGCAAGGCACGATGCACGGACGCGGGGAGGTGATGCGATGAATCTGCGTGCTTGGGCGGCCGTCGGGTTGTTTTCGGCGTCCTGGTTGCCGGCACTGGGATACTATGGGCCGGCGAACGTCTGGGCGTGGGCCGCGATGATCGTGTTGGGAGCCGTATTGCTGCGGGACTGGGAGATCGCGCTGCCCGAGGCGACGATCGCGCTGGCGCTCTTGCTGCCGGTCGTTTGGTTCATGCCATGGCCCGCGAAGGCGGCGGCAATTTTTTTGGCGGTTGGCTTGGCGGCGGTGGTCGTGCCGATCCCTCGCGGGTGGCCGCGGCGCGTGGCCCCGGCCTGCATTGTCTCGGGCGGCGTCCTTTTAGCGCAGTCGGCGGCCGTGTACGTTTACATGGTCGTCACGTCGCGGTCGCACGATCTGCCGGGCCCGTTGGCGTTGTTGGTGGGTGAAGTGGCGCGACTCGCCGGGGCTGACGTGGTCGTGACCGGCTCGACGCTGGCCGCGCGAGGGGCGACGGCGGTCCATCCGCTTGGGGCGACGTGGGATTTGCTATTGCCGCCGACGGTCGTTTGCTTCGTGGTCGGCGCGGCTTTTTTGTTGGCGTTGAACATGGCGGGCCTCGCGCGACGCAAGAGGAGTTGGCTTCGGGCCGTGTGGTTGCTCGCGTTGGTCACGGCCCTCTGGTTGCCGATCCAACTCGTCTTCGTGTTGGGGCTCTATTTCAACCGCGTGGCGCTGGTCGATCCCGAATATCCGCCGTGCGTGATGAACCAGTGGCTTGTCTGGTGGCTGCCGGCCGTGCTCTTGGCCGGGCCCGTGCTGTTGGCGTGGTGGTTCGTCTCGTGCAAAGATTCTCAAGGCGCGAAGGACGACGATTCACAAAAGCAAGCTGCGGACGAGTTGACCGGCCGACGTTGTTGGACGGCCGTGGCGCTGGCCGCGCTGGGGGCGGCGTTGTTGGCGTTTCCTTGGGCGTGGGATCCGATCGGCGGCGCGAAAGAGGGCCGCGTTCGCGTGGTGGAGCGTGGTTCGCGGTGGGAGCCGACCGATGCGCCGTACGACGAAAATTCCTTCGGCGAACCGGCCAGTTATACCTATCGGTTGATCTACGACTATGCGTCGCACTTCTTCACGATGTCGCGGATCGGCCGCGAAACGCCGATCAGCGCCGAGTCGCTGGACGGCTGTGACGTGCTTGTGCTGAAGACGCCCACGTCCCGGATGTCGCCGGACGAGGTGAAGGCGATCCTGCAATTTGTCGAACGCGGCGGCGGGCTGCTGTTGATCGGCGACCATACGAACGTGTTCCGGTCGAGCACGTATTTGAACGACGTCGCGCGGCCGCTGGGATTCACGTTTCGCAACGATCTGCTGTTTCGCGTGGGAACGCCTTATGAGCAGCCTTTCCGTCCGGCGGCGGTGGCCCATCCGGCGGTGATACACGTGGACAACGTGGATCTTGCCATTTCGTGTTCGATCGATCCGGGATGGAGTTGGGGACGTTCGGCCGTCACCGGCTCAGGGCTTTGGAGCTTGCAGGCGGAGTACCAAAACGAAAACTACCACCCGCCGGCCGAATATCGGGCCGAGATGCGCACCGGGCCGTTTGTCCAACTTTGGGCGGCCCGCCACGGCGAGGGCCGGGTGTTGGCGTTTACCGACTCGACGATATTTTCGAACTTCTGCGTGTTTCAGCCGGGCAAAGCCGAGTTAATGCTCAACATGTTCGCGTGGCTAAATCATGGAAGTTCACTGGATGAGCGTTTGAATTGGTTAATGGTCGTTGTGCCCGTGGGGCTCGTGGGCCTGACGCTTTTCGGCTTGGGATGGATGGTCGGCCGTAAATCGCGGGGCGGTGGGCTGCTCGTGTTGTCGGCCGCGCTGTTCGGGTGCGTCGCGTGCTCGATGATCGTCGGCGCGTTGGCCGCCATGGGGATGCCTGCCCCAAGTCCGCATCATCCACCGCTGCGCGTGGTCATTGATCGAACGGTTTCCGACGTGCCATTGTCGGAGGGCGCCTTCACGCATCGTAGCGGGTTGGGCTACGGTCTGTTGGAGCAATGGATTCCGCGGGTCGGCCGGCCGAAGGATCCCAACGCCGCGCCGACCAACCCGCTTCCGTATACGATGCGCCGTCGGGGCGCCGAGGCGTTCTCGGGCGACGTGCTCGTGGTGATTTGTCCGACGGGCTCGGTCGGACGCGACTATCGCGAACGGTTGGTTCGTTTTGTCCGCGAGGGCGGGCGGCTGCTGGTGCTCGACTCGTTCGACAATACCCATTCGACCGCCAATAGGTTGTTGTGGCCGTTCGGGCTGTCGATGGAAGACGGACCGGCGCGAAAGGGTCCGCTCAGCGTCCTTGGGACATCGACCAGCGTCGAAGTCCAGCAGGCCCGGGCCGTCGAGGGCGGCGCGCCGATCGCCGAATTGGTCCAAACGTCGTCGGCTCAGGCGCCGGGCGGAACGGCCCGCGCGACGGTGGCCGCCGAAGTGTCGTTCGGCAAGGGCAAGGTCATGGCGGTGGGCTGCGCTTCGACGTGGAACGACGCGGCAATGGGCGATTGGTCGATCGAGCCGGACGGCGCCGAGCGGCGGCGATATAATGCATTTTTCTCGCTTATGCGACATATGCTGCGCGACTCTCGGCGAGACTGAAGCCGGACGTTCTACTGGACGGATCGAGCGGTTCGGCTGTATAATCCTTTCGTATTTCCGTCGGTTGCCCGAATCTGGAGAACACGTCATGGCTGATTCATCGAGAGGCCGGATCCACGACAGTATCACGCAGTGTATCGGCAACACGCCGCTGGTGCGGTTTCAACGGCTCGCCGAAGGATGCCTGGCCACGGTCGTGGGCAAGCTCGAAAGCTTCAACCCGCTCTGGAGCGTGAAGGACCGTATCGCCCTGGCCATGGTCGAGGCGGCCGAGCGCGACGGGCTCATCAAGAACGATACGGTACTGATCGAGCCGACCAGCGGCAACACGGGCATTGGCCTGGCGTTCGTCTGCGCGTCGCGCGGCTATCGGCTCGTGGTGACGATGCCCGAGAGCATGAGCGTCGAGCGGCGGCGGATTCTCGCGGCGTTGGGCGCCGAGTTGGTTTTGACGCCGGCGGCCGAAGGCATGTCGGGCGCGGTCCGTCATGCCGAGGCACTAGTGGCCGAGAACCCGAATTACCTGCTCTTGCAGCAGTTCAAAAACCCGGCGAATCCCGAGGTCCATCGGCGAACGACGGGCCAGGAGATTTGGCGCGACACGGCGGGCAAGGTTGACGTCGTGGTGGCGGGCGTCGGCACCGGCGGAACGATCACGGGCGTGGGCGAGGCTCTGAAGAAGTTTAAGCCAAGCGTGCGGATCGTGGCGGTCGAACCAACCAAAAGTCCCGTGTTGACGCAGACCCGCGCGGGACTTCCGATCCAACCGAGCAAGCATGGGATCCAAGGAATCGGCGCGGGCTTCGTGCCTGAGGTGCTCAATATGCGAGTGATCGACGAGGTGGTCACCGTCCAGGACGACGACGCAATGGCCACGGCACGTGAGATGGCCCGGAAGGAAGGTTTCCTGTGCGGCATCAGCAGCGGCGCGGCGGCCTGGGCGGCGTTGCAACTAGCGCGGCGCGAGGACAATCGGGGAAAGCTGATCGTGGTCATCCTCCCCGACCTGGGCGAGCGGTATCTTTCGACACCTCTCTTCGGGGAGTAGGGAGACGTGGCGAGAGGGAAGAAAGAGGGTTTCTCTTGTTCCCCAATGGTTGCAAGGCGATGATCGCGGTGTTAGCTTGAATGTCAAGCTTGCCTATGTCGCGTCTCCCACCTTTTGCCCACCTCATTTTCTTTCCCCCTTTTTTCTTCCACGCGATTCATTTCTCGACCGCGCGCGTGACAAAACGGCGGCTTGCCGTTTTGTACGAGCCAACAACAGGAGATATCTCATGGGAATCAACCGAAGAGATTTTGTCGTTAAGACGGGGCTCGTGGGGCTTGGCCTTGCCGGAAGCGGCTTGAGCGGCGGTTCTGTTTCGGCTCGGGATTCCAGCGAGGAAGTGAACGCTGCTGCGCAAAGTGAATCAAAAATGGAAAAGCGCGTCCAGCGGTTCAACATGTCGGGTTTTGCCGCTCCCCGGCTGGCGAAGGTGCGCGTCGCAATCATTGGCACGGGCGGGCGCGGGCCGCACTACGTTCAGAATCTGAAATACATCGAAGGTGTCGAAATCAAGGCTCTGTGCGATATCCGGCCCGAGAAGGTCCGCGCGGCCAAGGCCAGATTGGCCGGAACGTCGCATGATCCCGACCTGTACACCGGCGAGGAGGACTGGAAGAAAGTCTGCGAGCGAGACGACATTGACCTGATCGTCGTTACCACGCCCTGGTACATGCACGCGACGATGTCGGTTTACGCGATGAATCACGGCAAGCACGTGGCTTCCGAGGTGCCGGCGGCGGGAACCATCGAGGAGTGCTGGAATCTGGTCGAAACGGCCGAACGCACCCGGCGGCACTACATGATGATGGAGAACTATTGTTATCTGCCGTTTCAGCTTCTGACGTTGAACATGGCGAGGGAAGGCGTTTTTGGGGAAGTGTTTCACGCCGACTGCGCGTACAACACCAGCAAGATGGAAAACAATTTCTCGAAAAACCGGTACTGGAACATGTGGTGGCTCCGATTGTACGCGGCGCGGCGCGGAAACCTTTATCCGACCCACGGCTTGGGGCCGGTGAGCACGATCATGAACGTCAACCGGGGCGACAAGTTCGAATACCTCGTTTCGGTCGATAGCGATGATTTCATGATGAAGCGGCACGCCCAGGAACTCGCCGCGACGGACCCGTTCTTCAAGCCGTTTGCCGAAAAAACCTATCGAGGGTGCATGAGCGTGACGACGATACGGACGACGATGGGCCGCACCATCACGGTCCAGCACGACGCCAGTTCGCCCTCGCCGCACAACTTGATTCACGGCATTTACGGAACCAAGGGGGCCGCGCTCTATGATCCTCAACCCCCCAAAATTTCGCTCGGACGACATAACTGGGTATCTCGCGAGGAATTCAAGAAGCTCGAAAAGCAATACAGGCCCGAGATCACGAGGAAACTGAGCGAACTGGCCAAGCGGACACAAGCGGGTCACTGGGGAACCGACCTGTTGGAAAACTGGCGACTGATCGACTGCTTGCGCAACGGCCTGCCGTTGGACATGGACGTCTACGACGCCGCGGCGTGGAGCTCTGTCGTGCCGCTGAGCCAGCAGTCCGCGCTCAATCGCTCGGCCTCCGTCGATATTCCCGACTTCACGGCCGGCGCGTGGAAAACCAATAAGCCCAATATGGACATCATGCTCAAACGGGGCGGGAACACGAGGGTTTTAGTGTAGACGGGGGGAGATTTCTTCTCGGCGCCCTCTCGCGCGTACAATTCATTGGGTCGCCCGTCATTCAGAACCACCCGTTCTTGGGGGTGGCGCCGATGGGTGTATTTTTCACCTCTGATCGGTTTGCACCTTGGCTGGCGAGAGGTTATCATCACTAAATATGCAATAATTGAACCTAGCGGATTCTCGCCGCGCGGCGACGGTTTCCAACGTCAGGGCAAGACGACGGCGAGAAGAGAGGTTCAACCACGTGAGATGAGGCGAGACGGATGCGGGATGTGACGATCAGTCCGGCGGCGGTGCGGGTGGTGAAATTGTTGGTGGGCAGGACGCCGCAGTCGGTGGCCGAGTTGACCAAAGCCGCCGGCGTGACACGCACGGCGATTACCGAGCAACTCAACGAGTTGGAAAACGCCGGGCTCGTGGAGCGGACGGTCGAGCGGCTCGTGGGCCGCGGGCGGCCGAGGAACCGGTTTCGCGCGACGCGGGCCGCGTTGTTGCTGCTGGGCTCGGGCAAGGAGTGTTCGATCGGCCGCGCGATATGGCAGGCCATCGAGGAAGTCGGCGGCGACGAGTTGGCCAATAAAATCCTCGAACAAGTCAGTTCCGAAATGGCCAAGTGCTATGCCCGTCGCGTGACGGCCAAAACGCCCGCCGGCCGGCTCCGTCAGATGAACAAATTGCTCACCGAAGAGGGGCTCCTGGTCGAGGTGGCCGAACAGGACGACCGCATGACGCTGGCGAAACGAAGCTGTGCGTTCATCAGCCTGTTCGAGAACCACCGCCGAGTCTGCCAGATCGACGAGCGGATCATGACGCTCGTGGTGGGCAAGCAGGTCCGCCAAGTGGCCTGCCGGCACGACGGCGACCCTTGCTGCGTCTTTGAACTGGACAAAGGGAGCCGGAAGGCGTCGCCGTAGAGGCCGTGCCGCCGGTTGATTGGGATGGACAGTTCCACAACGGCTGCCCTGCTGGGGTGAGTCCGACGGGAATCTCACCGACCAAGCGGCGTGGCGGTGACCATTCTTGACACCCCCCGGACGCTGACTCTCATCCTTCTTCGGCGCTGACAATCGGCTTGAACTGGGGTACATTGGGGGAACGTGACGGTTGACGCGATGCGGCAAAGTGTATCTGAAATCTCAAATTTGAGATTTCAGATCCGAGGAGACCGAGGTTTTTGTCCGCGTCCAATGGTTCATTCCGCCTTCCATTCTTTGACTGCCCAAGGAGTCTGACAATGATAGCTCGACCACGAGAGTTCACAGTTTGGCGTTTGGCCGTGGCGGTTGGTCTTCTTGCGCTCGGTTCGGCGGGTTCGGCATGGGCGAAGCAGGCGGATTCCGGGAAGCAAGCCGCGGCGAAAGACGCGGACAAAAAGCAGGCCGTAGCGGCTCATGCGGAGCAGGTGAACAAGGCCGAGACGCCGGTGGTCGGCGAGAAGGACAACAAGCAGGTTGCCGAGAAGACTAAGAAACCGGTCGCCAAGGAGGCCGGTAAGGATAAGGCATCGAAGAAAGCCGAACCGGACAAGGCGAAGCAGGGCAAGACGCGAAAGGGGTCGTTTTTGACGAGACTTCTGCAACACGGAACCGGCGGCAACACGATCGGAACCGTCAAGATCAGGGTTCGTGTTCAGTCCGAACCGAGTGGGAAAGAAAAGAAAAATTCCCAGGAAAATAAGACGGCCAAGAAAACGGAGAAACCGAAAAAGACGCCGCAGGTTGTGTGTCTCAAGCTGCGGGGCTCGTATCCCGAGTCGCCCGAGGCGCTGAGTCCCTTCGGTTCGCAGACCACGTCGCTCTACTCTCTGTTGACGAAGTTCAAGCAGCTTTCGGAGGACGACAACGTCGCGGCGGTGGTGCTCGAAATCGAGACGTCGGAATTGGGCGGCGCGAAAATCAACGAGATTCGCCACGCCGTCCGGCGGCTCCGCCAAAGCGGCAAGCGGGTTTACGCTTTCGTGACCAGCGTCGACAACGGACGCTACCTGCTGGCCAGCGCCTGCGACGAAGTGCTCATGGTTCCCTCGGGCATCATGATGATTCCCGGCGTTCGGGCCGAAGTCACGTTCTACAAGGGACTGCTCGACAAGATCGGCGTGAAGTTCGAAGTGCTCCAGATGGGTAAATACAAGGGCGCCGGCGAGCCGATGAGCCGCGCGAAGATGAGCGGGCCCTTGCGCGAGAGCATGGAGGCCGTGCTCGACGACCGCTATGAGTGGTTCGTGCGGACCGTGGCCGCGGACCGAAAAATGGAAGGCTACAAGGTCAAAACGCTGGTGGACGAAGCCTTCTTCATGGCCTCGACGGCCAAAAAGGCGGGTCTGGTGGACCAGGTCGTTTATCTGGACGTTTTTCTCAAGACGCTGCCGAAGACACTGAAGGTCGATGCGGTCAAGGTGGTCACCGATTATAAGACGCGGCGGACGCAGGTCGATCTGTCTGGCATCGGCGGCATGATGAAGCTGATGCAGATGATGGTCGGCGGCAATAAGACGGAGGGAGTGACGAGGGGCAAGAAGATCGCGCTGGTCTACGCGGTGGGCGCGATCGTCGAGGGCAAGAGTTCCGAGGGACTGTTCGGCGACAAGGCGCTCGGCTCAACCACGCTGGTCGAGGCGCTGAAGAAGGCCGACGAGGATCCGAACGTCGTGGCCATCGTGCTCCGCGTGGACAGTCCCGGCGGGTCGGGCGTGGCCAGCGACTTGATCTGGCGCGAGACCCGGCGAATCAACAAGCCGATCATCGCCAGCATGGGCGACGTGGCCGGGAGCGGCGGATATTACATTTCGATGGGCGCCGACAAGATCTACGCCGAGCCGGGCACGATCACCGGATCGATCGGCGTGATCGGCGGCAAGCTGGTGATGGGCGACCTGTTCAAGAAGATCGGCGTGACCACCGACGTCATCAGCCGAGGCAAGCGGAGCGGGGCCCTTTCGCCCATGAATTCATTCACGCCCGACGAACGCGAAGGCATGATGAGCGTCATGCGGGCGTTCTATCGGCAGTTTGTCACGAAGGCGGCCGAGGGACGCGATATGTCGTACGACGAGTTGCACGCCCTGGCCCAGGGACGCATTTACAGCGGCGAGGACGCCGTGGAATTGGGGCTGGTCGATGCGCTGGGCACGTTGGACGACGCCATTGCGGCGGCCAAGAAGGCGGCCGGGTTGAAGAAGAGCGAAAAGGTCGAACTGATCGTTCTGCCGCGGCCCAAGACGTTCTTCGAGCAACTGTTTGAAGATCCCTCGGCGTCGACCGACGCGATGATGAAAATGGCCGGGCCGCTGGGCGAGACGCTCGGGGACGTTCGAGTGATCGAACGCCTGACCGAAGAGCCGATTCTGTTGTGGATGCCGTATCGGGTGGAGGTTCGGTAGGCAGGGGGCAATAGACAAAAGTAGGCCGGGTCGTGACCCGGCGATTTGCCGGCTTCGGTGAAAAAAGGCCTTCGGGATTTGGCGATCCCGAGGGCCTTTGTGTTAGCGCGCTAGTGTCGTGGCGCAAGAACGAACGATTGTTTGTTGGTGGTTGGCGCCCACCCTACGCTTTGCGATGTGACCGCCGCGGCGGTTAGTCGCCGACGTAGGACATCAGGGCCATGAAGCGGGCACGCTTGATGGCGTCGCTCACCGCATGCTGGCTGGCGGCGGTGCATCCGCTTTTGCGGCGGCTGATGATTTTGCCTTGGCGGTTGGTCAGCTTTTTGAGCAGTTCGACGTCCTTGTAGTCGACGTACATGGGACGCGGGCGCTGGCCATCGACGAAGATCGGATCCTTCTTCTTGGTGCGGACCTTGTTCTTGTTGCGGCGGCGGGTCGGACGCTTGTTTTGAAACTTTTTGGGGGGCATGAGGTTTCCTGGCTAACAACGGTTCCCGTGGTCTAAGGCGCGAGAGGCCGTGGCCCATAGGGCTTCGTGCGGCACTCCCGGGGAAACCTTCTAGTGTATCGAACTTCGTCCTGAAGGCAAGACGGGGTGGACGCTTTTGCGGCGGCTTTGAAAACACCCCCCGCATGGGTAATTTTGCCGGCGATTTCTTGAGCAAGAACGCCATGAGGACGGACGCCATACCTCCACAATAACCTATGATTTTAAGGCACGACGGGGCGGACTCTTCCGTGTGGGCGGCGGAAATCGAAACAAATACGTCAAATAAATGAAAGAAATAGTCCAGGAATGTGACTGGAAACGGTTGCGTTGTGTCACGACAGTGGCCATACTTGGGGAAGTGGGCGGTTGGGGTTTGGATTGACGGCGAATGTTGGTTGACCAGAGGCGGAATCAGTTGTTGGAGATGGTTCGGGCGAGGCGGTTTGCCTCGTTGCCCGAGTTGGTCGAGCAATTGGCCGTGTCCGAGTCGACCGTGCGTCGCGACCTGGAGTACCTGGAGGAGCAAGGCGTCGCGAAGCGGATTCATGGAGGAGTGCTTTATGCCGGCGATTCGCCCACGCTGCCTCATTTCGAGGAGCAATCGGCCCATTGGGACGAAAAACGCGCGGTGGCCCGGGCGGCCGTCGAGTTGATCGAGCCGGGCGACTCGCTTCTGTTGGACGGGGGGAGCACGACCTACGAGGTGGCCCGGCTGCTGTTGGGCCGGCGTCTGCACATCGTCACGAATTCGCTCCCGGTGGCGAACCTTTTCGCGGGCAACACGGCGGCGGAGGTTGTGCTGGTGGGCGGCAACATTTGTCCGCGCAGCGGCGTGATGCACGGGCCGCTGGCCAACGAGATGATCGCGAAATTTCGGGTCCGCAAGGTCATGCTGAGCGTGGCGGGAATCAACGACGAAGGGTTTTTCAACAACAATCTGCTGTTCGTCGAGACCGAGCAGGCAATGATCCGCTCGGCGGACGAGGTGATCGTGGTCGCCGACAGTTCGAAGTTCGGCCGCCGGAGCCTGACGCACGTCTGCCGGCTGGACGAGGTGGCCCACCTGGTCGTGGACGAAGGAATCTCGGACGAGTGGCGGAAGAAGATACTGGCGGCCGGGGTCGATTTGCGCGTCGGGCGTCTGGCCGAGCGCGTGGAAAGTGAGACAAGACGATGAGCGCCGTGGCTTCCATGGATCGTAGCGCGGTCGAACGGATCGTTCGTGAAATCGTTCTTGCGCAGTTGGGCGGATCGCCCGGCCGGTCCGAGCTGGTTGTGAGCATTTCGGCGCGGCACGTTCATTTGAGCGATGAACACGTCGAGACGCTTTTTGGGTCGGGAAAGAAACTGACGCCCGCGAAAGGCCTCTTTCAGGAAGGTTTTTTCGCGGCGGAAGAGACGGTGATGATCGTGGGGCCGCGCAAGCGGATGTTGCCCACGGTGCGGATCCTGGGTCCGACGCGCGGGGATAGCCAGGTGGAGTTGGCGTTTACGGACTGCATTTCGCTGGGGATCGACGCGCCGGTGCGGCTCAGCGGCGATCACCGCGAGACGCCGGGCTGCGTGCTCGTGGGACCGGCGGGCGTGGTCGAGTTGAAGCGGGGCGTGATCCGGGCCGAGCGTCACGTTCACATGAGCCCCGCCGACGCGGAACTGTACGGCGTGAGGCAGGGCGACCGGATGAATCTTCGGGTCCATTCGCCGTGTCCGACGACGTTCGAGGGCGTGATTGCGCGGCCGGGCAAGGGCCTGAGGCTCGAAGCGCACCTCGACACGGATGAAGGCAACGCGGCGGATTTGGATCATGCGACGGGCGTGGAGTTGTTTAAGGCATAGGAGAGATAGTGATCGTTGGTAATGTTAGCCGCCGTGCCTGCACGGCGCAACCGGCGCCGAGCAGGCTCGGCGGCTAACTTGTTTAACATTTTCGTTTTCGTGGTAATCGGAGCACCCTTTTCGGGAGAGACACATCATGG
>DATECS010000162.1:0-16233 GCA_035286785.1 Thermoguttaceae bacterium | reverse complement strand
TATAGCCATTAGCTTCGTCACGTGAACGCTTGAAAACTGTCCAGCAACATGCCGACGACCAGCGTCCAGCCGTCCAACAACACGAACAACAACAGCTTCAGCGGCAGCGAAATGAGCGCCGGCGGCAGCATCAACATGCCCATCGACACCATGACGCTGGCCACCACCATGTCGATCACCAGAAACGGCAAATAAATCTGAAACCCGATCAAAAAAGCAGTCTTCAATTCGCTCAGCATGAACGCCGGCAACAGCGCCGCGAGCGGCACGTCGTCATGGGCCATTTCGTCGGACACGGCCGTCGAGGGGCCCTGTTCGGCCGCGTAGTCGAGGAAGAGATAAATGTCGTCCGTGTTGTGCGTCGCTTCGATCTGGGCGATCATGAACCGCCGGATCGGCCGCACGCCCGCGTCCCACGCCTCCTCGGCCGACATCCGCTCCTGGGTGTAGGGCACAATCGCCTCGTGGTAGACCTGCGTCCACACGGGCGACATGATCAACAGCGACAGGAAAAGGGCCAGCGACGTGATCACCTGGGTGGGCGGCAATTGCTGCGTGCCCAACGCCTGACGCAGGAGGCCCAGCACCACCACGATCCGCACGAACGACGTGGTCATCAGCAGCACGGCCGGCGCGAGGCTCAACACGGTCAGCATGGCCATCACGCGAAGCGTCGAGCCGAAACCCTCGGGACTCGTCCACTGCTGGGGGGCGCTCGTCAATACGTCGGGCATCGCTCCGCCGAGCGACGCGGGTTGGTCCGTCGTCGCCGGCGCGGCGAATACGGGACTCCACGCGCCGACCAGCACCGCCACGAGGAGGCAAGCCCGTAGGGTGCGTCTGGACGCACCATTTAACCGTAGGCCGGGTCGTGACCCGGCGAGACTCACTGCCGGGTTACAACCCGGCCTACGACTACTACGATTGTTTTCGAATGGTTTGCTATCCATCGCGTCCCTCCCGCGTTGGATAGCGATCGAGGGCGAAATACGCATCGGCCGTCTCGTCGCGCGGGACGGCGCGGCGGCGAGCATGGCTGAACTGATCGAGCACCTGGCGGAACGCGGTCGCCGCGCCGCCCGGGCGGGTCTGCTCGCAGAGGGCGGTCAGCCGGTCCACCTCGCCCGGATCGGTGATTTCGGTCAGGGTTTTTGCCCCGTCGGGCGTGACGTTGACCAACAATAGTTTTCCGCCGCAGCGGATCAGGTGCATGACCTGGCGATTGCCCAGCGGTGCGCGGCCCAGCACGTCGACCACGTCGGCCGGCAGCGCGAGGGCCGCCTTGGGCGCGGCGCGGCGCATGACCCAGGCCACGACGCAAAACAATCCCAGCACCAGCGCCAACGCGCCGCCGGTCGTCCAGAGCGTGCCCAATCCTTTTGACTCGCCGACGATGGTCGGCGACGCCGTCTTGCGCGGCGGCAAGTGGGTCCGTTGCAGGTAGGCGGCCGGCGCCTCGACGCCGACGGGAAGCACGCGCGGCGGGTCGTTTGGCCGCGGGAGGTTGGTGGACGGCGCGACGGCGGGCTCGACCGGCGTCTGATAATCGGCCCGCACCACTCCCGAGGCGCCTTGTTGAGAGGTTGTCGCGAGGGGAGTTCGGTTGAGTGGACTCGCGGTTTCGGTGGGAGGCCAGTGCGACAAGTCGTTCGCGGGGTATTGGCTCGGTTGCGTGTCCGCTTGGCTCGATGGCTCCTGCCAGGGAACTTGCGCGGCGGCGCGGGACACGGCCATGACCGCGAACAGTGCCAGAAGGCCCACGACGATGGTTTGTCTTGCGCTTCGCCGCATGATTCGGACTCTTCTCGGTTGAAAAAGGGGGACAGGCACCTCACGGCAATCGTTTTTCGCGGTGTTCGCACGGTCAGTTCGGAGCCAGTCCCCCTTTTTCAACAGGCTGCTATCGGCCACGTCACGCGCTGTCGATAAAATCCGGGAGCCCGTCCCCGTTTTCGGAGAGGCTCAAGTCGATAGACGAGCCGCCGGGGTGTTTCTTGGCCGGGCCGCGAATCTTACACATTCAGGGCGTCGCGGGGCAGAGAAACTGGGTAAAATGGCTCACTCAAACCCGGATTCTTCCCGTGGGGCGAGTCAAAGTCGCCCCACCCTACGGATATTCCCGTGCATTACGCTGGTGGTCCGCGCCGCAAAAGGGGACAGAGGCACCGTCGCCGCGGGCCGTTTTGGTGGGAATACGTTTCTCGGGGCGACGGAACCAGTCCCCTTTTGCCACTTTCACGCCCACGCAGTATTGCTAGACGGCCGCCATGCCGGCGACCAGTTCCGTCACGCGAACGCAGTATTTGCCGTCCAACACGAGCAGTTCGCCCCGGGCAATGAGCCGTCCGCCGGCCAGGACGTCCACCGGAGCGTCGGCCGCGCGGTCCAAGGGGACAATCGCGCCGGGCCCCAGTTCGCTCGCATCGGCCCGGTGCAGATAGGCGCGGCCCAGATCGATCCGCACGTCGATTTCCACGTCGGCCAGGGCGTCGAGCGACGCTTTTTGGGTGAGGACGGGCGTGCCGGCCAGCGGCGGGAGTTGAAAAGGTTCCATGGGTGTCACTACGGGCTGCAATGGGTGGCGGCCACTTCGTCGAGAATCCTGGATTCGCGCCGCGTCTGTTCTTGGCGGTGACGATCGGCTTGTTTCGCTTCGAGTTTTTCCAATACGCGGACTTCACGATCGGCCGCGAGCAACGCCGCTCGCCGCCGGGCGATTCGCTCGGTCGTCCGACGTCGCCGTTCCTCCAGCCGCTGTTGTTCGACGGCCAGCAACCGGTCGTAGCGGCGGCAGTCGATCAGCCGGACGACGTCGAGCGCGCCCGGGGCGGAGGCTTCGCGATATTGCGAGGCGAGCTTGCGGCGGCGTTCGTCCAATGCGGCCTGAAGCCCGGCGAACCTTTCCTCCTCGGCGACTGCCCGCGCCAAGCGTCCGCGAAACCGATCGCGTCGGTTTTCGCGCGTCCGCAACACGGCGTCGAGTCGAAAGGTGAAGTGGGACATGGCGGGCAACCTCCTACGCCAGTTCAATCAGTCGCCGGCGAGTCTCCGCGAAGTCGGCCGATTCCGCGGTCGCTTGGGTCAGGTACTCGTTGATCGGCCCATCGAGTTCCAGGGCCCGATCGACCGTCGGGTTGCTTCCTCGCCGATAGGCGCCGATCGAGATCAGGTCTTCGTGATCGCGACGGGCGGCCAGCAGGCCGCGGACCGCTTGGGCCGCGCGACGATGCTCCTCGTCGGTCACGGCGGGCATCAGGCGGCTGAGGCTTTCGAGCACGTCGATCGCCGGATAGCGGCCCCGCGAGGCCAACGCTCGCGAGAGCCAAATGTGGCCGTCCAACAGTCCGCGGACGGCGTCGCTCACCGGCTCGTTCGGGTCGTCTGCTTCGACCAGCACGTTGTAGAACGCGGTGATGCTTCCCCGTTCCGACTGGCCGGCCCGTTCGACGAGTTTTGGCAGCGCCGCGAACACCGACGGCGGATAGCCGCGCGTGGCCGGCGGCTCGCCGGCGGCCAGGCCGATCTCGCGTTGGGCCAACGCGACGCGCGTAAGCGAATCGATCAACAGCAGCACGTCCTTGCCTGCGTCGCGGAAATGCTCGGCCACGACGGTGGCCGTCGCGGCGGCGTTCACGCGGGCCAGGGCCGGCTCGTCGCTCGTGGCCACCACCACGACGCTTCGCCGCAGCCCCTCGGGGCCCAACTCACGGTGCAGGAAATCCTTAACCTCGCGGCCCCGTTCGCCGACGAGTCCCAGGACGATGACGTCGGCCGCGCAGCCCCGGGCCATCATGCCAAGCAGGACGCTTTTGCCGACGCCCGAGCCGGCGAAGATGCCCATCCGTTGCCCGCGTCCGCAGGTCAACAGGCCGTCGATCGCGCGCACTCCCGTGGTCAGCGGCGCGTCGATCGACCGGCGTCGGCAGGGGTGCGGCGCGGCCGCGTCGAACCGGGTCCGATGGCGCGGGGTGGGCTGGGGACGATCGTCGATCGCGCGGCCCTCGGCGTCGAGCACGCGGCCGAGCAATTCGTCGCCCACGCGGAGCCACCGCGACGTGCGGACCAACCGCACCCGATTGCCGCGGCGCACGCCGGCCGGATTGCCGAGCGGATAGAGGATCGTCGCGTCGTCGCGGAACCCGATCACTTGGGCGGCCAGCGGCGGCCGGGCGTCGCGGTCGATCCGCGCCACCGCGCCCAAGGGCGCGGGAAAACCGGCCGCCGAGACAACCGTGCCGACCATATCAACCACGCTGCCGGTCAACGCGGTGGGCATGATGGATTCGAGTTGTTCGGCAAGGTCGAGCATGGATTAACTGATTTCTTCCTCGATGCGGGCCAGTTGGGCTTCGAATTGCTGGTCGATCGCGCCGAAGCGGGTTTCGACGCGGCAGCCGCCGAGGGTGATCGTGGCGTCGGCCGCGACCTCGACCGCGCCTAAGCCGCCGAGTTGCCGGGCCAGATCGGCCACTTGCGGTCCCAGCTCGCGATGGTCGTCGGGGCTGAGCAACACGCGGACCTGATCGTTGCCGGCCGCCAGGTCGAGCGCCTCGCGGACCAGGGCGAGCGAGACGGCGGGCTCGCGCGTCAACTCGCGGCGAAGGATGCGCCGCGCAATGGCCACGGCCAGGCGGACGGCCGTTTTTTCCCAGTGTTCGAGCCAGGCGTGACGCGCGTCGCGCAATTCGCCGACCACGCTATCCAGGGCGGGCCGGAGCGTGGACCATTGCTCGTCGTGACGTCCGGCGAGTTCCTCGCGCGCCGCTTGTTGGCCTTCACGAAAACCCTGCTCGGCCGCCTCGCGTCGGATGCGTTCGGCCTCGTGCGTGGCGGCGGCGACGAGCCGGGCCGCTTCGCCGCGCAGCCCGCCGTCGCGCGGCTCGGATTGCGCCGTGAGTTCGGCCAGTTCGACCGCCGAGAGGCACGCGATGGCCTCGGAACGGCCGGCGTCGGGATGCGTCGCTTTGATGATCATGACGTTTGGGGGGCAATGCCCACCCTACTATTGCACCATGGACAGGGAGGCCGGCGTTGTTTCCTCGGGCAGGGTCAGCGTGCCCATCGCGGCCAATGATTGGGCCAGTTCGATCAACTCGGCCCGGGCGGCGTCGACGTCGCTAAGCCGCAGGGGCCGCGGGCAGTCGAGCGAGCGCCGCAGCGACTCGGCCCGGCGCAAGGGCAGGGCGTCGAGGAACGGATCGGCCGTTTCCGCGGGGACGCCGACCAGCGCCATCGCGAGAAGCTCGTCGCCCGCCGCCTCGCACAGGACGTTTCGCTGGGCAGCGTCGAGCCGGGCGAGGTCATCTAGCGAGGGAACCGCCGTCGCGCGCTCGACGCACGAGGCGAACTCGGTCGCCAGCGCGGGATCGTGCGCGGCCAGATTGCCGAGAATCTCCCGCAACATGGGTTGCCCCGCCGCTTCGAGGATTCCGCCGACCGCCTTTCGGCCGGCCACGCTCCGCGGCTGCATGGGCACCTGCTCGGCCAGCCGCGAGGCCAGCATCGCTTCGATTTCGCCGAGCACCTCGGGCGAGGTTTGCTCGATATCAACCAGCCGGCGAAGCACCTCGGCCTGAAGCCGCGGCGCGAAGCACACCAACACGCGGCCCGCCTGACGCGGCGCCAAGTGCGAAAGCACCAGGGCGATCGTCCGCGGCAGCTCGTCGGCCAGCACCCGCGCGATCCGCCGAGGATCGGTTTTCTGCAAGATGCCGAACGGCGCGGGCGTGGTTTTTTCGTCGAGCCGCCGCTGGATCAGGCGCCTTGCAAGTTGGCCGTCCAGTTCGATCCCGCTCGGATCGTCGCGTCGCGGACGCGGAATGGCGGGGGCGATAATCTTGGGTTCCTCCAAAGCGGCAAGCGTCGAGGCCGTTTGGGCAATCACGGCTTGCCGTCGCCCGCGACGCACGAGCGAGCGAACCACCAGCGCCGCCGCCACGGCCAGCGCGAGAAGGCCCGCCGCCGTCCCGTACTCGATGGGACGCAGCGCCGGTCCCGCCATCGCCACGCGCCGCTTGGGCTCGGGCGAAGGAGCATCGGCGAAGGAGACGACCGTCACCCGATCCGCCGGGTCGCTCGTTTCATCGGCCGCCGGCAGCGCGTCGGCCGCCAGGCGTTGGATCCGCTCGATCTCGCGCGACTCGAACGCGCGGAATTCGGCCGGGTCGCCGGCGTCGCGCCATGCCCGCGCGAAATAGCCGCGGGGCACGCGGATCGACGCGCGAACCGGCCGGGTTGCGGCGAGGCCTTCCGACGCGAGCGTTTTATCGTCTTGCGCGCCGGGCAGTTGACGGGGCTGGTTCGCCGTCATGGTCGAAAGCGTCTCGGACGGAGTCGCGTCGACGGGAACATGGACCACGATCGCCGCGTCGGGAATGAAACGAAGCGCGTAGCGGAGTTTTTCGAGGCACTCCTGTTTGACTCTCCGCGCGGCGACGGCGCCGTTCGGAGGTTCGTTGACAACCAGATGACGGTCGCCGCGAAACGTGTTGCGGTGGCGCGGTTCGAACACCGTGACGTTGGCCGACTCGCGGCCGGCGGCGTCGGCCACGTAGTTGCAGATCATCACGCCGGTCCGCGGGCTTAGCGTGGCGCCGGGTTTCATTTTGACGCAGATCGACGCGATGGGGACGGGACGCGGCCGGCCTTGGCGAGCCTCGACGCGGGTGCTCAGCGTGACTTCGGCCCTGGCCACGTCGGTGAAGAAGTCGGTGATTTCCTTTTCGAGCTTTTTTTCCTCGGCGTTGTTGTAGATGACTTTGCGCTGGTCCTGCCAAAACCAGGGCTTGTCGCGGTCGATCGCCGCGTCGATGGGGTCGCCGGGGGCGTCGGCCGAGTCGCTCGTTCCGACGACCGCGGCGGCGTGGTTTTGCGTTTTGGACGCGGACGGGGCCGACTCTTCGGCGACGCACAGATAGCCCAGGCTGACCGCCGCCACGAGTACGAGCCCTCCGGCGACGATCCGCGAGCCGGGCGTCATCGCGCGGAAGCATGCGGCGAGTCGAGCGTAGACCGGGGCGAGGAGATCCATCCGTGGAGCTACCTAAAGTGGGATCGCATTTTTTATCCGAGCCGCGACCGTCAGGGAGCGGTCGTGGCCGGCAACACGTGCAACCGCTCCCTCACGGTCGCGGCTCGGTAAAGTATTTCTATGCGGCGGCTTTCAGGGCGCGTTGGGGCAGGCAGACCGTGAAGGCCGCGCCGCCTTCGGGACAATTCATGGCCGTGACGTATCCGCCGTGGGCCTCGATCACGTCATGCACGACGGCCAGGCCCAGGCCCGTGGCCGCCGCCTTGGTCGTGAAAAACGGCTCGAATAGGCGGCGCCGCGCCGACTCGGACAGGCCGGGGCCCGTGTCGGCCACCTCGACCTCGAGGCCGTCCTCCATCAGGGCCGAGGTGACGGTGAGCGTTCCGCCGTCGGGCATCGCGTCCACCGCGTTGAGCACGAGGTTCAAAATCGCCTGCCGGGTCATCGCGCGGTCGGCGTGGATCGACTGGGCTTTCGGCACGTCGACCACCGCGGCGATCGACTGCGCGGCCATTTGCGACACCAGCGGCGCGAGAACCTCGTCAATCAGCTTCGGCAGCGAGAAGGTACACCAGCGCGGATCGCGCCGCGAGACGAACTGCGCGAGGTCGTTGATCGTGGCATCGACCGCGGTCAGGTTGGATTCGATCTTGCCCAAAACGTTCAGGCCCACGGGATCGTCCGCGATCCGCCGGCGCAACAGGCCCACGTTCAGGGCGACGGACACGAGATGGTTGCGCACCTCGCCGGCCACTCGCGAGGCCATGCGGCCCAGTTCGACGAGCCGGTTGTCGCGGGCGATGGCGCGGTCCTTGGCCTGCAACTCTTTGTTCAGCCGGTGGACTTCGTCACGGAGCGCCTCGTGCGCATGTTCCAGTTGGAGCGTGGCCGAGTGCCATGTGGAGAGCATGGTCTCGAGGTCGGGATCGACCTGGCGCGACGCCGTTTTGACCACGATCGGTTTTTTGTTCATGTTGGAATGTCCTGACCGCGGGTGACCGGCTCGACGGAATAAAGGGAATAAAGGGGTCGGGAGTCTTTGTTCTGAAGAACCCTTGCGAGCAGGAAGAACAAAGACTCCCGACCCCTTTATTCACCGACGGCCAGCCTGGAACGAAAAGCTCGGAATCGGAAGAAGAAGAGGTGGCGTCTTGTACCCGAAATGGCGCGTGGGTGTCAATGGCGTAGTCGTCAGTAGTCGGTAGTCAGTAGTCGGTGGCCAGTAGGATGTAAGGTGTTGTTGTAATTCCGGGCGGGAGATTGGGGGGAAGTAGTAAGGAAGAACCTGTTAAAAGCAAATGAAACGCAAAGTGGACATAATGGGAAAGCGGGGAGGCGGGAGGCGACTGCGAAAATTGGATGACGGCGGGCATTTTATAAAACGCCCGTCTCGGATCTCCCTTCTCCCAGAACTTCATCCGACCAGTCAAGAAGTAGCCCGCCACGGACTGCTCCTTCCGACTACGGACTACTCCGCCTCGTTGGTGATCTGTTCGATCACCCAGCGGTCCATGTCTTGGAGCATTTGGGGGCAGAGTTCGTGTCCGCAGGGGTATTGGCGGAGCGTGATGGACATGCCCGCGCTGTGCAACAACCGCAGGTCGTCGCACACTCGGTTGGGCGTGTAGGAGGCGCTGTCGCGTCCGGCGGCCAGAAAGACGCCCACGTGACGCGATTGATCGAGGCGGCGAAACGGTTTTTGTCCACGGGGAAACGCTCCGCCCAGCGAGAGCACCCCGGCGAAGTGCTGGGGATAGTTTAGCGCGAGGTGGAAAGCCATCGTTCCGCCCGTGTCGAACCCGGCCACGAAGACCCGCCGGGGCGAGACATGGTATTTCCGCCAGGCGATGCCGATGCTGTCGAAGACGCGTTGTTCGATTCGCGCGAGGCGGTCGCCCGAGGCGGTCCACGCGGGCTGGCGGTCGCCCGATTTGCCGGGCGCGTCGTCCACCGTGCCGCGCGGGGCCACGGCCACGTAGTTGCGCATGCTCACCAGCGGCATGATCCGCAGCAGTTGCCGCTCGTCGTCGGCCGGGCCGTGGAGCCAAACGATCAGCGGATAAGCATAATGCGTTTCGTAGTGCTGCGGGGCGAAAAGCGTATGCGGAACGTCGGGCGACGAGGCCGAAAACCGGGCCAAGCCGAGATCCCACCGCGGCTCAACGTGCCCGACTTCCGGCGGTCGCACCGTTTGCTGTATTCGGTTCATGACCGTCTGACACCCTCAAGGAGGCTGCCCGCCGATCGGTTTCCGTTCACGTCTCCAGTCTCGGCGGGCATGGCATCGCAGACTCTACCGCAATGTCCGCGACGGTGTCAAGCTGTGTAAAATCGTGTCGACGGTTTCCCCCCAGACGTATTGGCGTCGCTGCCCGACTCGCTTCGTCGCAGCTTGCACCACGTCGTCATTGCCGCCCCAAATCACCCAGACTACCTGCCGTGTCCGTGGGCTTCCGCCGACGGCTATCGACGGCCCTCCGCCTATTGCTCTTCCTCAGCCAGAACCAGATGCCAAGAAGAACCAGCATTAGCGCAACCGCCGCGGCGGATCCCCAGAACAACGAGGCGGCCGGTGGTTTGGACTTGTGCCAGACGGCTTCCCGACCGACCAGCAGCGGGGCCAACTGGAGCGGGGCGGAACGGTCGCCTTGGCCGGGCCGGGCCGAAAGGCCCGACGCATAGGCCCAACTCTTCAAGAAAAACCCCGCCACGGTGACTGCCTCGGCATAGCCGGGGCCCTCGCCGGTCGGCATTCCCTCCGGCAGGCGGCCGACGCAAAAGACGACCGGGTTGCGTTGCGAATCGTCCGTCGAGAGGTAGATTTCGTAATAATGGTCGATCCCCAGTCGGCGGCGGATGTCGGGCTCTTCGACGCGGACCCGAAGCGCCCGCCGGGCCGTGCCCGAGAGTATCACGAGTCTGCCGCGCTGCCGCGCGGGAGCGTTGAACAGCGGCTCGACGGAGTATCGCTTGTTTTTGGTCCGCGCGAGTTGTCGGGCCGCTTCGTCGCGCAGTTGGCCCGGTTTGGATCGCTCGGCGGCGGCCAGGGCTTGATAGAAACACTCACGTTCCTCGGCCCGCAAGGGCTTGCTGTCAACCAATTCGTCCAGCAGGCCGACGTCCATTCCGAGCCGGCCCAGCAGCCGGTCCGAGGGATACCAGGCCACGCGCGCGGCGGCGAAGGCGGGCCGCGCGCCGGCCGCGTCGTTTCCTTCGAGCGTGACGAACATGGCCCACGCGCCGGCCGGTTGATCGACGCGGCCGCCGGCTTGCCAGGCCCGTGGAATGGTCCTTGCGAACACGACCACCGGGCCTGGGGCGTCGTCGGGCATGAGTTCGATGCGGTAGTATCGCTTGACGCCGAATCGTTGGGCCATTTCCTCCGAAAGCGAAAGTACGTCGAGCGACTGTATCCGACCATGAAGCCGCACGATCTGGCCGCGGTACTCGCCAGGGTCGGACCGCAGCCGCTTCCAGTCGATCGACGGCCGGGCCAGACGTTCGACGTCCTCGACCGGCAGCGCCGCCAATCGGAGCAGGATTTTTTGCAGCGTTTCCTGCTGGGGCTCGTTCCAGGGACGGCCGTCCTCGAACCGGGCCCATTGGGCGTCGTCGATTCCCGCGAGCCGCATCAGTTGCCGCGAGTCCAAGGCGGGCACGTTTCGCGCGGCATCCGTCGCGGGCCCGATATCGTTCGGTTTTTCCAACGAGGATCGCCCCTCGGTTCGCGTGGGCCGCGTCGGGCGCGTTATCGGTTGAATGTCCCGAGCGAGAACCACGGGACTCAACTGGAGGCCGTCGCCCGACGCATGGAGCCATCGCTTGAAATAGAATCCCGTGACGACGGCCGGACGGTCGATCGTCATGCCGGTGGGAAATTTCTTGGGCAGTTCGAGGCAATAGACGACCAGCGGCCACTCGGGAGCGTCGTCCGGCTGGATCCAAAGCTGATAGTAGCCCGAGATGTTGAAATCGTTTTTGGACGCCGGCAGCCAATGGGCCCGGCGGACCGTGCCGCGAACGGTCACGACCTCGCCGCGGTAGGAGGCTGATTGCTCGGCGAGTTGGAGCCGCGTGACGCGGCCGACCGACGCGCGGCGAAGCGCGGCCGGGTCGGCCGTTTTGAGAATGGCGAACAGATGGAACCAGGCGTCTTGCTCCGCCGAGCGGAATCGGGACTTGTCGCGGATGGTTTCGAGCAACTTGGGCCGCACGCCGGGGAAGTAGCGGCCGGAGTCGGCGGCGGCAGGCGGTTTCTTTGCGTTGGACGGTTTGGTTTTGTCCGTATCGCGCTCGTCGGCCGAGGAGGGCGAGGCGGGTTGCGCGGCGTGGTCGCCCGAGCCGATCCGTTTTTCCCAGGCGGTCGCGGGACGTGATGCGGCCGGTCGGTCGGCCGACGCGGCGTCGGACGGGGGGAAGAACAGCCGCCAGTTTTCCGGTTTACGCGATTGGTTAAAGAGGATGACGGCCAGGCCCAACGCCATGACCAGCATGAGCAACCGTCCTTGCTCGCGCCGCGAGAAGTAGTTGCGCGGTTCGCGCGTCGGCCGGCGGGGGGACATGTACGGACTCCTCGAATTTCCGAACCGCGAACGGAGGGAACCACGAAAGACACGAAATTCACGAAAAAGAAGAGAGCGGCTTTCTTATTATTATCTCTTTCTTCCTTTCGTGTATTTTGTGTCTTTTGTGGTTTGTCTTTTGTGGTGAATTCTCCGCTACGCCTCGTCGAACGGACTTCGGCGCCGGGGCATGTGCTTGCACAGCAGCACGCCGCCGAAATAGAGCGCCGTCAGCGGAAACGCCATGAGCAACATGCTGTAAGGGTCGGACGACGGCGTCAGGATCATGGCGGCGATGAAGATCACGAGCACGGCGATGCGCCATTGCTTCAGGTAGGACGAAATCGTAACGACGCCGATCCGTTCCATGAACAACATGACCAAGGGGAGTTGGAAACTGACGCCGAATCCCAGTGGCATGAGCAGCATGAAGTGCATCCACTCGGTGATGCGCGGCTCGGTCTCGATGCCCAGCGAACGGTTGAACGAGAACAAAAACAGCAGAAGCGGCTCGAACACGAAGAAGAACGCCAGCGCGGCTCCCGCCAGGAACAGGCCCAGGCTAAAGGGCAAGAAGACGTGGACGTAGTGTTTCTCGCGCGGATACAGCCCGGCCGCCACGAACGACCAAATCTGATAAAAAACATAAGGACTCGCCAGGAGCACGCCGACCAACAGCGACGCCTTGACGTAGATCATAAAAGGCTCTTGCACGGCGAGGCTCTTGGTCCGCACCCGCGGGTCGTCACCCGTCGGGTGAAACAACAGCATCGGCACGAGATCCTCGCGGCTCGTGGGCATCGGCGCGGCGTCGGCCGCGGCCGGATCGCCGCCGAACCGAGCCGGATCGTGCCGACGCAGTTCGTGGAGGATCCAATCGGGGTTGACCAGAACCTCTTCCATCAGGAGGTGGTTTTCGTCGATGAACCGGGCGATTCGATCGGCTTCGTCCGGAGGCAATTCACCGTCGGGCCGCTGGGCGGCGGCAATCTCTTGGGCCCGCTCGGTCGTGTCGCTTTCATAGTAGGTGGCCAGCGCGTGTTCCAGAGGCGTCTGGACCATCGCCACGACGGCGCCGCTGACCATTGGTATAAGACCAATGCAAGTGCAAACCACCAGCGCGACGACCGACTTCCAAAGGCATTTGCGCAACTCCTCGAGGTGCTCCCCGAAGGTCATCGTGCTGTTGGCAAACAGGTCTTTGTCGGGTTTTCGGAGTGGCATTCCGCGCGTCGGCAGGGACGGTGGGGGATGTTTAACAGGTTAGCCGCCGCGCCTGCGCGGCGTTGGAGCAAGCCCTGCGGGAAATCGTCGAGCAGGCTCGACGGCTAACGATTGGTCGAGCAGGCTCGATGGCTAACAATCATACCACCGCCGGCGCGGGGCGGCAAATCCCGAACCACTTGCGCCGAAACCACTTTCGGCAATAATCCGCCTCGCGCAAAACGCCCCGCGGACACCTTCCAACGAATAAAAAGGTCGTAAGACCTTTCCCTTCCCTGTTGGAGGGGCATTCTCCTGGCAAAGTGGTCGAAAAGGGAAGAAAACCTATCTATCCGTGGTCGGCTGGGGCTTCTATAATCGGCCGCCCTTGGAAAAGGGGACAGACGCCGTCGCCGCGGGTGTGTTGGGTAAGGAACGTCTTGCGGGGCGACGAAGCCGGTCACCTTTCCTAGTCCCAGGAACCTCGCGCATGCCGAAATTCTTCTTCGCGTTGACGTTGCTGGCGCTAGCTGGTTGTCGGGACATGATGCCCAACTGGGGTTCTCCCGGGACGGCCGATCTTCAGCGGAATCGCGCGGAGCGTTTTGATCCTTATCCTGCGGAGTTCGGCGGGAACAAGACGGACGGCGTTCGGCCGCGCGACTACGACAAGCCGGCCCTCAACCCCGAGCCCCCGGCGCCCTGGCCCTGGTCGCAGGGCGTGGTCGTGCAGTAGTCGGGCGGGACGGTGGGTAGTTCCTATCTTTTGGGCCAGCCCCGGCGTATCATGGAGGGTTCAACGCCGTCCTCGACAGCGAGCGGCGTCCATCCTACCCTCTAATCCCTAATCCCTTCCATGCCTCCACGTCCCGAGCGAAACAAACGCCGTCCGCCTCGACCTGCTCGACGTAAGCCGGCCGGACCGGTCTCTCCCAAAACGTCCACGGCGGCGGGCGAGCGGCTGCAGAAAGTGCTGGCCGCCGCCGGGCATGGAAGCCGTCGGAAATGCGAGGAGTTGATCACGGCCGGCCGGGTCGAGGTGGATCGCCGGGTCATCACGGAGTTGGGCACCCGGGTCGACGCGGCCTCGCAAGAGGTTCGCGTGGACGGCGTGGCGCTGCCTCGCGCGCGGCATCTTTACTACGCCGTGAACAAGCCCGACGGGGTGATCTCGACCAGCCGCGATCCGTCGGGGCGTCCCCGGGTGATCGACCTGGCGCCGGAGCGGGCGGGGCGACTTTTCGCCGTTGGCCGGCTCGACCTGCACAGCGAGGGCCTCATCCTGCTGACCAACGACGGGGATCTGGCCAACCGGCTGACCCATCCGCGCTACGGCATCCAGAAGGTCTATCGCGTGATGGTGGCCGGCGCGCCGACGCGCGAGACGCTCGACCAGCTTCGGAACGGCATCCGTCTGGCCGAGGCTTTCGTTCGCGTGCCGGGCATCGAGATCCGCTCGCGTCAGAAACAAAGCGCCGTCCTGGAAATGGTGTTGGACGAAGGCCGCAATCGTGAAATCCGCCGCGTGCTGGCCAAGGTGGGCCACAAGGTGCTGCGGCTGGTCCGCATCGCCGTCGGACCGGTGCGGCTGGGCAACATGGCCTCGGGCGAATGCCGGCCCTTGAGCCGCCAAGAGATCCAGGCCTTGCGCAAGGCGACGGGGTTGGGGCATCCCACTTGCGACACATGATGCGGTGTGGTAGGAAGAAACATCCGTGCGGTAGTGTGGTTTGGGATGCGTTCGTGATAAGGGGGCTACCTCTATGCGGTGGGGGGTATCGTGAACCGGTCGGATTTTCAACAATTGGCCGAGCTACGGTTGGCCGATTCGAAAGCGTTGTTGGACCAAAGGCACTGGTCGGGAGCGTATTATATAGGTGGCTATGCGGTTGAATGCGCGCTCAAAGCGTGTATTGCCAAACAGACCGAACAGTACGACTTTCCCGACAAGCAAGCGGCAAAATACTACACCCATGATCTCGCGGAATTGCTTCGACACGCGGGGTTAACGCAACGGCTCAATGAGGCCGGGAAAAATTCCGAACTCGGAGTGAATTGGTCCGTTATCAAAGATTGGTCCGAGAGCAACCGCTATGAGTTTCGGGACGACGAGGAAATGGAAAAACATGCCAAGGAATTTTATTTTGCGGTTTCCGACACGGAAAATGGGCTCTTGAAATGGATACAAAAGTATTGGTAGATGTTGACATCAGCCAAGGCGAACGTCTCCTTCACGCATTGGATGAGGCGGGCATTGTCATTCGATCCGCATTGTGGTTCTATTTGGAGGAAAGCGCCGAATGGCGACTGATTCTTGCCACGCCCTTGGTCAATGTGCATGGGCCGAAGAAAGCCTATGAGAAGGTCCAAGAAGTCCTCAAGTCCCTGGAGGCCAAAGGCGAACCACTCGACATCCACCTGTGGCAAATCAGTCTGGTGAGTCCAGAGGATACCCTGGTAAAACACCTCAGGGGAGCCGTCAAAGCAGAGGGCATTTCGCGAGTG
This sequence comes from Thermoguttaceae bacterium, assembly GCA_035286785.1. Lineage (GTDB taxonomy): Bacteria > Planctomycetota > Planctomycetia > Pirellulales > Thermoguttaceae > UBA11386. The sequence continues at coordinate 933 of DATECS010000162.1, read as the reverse complement.
CGCGTCTCTGGCAGTTCCGTGAATGGGCTCTATGTCGACGATGCCTTGGTGTACCGATTGACATGAAGGATCCATTCTCCGTGGGAGATCTCTCTTCCAACCGTCCTTGGCAAGGCATGGTCGTCGTCGTGGAAAACGTCCGCGTGGCCGACGACACCTACCGCGTGCGGTTTCGCGCGCCAGAGATTGCTCGGCGGATCGTGCCGGGCCAGTTCCTCATGATGCGGCTGCCGGGGACGCTCGACCCGTTGCTGGGCCGGCCGTTGGCGGTTTATGACGTGACGGACGAGGCGGGCGAGCCGGCGCTGGTGGACATTGTCTATCTGGTGGTGGGCCACCTGACGGGACTGCTGGCCGCGATCGAGCCGGGCACGCTGCTGGAGGTTTGGGGGCCGTTGGGCAATGGGTTTTCGCCCGAGCCGGTCGGCCACTTAATCATGGTCGCCGGCGGCATCGGCCAGACGCCTTTTCTTGCATTGGCCCGCGAGTATCTTGGCGGGCGAACCTTCGGCGATCCGCCGCGACGCGCGGCGAAGGCCGATCGGGTGACGCTCTGCTACGGCGCGCGGACGGCGTCACGTTTGGCCTGCGTCGAGGATTTTCGCCGCTCCGGCGTCGAGGTTCGCGTGGCAACCGACGATGGCACCGAGGGGCATCACGGCTTGGTGACCGAGTTGATCCGACCGGTGGTTGAGGAATCCACCGTGCCGTGCCGGATCGTCTCTTGTGGGCCGGAGCCGATGTTGGCCGCCGTGGCCCGCGTGGCGAAGGAGCTTGGCGTGCCGTGCCAGGTTTCGCTGGAAAGCCCGATGGCGTGCGGCATGGGCATCTGTTTCAGTTGCGTGACGAAGATCCGCGACGGCCGTGGCGGCTGGGACTATCGGCGGACGTGCGTGGACGGGCCGATTTTCAACGCCGAGGACGTGGAGTTCT